>CAZFAK010000120.1:0-8411 GCA_964517045.1 uncultured Spirochaetia bacterium | reverse complement strand
TTTACCCGCGTGATACTGGTACTTTTTTTTTCCAGCCTGGGATCTTCTATAGGTACTTTTGTGGGTGTATATAAAATCAAAACATATATTTTAAATTTTTTCTTATCTCTGCAAGAGCAGGTTATCGCTTTATACAGTCAGTTTTTCTGATCAGGGTTTTTTAAAAGCATCAACATCAGCCTGCAGCAGAGCCTGCGTAGTGTACAGCGGACTGGAAGAATAGGAAGATTTATATTTAAAAATAGATAATAAATTATAAATAACGTGCAATAGTGATTTCAGTTTGGTTATTTTAATAGTAAGTCTGGTTTTGAAATAATAAAGGGAGTTTTTATCTAGGTGTTCTTTTTGACTGATATTGATTTTGTTTAAGTAAAAGATCTCATTTTTAACTTTGTTTTTATTTTTAAAAAGTTTTATTTTTTTTTCAGGATAATCTGTTTCCACATAAAAAGTATTATTCCAGATATTGTATTTAAGTTTTTTTACTATCTTGATATTGGTCACTGTACTGTCCCAGAGTACTCTTTGCCGGAACAGATGAATGTCATAGGTAAAAGTTATAATGATACCGTATTTTATATAGGAGAAAAGTTTGTTATGCAGGGGAATTTTAGTAGTATGAAAATCAGCCTTGATAGTATTATTTTCGTTGTAAAATTTATCCGGGGGACGCAGGCGGATCTCTACTGCAAAGAGGGAAACGGATAAAAGCAGGAGCAGGAGTATTTTTTTCATAACTGATAAAATTATAGCCTGATGGTTTTTATTATGCAAACAGGTTTTAAAAAGTATTATTTTTTAAACTAGTTCTTAATAGAAATACAACTATCGTAAGGATAAGTCAGAAAGCAGTTTCAGCTTGTAAACAAGACAAAGTTATATGCAAATTTAAAAAGGTTTTTTAAAGGGAAACTGAATATAATTAGATCAGATAATGTAAAAGGAGTCTGTAATGAAAACGTTTAAAAAATTTGGTATTATAACAGTTTGCTGTCTGGTTTTAACAGCAGCGTGTAAGGATGGGGACAATCCTGCTGAGAACAGTGATCCGGTTTCCTATAATCTAACTGTACTGGTCAGCCCCAATACAGCTGCCGGCAGTGTTCTTAAAATGCCGGACAAAACTGCTTATTCCAGCGGTACAGAGGTTACGCTGGCAGCCCAGGCCAATGCCGGTTATCTGTTTGACAGCTGGAGCGGTGAGCTGGGCAGCAGTTCCAACACTGTTCAGCTGATAATGGATAGCGATAAAATGGTTACTGCCAATTTTATTATTGAGGGTACATCTTCCAGTGCTGCCTCATCGGTTTCAAGTGCGGCAAACTCAGCCGTAAGCTCCTCCAGCAGCGCCGCAGTCTCTTCATCTTCTTCAGTTTCAAGTGCTGCCTTAAGTGTCAGTTCCAGCAGTTCATCTGCCGGCAGCGGGTTTACTTTTAATCCGGCTTCACCTGTTTACTATGATGACGGATTTCCGGATGGCTGGGTTGCCGATACGCAATACGGAGTGTTTGATTATACTGCTGACTACAACTATACGGCTGATACCCCGGCCGGTACCGCCTCTGTAATCCGTCTTACTGACAGCTCTGCTGCCTGGACCGGACTCTGGATTAACTCAAGTGATGCCGGTACTCTGGATCTGAACACACTGAGCAGTAAATCCCTGGTTTTTGATATGAAAGTACCGGACTCGGTTAATGTCAAGTTTGAAAGTGACGCCGGCGCTAACGGCGTAGCCGGCTGGTATGGTTCAACCCCGGGCAGCTGGGAAACTATTACAATTCCGATCTCTGATTTTATTAATGTTTCCGGCGGTACTTATGAAATCAATACTTTTGATGCCTCAGCAGCCAGCGCCCTGGTCTTTCTGGAGGATCATACTGCTACGGACGGGCAGGACTATCTTTTTGCTAATATCAGGATAGAGTAGTAATCCGGTTTGAGCGGATTACTGCCGGAATAAAGATTTCAGGAGTAAATTGATGCTGAAAAACCTGTTTAAGTTAAGTCTTTGTTTTATGGCCGCTGTTTGGTCATGTACTAAAGATTATGATGCAGCTGCTTCTTCCGGCAGCAGTTCCTCGGAAGGACTTTACCAACTGACTGTGCTGGTCTCACCCAATGCTGCGGCCGGAACGGTCGTTAAAAGTCCGTATAGGAGCGGTTACAGCCCGGGCGAAACTGTTACCCTTACTCCGTATCCGGCCAGCGGTTACAGCTTTGACAGCTGGAGCGGGGATATTTCCGGAAACAGTGTAGTGATGGATCAGGATCAGGTAATTACCGCTCATTTTTCATACAGCGGGACCGGCAGTTCCGCATCTTCCGGGCTTTCATCATCTTCGGCTTCATCTGTTTCCTCTGCCGGCTCATCAGCCGGTATTGAACCGGCTGATTATTTTGATGATTTTAATGATCAGAATCTGACCGCTCTTAACAGCTGGGGCAGCTGGCAGCATGAAGAAGACGGTGAGAACAGTGTAACCGGCAGTATTGATTTGAGCAGTTCCACCCTTAAATACAGTTATAATATTGGCGGCGGTACCTGGGGATATGCCAATTTCTACCTTGATTTCGGCAAAACGGTCAGCTTTACAAGTGAGGATATCGCAACAATATATTTTAATCTAAAAGGAAGCGGCAGCGGGGAGATAAAGCTGCTTTTAATGACAACCGAAGCGCCTGCAGCCGGTAACGGTTACGGCTCATATAAAGCTGTAATTGGAACCGCTGCCGCGGGCTGGGAAAGTAAAAGTATTGACCTTAGTACCTTAAGCTGGGAGTCGGACGGCACAGCTGCTACCTACAGCCTGGCCTGGGCCCTGGCCAATCTTACCGGCTTAAAGTTTGAGGTAAATGTACCCGGAAACAGCGGTGAGATTGAAATAGATGATTTTTATTACAGCAGCGCCGGCGGTGGTGTATCTTCATCATCTTCCACAGAGTCGGTTTCCTCCGCCAGCTCCTCTGCGGGCAGCTGGTATTATAATAACCTGATCTGGAGTGATGAGTTTACAGGCAGCGGCGCTCCGGACAGCGGAAAATGGCAGCACGAAACCATGGAACCGGGGACAGTTAATAATGAGCTGCAGAAATATACTACGCGCACGGAAAACTGCTACCAGTCCGGAGGCGTGTTGTATATTAAGGCCCTGCGTGACTGGTGGAACGGGTATGAATATACCTCGGCGCGGATCAAGACCCAGGACCGTTTTTCCTTTACCTGCGGCCGGGTAGCGGTGCGGGCTAAAGTAGCGGCCGGCCGGGGCAGCTGGCCTGCGATCTGGATGCTGGGTACGGATATCTATACCACAGGCTGGCCCGGCTGCGGCGAGATCGATATCATGGAGTATGTGGGTTATGATCCGGGCGTAGTGCATGGCAGCGCGCATGCGCCCAACTATTACTTTGCCAACGGCACACAGCAGACAGCAACGGTCAATGTCAGTGACGCAGAGACAGTCTGGCATGTTTACACGATCGAGTGGTTTGATGACCATATTGACTATTATGTAGATAATACTAAATATTTGACTGTTATACCTGAGGGAGGAGACAAGTATGATGATAATGCCTGGCCCTTTGACAGTGACCAGTTTATCCTGCTCAACGTAGCGGTCGGCGGTGACTGGGGCGGTATTAACGGTATTGACAACAGCGCTTTTCCCATGACCATGCAAGTGGACTACGTAAGGGTTTATCAGTAATTTTACTGGTAAATTTTGTCTAAATGAAGTATAATATATATAGCTTTATGCACAAAACAGATAAATTACGGCCGGTCTTTCTGCTTTTATTCCTTGCAAGCAGCTGTGTAAAGGATTATACAGGCAGTGCAGCTGCGGGCAGTTCAGCCGAAGCATCATCTGTTTCCGGCAAGAGTTCACTCTCTCTCTCCTCTTCTTCCGCCTCCGGCTTGTGGGATTATAATAATTTGATCTGGAGCGATGAGTTTTCCGGCAGCGGTGCTCCGGACAGCGGCAAGTGGCAGCATGAAACGCAGGAACCGGGTGCGATCAATAATGAGGAACAGAAATACACTACCCGCACAGAAAACTGTTATCAGTCCGGAGGTGTGCTTTATATAAAGGCGCTGCGCGACTGGTGGAGCGGTTATGAATACACCTCGGCGCGGATTAAAACCCAGAACCGCTTCTCTTTTACCTCCGGCCGGGTCTCGGTAAGAGCCAAAGTAGCAGGCGGCCGGGGCAGCTGGCCTGCGATCTGGATGCTGGGCACGGATATTTATACCACAGGCTGGCCCGGCTGCGGCGAGATCGATATCATGGAGTATGTGG
Organism: uncultured Spirochaetia bacterium; assembly: GCA_964517045.1. Classification (GTDB taxonomy): domain Bacteria; phylum Spirochaetota; class UBA12135; order COTS27; family CAZFAK01; genus CAZFAK01. The sequence goes on along the minus strand of CAZFAK010000120.1, from coordinate 4,110 downwards.
GTTATGATCCGGGTGTGGTGCATGGCAGCGCGCATGCCCCCAACTATTACTTTGCCAACGGTACGCAGCAGACTGCCACCATTAATGTCAGTGACGCGGAGACAGCCTGGCATGTTTACACGATCGAGTGGTTTGATGATCACATAGATTATTATGTGGATAATACCCTGTTTTTAACTGTTACGCCTGAAGGCGGAGACAAGTATGATGACAATGCCTGGCCCTTTGACAGTGATCAGTTTATTCTGCTCAACGTAGCTGTCGGCGGTGACTGGGGCGGGGTCAACGGTATTGACAACAGTGTTTTTCCCATGACCATGGCTGTTGATTATGTGCGGGTTTATCAGTAAATTTTTTCTAAAAAACAGTAATCTTCCTATCTTTTTTTATTTTTTTAATGTAAAATAAACAAAGAAATATGCAAAAAAAAAAAGGTATTACAGCTTTTTTTTTAGTATAATTTCTATAACAAATAATTAACAAGGAGTTAACAATGAAAACGTTAAACAAACTTTTCAGTTTAATAACAATAATTTTACTTTTATTTGCTTTCAGCTGTGATGATGACAACCCGTCAGCGCCCGGTGATGACGGAAACGGTTCTGCTTCCAGCAGCAGCAGCTCTTCCGTATCCAGTACCGGCAGCAGTTCCTCAGCGGCCGGCGGGTTTACTTTTGATCCGGCTTCCCCTGTTTACTATGATGACGGTTTTCCGAATGGCTGGGCTGACAGTACTCATTATGGTGTGTTTGATTATACTGCTGACTACAACTATACGGCTGATACACCGGCCGCTACATCTACTGTTATCCGTCTTACTGACAGCAGCGCAGCCTGGACCGGACTCTGGTTTAACAGCAGTGATGCCGGAACTTTGGATCTGAACACACTGAGCAGTAAATCCCTGGTTTTTGATATGAAAGTACCGGACTCGGTTAATGTCAAGTTTGAAAGTGACGCCGGCGCTAACGGCGTAGCCGGCTGGTATGGTTCAACCCCGGGCAGCTGGGAAACTATTACAATTCCGATCTCTGATTTTATTAATGTTTCCGGCGGTACTTATGAAATCAATACTTTTGATGCCTCAGCAGCCAGCGCCCTGGTCTTTCTGGAGGATCATACTGCTACGGACGGGCAGGACTATCTGATTGCCAATATCCGGATAGAATAGTCTTCAGGTACAAATCATCATAAAAATTGCTCCGGTTCTTGCCGGGACCGGAGCAGGAGTAAGCGTATGTATTATAAATTATCCCCCTTTTTTTTCTTTATATTATTGTTTATAGCCGGCTGCGCGGAAAACAATCTTTCTCCCGGCCGGCTGCCCTCAACCGTGCCGGAAACTGCGGCGGATCTGCCTGACTATTACTTTAACAGGAAGGGACAGTGGTCAATGCCCAATGCTGCGCACGGTAGTTTCGGGTGTGTGATGGATGATACATATAGTTATAAGCTGCCTGCCGGTATCAGTAAGGCGATCCATATCCGTTCCTCCCGTGACGGCGGTTTATGGACAGGATTAAACGAAGAGTTTGAACTTAACCTTAGTAATTGTGTTGGAAAAAAACTCAAGTTTTTTATTAATACGCCGGTACAGATTATTGTAAAAACAGAAACCAAAGAGGGTAATGAAGTGCTTGGTTTTTCCCAGCAGTTTATCTCTGCTACTGGCGGCACCTGGGTGGAAAAATCATTTTCAATCAGCTCTTTTTTATCCGGGATGGATGATTATGATCCGACCAAGGTTGCTTCCCTGGTTTTTACAGACTGGGCAATGATCAAATCCGGTCCCTATAACTGGTACCTGGCTGATATCAGGATCGAGTAGATATGAACCGGCTTTATACAGCAATGTTAGCAAATCCGGTTGTATGTTTTAAACCGGGAGTATATAAGTATGAATAAAAAGCTATCGGACAGTATTAATAAAAGTTTTTTCTCCCTGAAAGACATGCTGATGGTCGGCAGTTTCCGTGAGATACTGCTGGGCCTGGAGCAGGTACATGGCCTGGCATTATCACTGATGGATGCAGAGGGAAATATGATTTCCGTGCCGGATGCCCGGGCCGGCTGTGATTACTGTCTGCTGAATGTCATGTTTGATTTCGGCAAACGCTGCCGCGAGTCAGACAGAGAACATATGGCCAGGGCCAGGGAAACCAAAAAAACTTTGATTTACCGTTGTTATGCCGGTATGAATGATATTATTATTCCGATTTTTTATCAGAACTATTTTCTCGGTGCTGTTATAACCGGGCAGATCAGGTTTGCCCGTGATCCTTTGCCTGATTTTATCAAACTGGCCCATGGTAAAAAAACGGTTATTAATAAAATGCGGCGTACTTATAAAAAAGCTCCGGTATATAATAAAAAACATTTTGTTAAAGTTATAAAGCTTATAGAAAATATTGTGAATACTATTATCCTTTTAAATGCTAAAAATCTTTCCGGTATTCATGAGCTGGAAAAAAATAAAAATCTGAACAAGATCCAGATGGTACAGAGTACCAAAGAATCCGTGGAAAAACATTTCCGGGAAGATATCAATCTGGAGATGTTTGCCCGGCGTTTTGATATGAAGCTGTCCCGTTTCTCCCGCCTTTTTAAGGAGTATATGGGCAAGACTTTCCGGGAATATCTACTCGGCATACGGCTGGAAGAGGCAAAGCGTCTTCTGGTGGTTACTGATCAGTCTGTTTCTGATATAGCTTATAATGTGGGTTTTGGTGATTCCAACCATTTTTCCATTATTTTTAAAAAGAAAGTGGGTACACCCCCGCGGCAATTCCGGCAAAAGGTATGGCAGGAGAAGAATATAGAGATAAATGTGGGTGAGTCCGCAGGTATGTTTTCCTGGGACAAATTACAAAAAGCTGAATAACAGTAAGGGATATAAAGTGAAAAAAAATACAATTATTATATGTGCGGTATTACTTTTAAGCAGTTGCCTGACACCGGTCAGAAAATCAGAACAGTTTAAAGGGGTGGATCTTTCTTTTATAAAACCTTTTGACGGCCGGGCAGCTGATTTCAGCGGCGAGGATAAACTGGATTTTACTTTCCTGACAGATGCCCAGAACAACGGCAATAGCAGTGGTCATATGTATATTACCAATGAAGACGGTAATGAATTTATCGGTTTCCGCTATGAGCTGGGAGCAGCCTATAAATACCGTTATGTAGAGCTGCGGGCAGATGCGGTTATGCCGTTAAATGTTGCTCATTTTAACGCGCTCTCCTTTCGTATCCGTGGTTCAGGCCAGGGCGTGCGGGTAAAACTTAAAAGCGCCAATATTAAAGGATATGACCTGCATGGCTGTTCTGTCATGTCCACGTCCTCGAACTGGAAAAAAACGGTTTTTCCTTTCTCCTATTTTAAACAGGAAGGCTGGGGTAAAGCACAGAAGCTTGATTTTACCAAAATTATCAGGATTATTTTTCAGACCAGTTCCCAGCAGACTGGAGATAAAGGTTTTATAGAAATAGATGATATTGCTTTTATTAACCAGAGTGATGATGATATTCCCCTGTTTGCCGGTCCCCTGGCTGATTTTTCCCGGGATGATAAAGGTTATACTCTGCAAATAACTACGGATCAGCCCCAGGGGGGAGCAAGTACGGCAGTAAAATATTTTACCAATTCTCCGGGCGGCAGGGCTGTAGGTGTCAGGTATGAACTGAAAAAGGATTATCAGTACCGTTATATTAATCTGCAGCTTAATACAGCAGCGCCCATAAATGTTGAGGCCTATAATTCTTTGGCTGTTAAAATACGCGGTAATACCGGCGGGCTGCGGTGTAAACTCTGGAGCCGTAATGTCAGCGGTTATGACTGGCATGGTTTTGTGCTTGAGGATATAGATAAACAATGGACAGAAATGCTGCTGCCTTTAAGTGAGTTTGTGCAGGAGGGCTGGGGACAGCGTCAGGAACTTGATTGCCGGCGTATCTCGGTTATCCAGTTTCAGACAACTTCCATGCAGACCGGGGAAAAAGGCTGGTTTGAAATTGACAGCCTCGTTTTTACAAAAAGAATTGACCCGCGTTATAAATTTGAAGAATATAAAGTAGTAAGCAATGATCAGATGACCAACGGCTGTTATCTCGGTG
>CAZFAK010000119.1:0-8448 GCA_964517045.1 uncultured Spirochaetia bacterium | reverse complement strand
CGCTGTTATTATTACGATCAGTATTATGGTGGGCCGATCTCCGGGCTGGATACTGGGTGGGCTGGGCGCTTTTGCTGCTGTATTACTGCTGGTCTTTAAAGATACCATTGTTTCCATAGCTTCCGGTTTGCAGATACAGATGAATGATATGGTAAGGCTCAATGACTGGATACAGATGCCGGGCTATGGAATTGACGGCGAGATAAAGGATCTGGCTCTTCACACTGTAAAGGTGCAGAACTGGGATAAAACCATTTATACTGTTCCTACTGCCAAACTGGTTAACGAGGCTGTCATAAACTGGCGGGGCATGCTGGAAGCAGGCGGCCGGCGTATGAAACGGTCTATTCTGATTGATCAGGATTCCATAACCTTTGTCAGTTACAAATATTTAAACAAGATGAAAAAGGTTGCCATTTTGAAACCATATCTTGATAAAAAACTGAATGATATAAAAAAGCATAATAAAAAAATACGTTCCTTTGTTACAATTAACGGCCGGGCCTTGACCAACATAGGTCTTTTCCGGATGTATATTACCTATTATCTGGAACAGCATCCGCGCATACATAAAAAAATGACGCACATGGTGCGTCAGCTCGCGCCTGAAGCAGAGAAAGGGCTGCCTCTTGAAGTATATGCGTTTATCAAAGATACGTCCTGGGTAAAGTATGAGCAGGTACAAAGCGATATTTTTGATCATTTACTGGCTGTCCTGCCTGTATTTGAGTTAAATACTTTCCAGCGTACCTCTTCCAACAGTTTAAAAGCAAAATAACATAATTTTTCCAAATGCATATCCTGGAGATGGAAAACAGTGTGCAGCCTTGTCCCTATCTGCCAGGTAAAACTTTTACTGCCGGGCAGTTTATCTCGCTTAACATGAGTGCGGCTGATATGGATGATCTTCTGGCGCAGGGGTACCGTCATTTCGGTAACTATTTTTTCAGGCCGGAATGCAGATGTCAAGCCTGTATTCCGCTCAGGATTGATATTAAAAAATACAAAAGGCACAGGTCGCATAAAAGACTTTTAAAAAAAAACGCGTGTTTTAAGACCAGAATAGTTAAAGCCGCTCCTGATAAAACCAGGTTTCATATTTATCAGCAGCATAAACAGAGATTCGAAAAGGAAAGTGCAGACAGTTTTGCCTCATTTGTTTCCTCTTTTTATAAAGACCTTGGTTTTAATAAAGAATTAGAGTTTTACTATGAAAATAAACTGATTGCTTTAAGTTTTATCGATATAGGGGTCAGGTCTGTATCAGCTGTTTATTGCTGTTATCTGCCTGAGTACGGTTTTTTAAGTCCCGGAAAATACAGTATTATCAAAGAGATAGAGCTGGCGCAGCAGCTGGGCAAGGATTTTTTATATTTAGGCTTTTATATCAAAAATAACCGCCATATGTGTTACAAGCTTGATTATTATCCCTGTCAGCTGCGTCTGCAGGATAACTGGGTTGAGGCGGTTGATGCAGACGGCCGGCTGCTTGTCTCCGATAGCCGGCTGAGAGGAGAGCTTTAATTATTTTTAATAACCTGTTTAACTTTCCGGGTGAGACTGGCAGCGTTAACAGGTTTGGTTAAAATAGCGTTTACGCCCCGGTCAGCGATCTGCTGTAATTTTTTCGGTTCTGAATAACCGGTAAGTATAATACACTTCAGATCCGGATTTATTTTTTGGAATTTTTTAAAACAATCCAGGCCGTCATATTGCGGCATGTTCATATCAAGGATTACCAGTTTATAGGCAGAATAATTTTTTTTATATTCATTGATCGCTTTTGATGGTTTTTTTTCCGCCTGACAGGTATAGCCTGCTTTTTGTAAATAGATAACCATTATATTCAGAATATCTGTATCATCATCAACAACAAGAATATTACCTGTACCTTTATGGATTTTTTTTAAGGCAGGGGGCCGGGAAGCTGCTTTTTTGTTTTTTACAGGCAGAAAAATAGTAAAACTGGTATTTTTATAGGGTTTGCTTTCTACAGTAATTGCTCCGTTAAGTTTTTTTACTATACCGTAAACTGTGGCCAGTCCGAGCCCGGTATTGCTGGATTTCCTTTTGGTTGAGAAAAAAGGTTCAAAAATTTTTTTTATATTTTTTTCTGATATGCCCGGTCCGTTGTCGCTAATCGTAATTTTGATATAGCGGCAGGATCGGTCAAGATTATGCTTGGCCATAAACCGGGGCCGGAGTTTTGCGTTTTCCGTAATAAAATCGATCTTACCTTCCCGGGAGAGAACGTCTTTACTGTTTATAGCAAGGTTCATAAAAACCTGGCGTAAATAGGCTGAATCGCAGTTGGTATAGGAATAGGCCGCGGCAAGTTTTCGGTTTATTTTTATTTTTTTATTTAAACTGTGGGAAAGAATAGTAATAACCTCGGTAATGATCTGATGAATATTGCTCTCTTTTTTACCGATGTCCCGCTGACTGGAATAGGAGAGAAGCTGGGAGGTGATATCCGAACCCTGTTCCGCAATATTGATTATGGAATTAAGATATTTAGCAGCAGCGGTTGTTTTTTGTTTTTTTTCTTTTAAAACAGTAGCATAGCCATGGATAGCGCCCAGCATGTTATTAAAATCATGAGCTATACCTCCGTCAAGCAGGCCTATAGCTTCCATTTTTTGAGCCTGTCTGAGCTGCATCTCTTTTTTCTCTTTTTCACTCATATCCTGAAAGGTCAGTACTGCGGCACAGGTTTTACTTTTACGGTATGGTATCTTTTTATGTTTAAACAGAATAGGAAAGGTATGATTTTTACTGTCAGTAAGGATAACCCGTTCCAGGGCAGCCCGGGAAAATTTACCGGCTGCTAATTTATTAAAAGTAATTTTTTCTTTTTTTTTGTTACGCAGACTGTATGCTTTAAATACTTTTCCCAGCTGCTCTCCCGTTGCTTTTTCTTTTTCCCATCCGGTCAGACCGGCAGCTGCGGGATTGATACGGGTTATTTTCCCCTGATTATTAGTAGCTATCACAGCATCAGCAATATTGTCCAGAATAGTATGCAGACTGAGTTCGCTTTGGTAAGCATTATCTTCAGCCTGAACTAATTTTTTTCTGGTAGACAGATCCTGAACTGTTTTTTCAATTACTGCCGGCAGGAAGCGGAAGATATTGGTATTTTTGGTTATGTAATCTTTGGCACCCAGTTTCATCATATCAACAGCTATCTCCTCCCGCCCCTGGCCTGTGACAATTATAAAAGGGTATTTTTCCGGGTCCGGTTTTAAGCTCTGCACCAGTTCTTTTGCTGTCATATCAGGCAGCTTGTAGTCGATTATCATAATTATATTTTCGCTGGAACGGGAACGGAAACAGTTTACAGCTTCCTGACCGCTATAGGCACTAAGGGTCTGATATCCGCTGCGTTTAAGTTTGCTGCTTATAAGTTTATTTAAATTACGGTCATCTTCGATAATATATATTAAATAATTTTTCATAAATTTAATTTGGTTAATAAATATGTTTATATTTTAATACTTATGGTTATAGTTTAAATTTTGTTTTTTGAAAAATATTTTTAAAAATATTTATTGACAATCTCTTTTTTTTTTCCTATACTAAAGAGTAGAGACTATACAGCTTAACACAGGTACTGATTTGTCAGATGCCCGGGTAAAGCAGGAAATATTAACTTGGCTAAAACTATTTTACTGGTAGAAGATGAGGTTGCTATTGCTAATGCGCTGCAAATGGTTTTTGAGGATAAGGGGTATAATGTTTTCATTGCGGATAATATTAATCTGGCAACGCTGAAAATAACTGAAGCTGATCTTATAATTCTGGACCTTATGCTCCCCGGCGGTAAAAAAAAATTTAACGGTTTTACCCTTTTGGAAAATGTGTGGGATAGGCTTACTGATTCCCAGGGAGTTATGATCTATTCCGGTTTTATTGATTCCGCAGCCCAGCAGGCTGCTTTTAAAGAGCTTGAGCAAAGAAAAAAGAAACGTATTTACAAGCTGCTGAATAAAACCGGTGATTTGCAGGAAGTGGTAGCAACAGTTGATGATTTTTTCCGGCAGCAGCTGGTTAGTAAATAATATCTTATTTTTGCTGTAATCTTTTATTTAAAGCCTGGCGGCTTATACCCAGGCTCTTGGCAGCCCGGCTTTGGTTATAGTTGTTTTTTTTCAGAGTTGCTTCTATTAAAACTTTTTCCATCTCTTTCAGGCCGGGCAGTTTTTCCGGAAAGATAATGTTGTCTCTGTCTGCGCCCCGGCCGGCACTGCTTTTTTGTACAGCCGGTTTCTGTTTAAAAGCTTTGTTTTTCTGCAGGATGATATTCCGTACCTGGGTAAGGGTCAGCCGGTTGTTTTCCGATCTGCTTACAGCATCAAAGAGAATACCCTGTAGTTCCCGTACATTGCCCGGGTAGTAATAACTTTTAAGAAACTGCATAACCGTATTCCCGATATGCGGTACAGGTTTTTCCAGTTCACGGGCAATTCTGTGGCTGAAATGTTTTACCAGTAAAGGTATATCCTGCGGACGTTCTTTTAATGGGGGTATGTCAATATGATGGATGCACAGCCGGTAGTAAAGATCTTTGCGGAAATTAGTATTGTTTTCGATATCATTGATTTTGCGGTTGGTAGCTACAATAATACGGGCATTGGTAGGTATAGGCTGATCACTGCCCAGGGGAAAATATTCTTTTTCCTCAATCAGGCGCAGCAGTTTTATTTGTAAGGCGGGACTGAGATCGCCGATCTCATCAAGGAACAGCATTCCGTTCTGGGCTTGATTTATGATACCTTGCCGGTTTTGGCTGGCTCCGGTAAACGCTCCTTTGGTGTGGCCGAAGAGAGTATCGGAAAAAGTGTTGCTGTCCAGTCCGGCCGTATTTATCGGTACAAATTTACCTTTAAGGTTGCTGTGTTTGTAAATAGCTTCTGCTATAAGCTCCTTGCCTACTCCGGTAGCTCCGGTTATCAGAATAGGTTGGGTAGAAAGGGAAACAGTTTCAATATACTTGAAAATGGAAAACATCTGCGGATCATCGGTAATTATTTTTTTAAAAATCCCGGGGTGTTTAAGTTTTTTTCTGCAGCTCAGCATGCTTTTTTTTAGATTTTTATTTTCCAGTTTTACTTCCCGCAGTTCCACAGCTTTGTTAACAGAATTTAAAAGGCGGTTTTTATCTGCCGGTTTGACAATATAGTCAAAAGCACCGGCCTGCAGGCATTCAACTGCTTTTTGCACATCGTTTTTGCCTGTAATAATAATCACGGGTATGTCCGGCTGCTGCTGTCTGATTGTTTTAAGTATTTTTTCGCCGCTTGTTTGCGGTATTTTCAGATCAAGTAATATTACCTCATAATTTGCAGCAGTAAGCATGAAGTCTATTTTTTGCGGATTAGTTACTTTTTCTATTTTATGGATACCGTTTTTTTGCAGTACCGCAGAGCAATATCTGATGATATCCGGGTCGTCGTCAATAATAAGCAGGGGATAGGTTATAGCTGTATTTGTTTTTTTCATAAATATAAATTCAGACAGCATTATTCTTGTCTGATTTTAATAAAATTGCAAATTTATAATCAGAATGAACATTTTTAACAGTAATTTTTTATGCTATAATTTTGTATGCTGTCTAAAATCACAGCGGCTGTGGGTAAAGCCCTGGCCGAGTATGAACTTATTGCTCCCGAGGACCGTATCCTGGTTGCTCTTTCCGGGGGAAAGGACAGTATAGTTTTACTGCATATGCTTAAGCAGTTTCAAAAAAAGGGTAAACATGTTTTCAGGCTTAAAGCGTTTTACCTTGATCAAGGTCTGGGACCGGAAATACAGGATGAGTTAAGGAAAATATGTAGTGAAATTGATGTGCAATTCATTTATGAAAAAAGAAATTTTCCCTATATTTTTAAAAATATTGCCAAAAAGGGCAGGGGTTATTGTTCGATCTGCGGCAGACTGCGCCGGGGTATGCTTTATGAAGCAGCCTCTAAACACGGCTGCAATAAACTTGCGCTGGGCCACCACCGGGAAGACATTCTGACCACTTTTCTTCTAAACCTTTTTTTTGCCGGTAAAATGGCTACTACCATACCGCGGTATTGTTCCAGCCGCGGCATAACTGTTATTCGTCCCCTGGTAAGGGTAAAGGAGGAGTGGATTATAAATTTTATCCGGCAGAAAAATATAACCGTACCGGAAAAAAAATGCGCCTGGGAAGAAAATGTTAATCGGCACCAGCTTAAAGAACTCCTGAACCGGCTGGAGCATAATCATCCTGGTTTGAAGAACTCCCTGTTCGCTGCTCTTGCTAATGTTGATACCAGGCATTTGTATGATAAAAAGTTATATGATTTTAATTTAAAGGAAACATTATGAAAAAATTTATGGATAAAAATTTTTTACTTACCAGCAAACCGGCCCGGAAGCTTTATCATAACTATGCTGCGCCGATGCCGATATGCGATTACCATTGTCATCTGACGCCTGCTGATATCGCGTCCGATAAAATATTTTCCAATCTCACCGAGGTATGGTTAAAGGGTGATCATTATAAATGGCGGGCAATGCGGGCTAACGGTGTGGCTGAAAAATATTGTACCGGGGATGCTTCTGCGGAAGATAAATTTAAAAAATGGGCTGCAACTGTGCCGGCTACGGTAAAAAACCCGCTTTACCACTGGACCCACATGGAGCTGCGCCGTTATTTTGGTATAAACAAACTTTTAAACCCGGAGACTGCCGCCGCGATCTATGAACAGGCTTCAGCTATGCTTAACAGCCGGGATTTTTCCGCACGCAATCTTTTAAGAAAAATGAATGTCAAATTTTTATGTACTACTGATGATCCGATTGATGACCTCGGATATCACAAGCAGATCAGGGAGGAGGGTTGCGACATCAAGGTTTTACCTACATGGCGGCCGGATAAGCTTCTGGCTGTTGACGACAGCGCTGTTTATAACAGTTATATTGACAAACTGCAGGCCGCAGCTGGGATTGATATAAAAGATTATAACACTTTACAGCAGGCCGTAAGAAAACGGCATGATTATTTTGAGAAGGCAGGATGTGTCATATCCGATCATGGTATTGAACTTCCTTATGCGGCAGAGTGTACTGCCGGAGAAGCTGCAGCTGCTTTTGACGCTGTCCGTAGCGGTAAGGAGCTGGCGGAAAAGGAAAAACTTAAACTGCGTTCCGCTTTAATGCTTTTTTTCGGAGAGCTTAATCATGCAAAAGGTTGGGTACAGCAAATTCATATGGGACCTATCCGTAATAATAACACTAAAATGTTCCGGCGTCTCGGACCGGACAGTGGTTATGATTCAATTGGTGATTTTAATCTGGCCCGGCCTTTGGCCCGGTTTCTGGATAAACTGGAGTTAAGAGAAGCTCTGGCTAAAACCGTACTTTATAATATTAATCCCGGTGATAACGCAGTGCTGGCTACTATGATTGGTAATTTTCAGGACGGTTCTGTACCGGGCAGGATGCAGTTCGGTTCCGGCTGGTGGTTTCTGGATCAGAAAAGGGGTATTGAAGACCAGTTGGAGAATTTATCTGCCCAGGGTCTGCTCAGCCGTTTTATCGGTATGCTGACAGATTCCCGTTCCCTGCTTTCATTCCCCAGGCATGAATATTTCCGCCGTATTCTTTGTAATGTACTGGGCCGGGATATGGCTAACGGCGAGATACCGGCTGATTATGAGCTGGTGGGTAAAATGGTACGGAATATTTGTTATTATAATGTTGTCTCCTATCTGGGTTTAAAGGAGCAATAATTCAGTAAATTATATTAAATAACCCTAAACTCCTGTTTTCTTATACGGTTTAACATTTAGATATATAAAATAATTTTCAGTAAAAAAATACCAGTATATAATATATAATTACTATATATCAGGGGGTGTGCAGGTTATAATTAATAAAGCTCACAGGAGAGGTGTTATGAACGGTAAAGAGCGTATTCTGAAAATTTTAAACGGCGTAAAAACAGACCGCATTCCGTGGATTCCCTATACCGGTGTACAGAGCGGCAGCCTTACCAATGTAAAAGCTGCTGCTTTGTATCAGGATAAAGATAAATTACTGGCAGCCCTGGAGGAAGCTAACCGTTTGTACCACCCGGACGGCCAGCCGGTTATATTTGATCTGCAGATAGAAGCAGAGATACTCGGGTGTGAACTGGAATGGGCTGATAAAGCGCCTCCCAGTGTAAGATCCTATCCCCTGCAGAACAGTAAAATCCTGCCGGACAGGCTGCCGTCCAAAAGTGAAGGCCGCATACCTGTGGTGCTCGCTGTAATGGACGAACTTAAAAAGACGGCTGGCAAGGATACCGCTCTTTACGGACTGATTTGCGGTCCCCTGACTTTAGCCTCGCATTTGCGGGGAACCAATCTGTTTATGGACATGTTTGATGATATTGATTTTAGTACTGCTGAATTGATTAACGAAGAGAAAAGC
>CAZFAK010000118.1:0-8466 GCA_964517045.1 uncultured Spirochaetia bacterium | reverse complement strand
TCGAAGGCTTAGCCAACAGATTTAAAGTCTGTCCTCGTTGACCGCTTGAGTATCCCTCCGAAAAAAAGAAGAGGTTGTTTTATAATAAGAAGAGGGGTTTGTCAATATAAATTATCGTTTTCTTCTTATACAAATTTGACATTGAGAGAGATTTGTTCTATAATAAGCGCGTTAATTACCGGTAAAAATTTGATTTTTTCGCACACCGGTAACCGGCACTACCATCGCAGCAGGGAGCAAAAGAATGAATCAAAAAATTCAGGATTTAACCAAAACCATTTACAACGAAGGCATTGAAAAAGCCAATGCCGAAGCAGAACGCATTAAAAAAGAGGCGGAGAACAAAGCAGCTGATATTGTCAAAGAGGCGGAGAACAAAGCAGCTGATATTACCAGTCAGGCTGAAAAAGATGCAGCTGACATGAAAAAAACAGCCGCTTCTGAAATACAGCTTTCCGGAAAACAGGCTTTAAGTGCTGTCAAACAGCAGATAACCGAACTGCTGCAGACCAGGGTACTGGATGAAAAAGTTAAAGAGGCCATGCTTGACCCCCGGGCAATTACCGGTTTTATCAAAACCATGCTCCAGACCTGGTCAGAAACGACCCGGGATAAAGCCCCTTCTGTGGAAGTACTGCTGCCTGAACAGCAAAAAAAAGAACTGCAAAAGGCTTTTGCCACTTCCCTTAAAAATGAACTGAATAAAGGAGTTACCATAAAATTCAGCCGGGAAATAAAAGGCGGTTTCCAGATCGGACCGGCAGACGGCAGTTACAAGATAAGCCTTACTGATGAAGATTTCAATACTTTTTTTAAAGAATATTTAAGGCCTAAAACCCGGAGTCTGCTTTTTAACGAATAAAGATTAATTACATGGCTAACTACTATTACATTGTTTCCGGATTACCTGATTTACTCTTAGACCAGGAGCAAAAAACTACTGTTTCCCTGGATACTTTCATCCGGGAAATGGCTGACCTGCTTCCTGAAAAGGATTACAATCTCCTGCCGCTAATACGTTTTCCTGAAGACAATAAAAATATTATCACTCTGCTCACCGAGCGCAACCGCAAGTTCAGCACTCTGGGTAATTTTGATCAGGAAACACTGCAGGCTGAATTAAAAACGTTTGATCAGCTGCCGGAATATGCCCGTAACTTTATAAATGCTTTCCGCCAGGGCAAGGCAATACATCCCCGACTCCAGACCGAAGACCAGCTTGCCCTTCTTTTTTACGAAGCCATGTTAACTTCCCCTGATTATTTTATCCGGGAATGGTTCTCTTTTGAACTGAAACTCAGAAATATAATCGCAGCTGTGGACTGCCGTAAATACGGTGGCGATAAAGAGGCCTCTATTATTGACCTTGACGAAGTTTCGCGGCAGATTTTAAAAAGCACTGCACCAGACTTTTCACTTTCATCCCGGTGCCCCTGGGCTGAAAAGATTTTACAACAGGAACAAACACTCTCTGTTACAGAGTATGCCAAAACAATTGACCAGATACGCTGGAGACAAATTGATGAGATACCCTTAACAGATGTTTTTTCCATAGGATCCATATTAGGATTTTGTATTAAATTACAAATAACAGAAAGGTGGCAATCCCTGGAGATGGAAACAGGTAAAACCTTTCTTGATAAACTTATTAAAGAACTGGAAAGCAGTTATCTGGAAAAAGAAGCTGCAGCAGGAGGTAGTTAATGGCAGCAAAGGGTAAAGTTACAGGTATAATCGCAAACCTGATTACTGTAGAAGTACATGAACCGGTAAAACAAAATGAAATATGTTTTGTAGACGTTAAAGGAGTAAAATGCAAAGCTGAAGTTATAAAGGTGATAGGTAAAACAGCCTATGCTCAGGTTTTTGAAAGTACACGCGGTCTTAAAGTAGGTAATGAAGTTGAGTTTACCGGTCAGCTGCTGGAAGTCAAACTGGGACCAGGTATGTTATCCCGTAATTATGACGGCTTGCAGAACGATCTTAATAAAATGCAGGGGGTTTTCCTTAAAGCCGGAGATTATACCAATCCTCTGGAAGATGAAAAGGAGTGGGATTTCAAACCGCTGGTAAAAGCAGGGGATGAGGTGCAGGCTGCTGACTGGATCGGAGAAGTAAAAGAAGGCTGGATACCGCATAAGATCATGGTACCGTTCAGTCACAAAGGCAAGGCCAGGATAAAATCCATAGTTGAAGCCGGCAAATATAAAACCAAAGATACTGTTGCTGTAATCAGCGACGAAAACGGCAATGATACAGAGTTAAATATGTTTATGCACTGGCCGGTAAAAATTGCGGTAACCAATTTTAAAAACAAACCGCGGCCCTTTAAAATAATGGAAACCGGCATGCGTACTATAGATACTATCAACCCTATTGCCGAAGGCGGCACCGGTTTTATCCCGGGACCATTTGGCTGCGGTAAAACCGTACTCCAGCATGCGCTTTCCAAAAACGCGGAAGCTGACCTGATAATTGTAGTAGCCTGCGGGGAACGTGCCAACGAAGTAGTAGAAATATTTGAAGAGTTTCCCGAGCTTGATGATCCGCGCACCGGACGTAAACTTATGGAACGTACGATCATCATTTGTAACACCTCCAACATGCCGGTTGCCTCCAGGGAAGCTTCGGTATACACTGGTATGACCATAGCTGAATATTACAGGGCTATGGGACTTAAAGTGCTGCTTCTTGCTGACTCCACCTCCCGCTGGGCCCAGGCTTTGCGCGAGATGTCCAACCGCCTGGAAGAACTGCCCGGACCTGACGCTTTTCCTATGGATCTTTCCGCGGTTATTGCCAATTTTTATTCCCGGGCCGGTTTTGTAAACCTGCATAACGGTAAAACCGGTTCTATTACTTTTGTCGGTACTGTAAGTCCGGCCGGGGGCAATCTTAAAGAACCGGTTACTGAATCAACCAAAAAAGCAGCGCGCTGCTTTTACGCGCTGAATCAGGAAAGGGCAGACGGTAAACGCTATCCGGCCATTGACCCGCTGGAAAGTTATTCCAAATATCTGGAATACCAGGAAGTACAGGATTACCTGGAAAAAAAAATTGAAAAAGGATGGGTGGATAAAGTTCTCTCTGTAAAGGACACTATTCTGCGCGGCATGGAAGCACGCGACCAGATAAACATCCTGGGCGATGACGGCGTGCCCATTGACTACCATATAACTTTTAACAAAGCTGAAGTAATAGATTTTATTATTTTACAGCAAAACAGTTTTGATAAAATCGACGCTTCCTGTTCCCTGGACAGACAGCGCTATATGCTTAATATGGTAAAAGAGATCTGTGATACGGATTTTTCCTTTGATCATTTTGAAGAGGTCAGTACCTATTTCAAAAAACTTATTCAAATGCTCAGAGAGATGAACTACTCTGAGTTTCAGTCTGATAAATTCAAAGATATGGAGAAACAGGCCCGCGAGCTGATTGCTACCAAGAGGAGTCAAACATGAAAACCGGCGCATTCCAAAAGGTTTATAAAAAGATAACCAATATTACCAAAGCCACCTGCACTATTGAAGCAGACGGTATCAGTAATGAAGAGATGGCTTATGTAGACGACCGGCCGGCCCAGGTAGTAAAAATAGAAGGCAACCGGGTAACCCTGCAGATATTTCCGGGCACACAGGGAATACCCACCAATGCCGAGGTGGTATTTACCGGCAAAGCCCCCTCCCTGAAAGTCAGTGATGAGCTGCGCGGCCGTTTTTTCAATGCCTACGGCACGCCTATTGATAACGGTCCTGCTATTGAGGGTGAAGAAACAGAGATCGGCGGCCCCTCAGTCAATCCGGTACGGCGCAAACAGCCATCAGAGCTGATAGCTACCGGCATTGCCGGCATTGACCTTAACAACACCCTGGTAACCGGACAAAAGATACCTTTCTTCGCTGATCCGGACCAGCCCTACAATCCGGTTATGGCTGATGTAGCACTGCGTGCCCAGGCGGATGTTATTATTCTGGCCGGCATGGGTATGTCCAATGATGACTACCTTTACTTCCGTACTCTTTTTGACAATGCCGGAGCTCTGGACCGTATTATCGGTTTCATGAACACTACTGACGACCCGCCCGTAGAACGCCTGCTGGTACCACAGATGGCTCTGACCGCTGCGGAACATTTTGCTGCCCATAACCACCAGAAGGTACTTGTTCTGCTTACTGATATGACTTTATATGCTGATGCACTGAGTATAGTATCCAACCGTATGGACCAGATACCCTCCAAAGACAGTATGCCCGGTTCTCTTTACAGTGACCTTGCTAAAATATATGAAAAGGCTGCCCAGTTTCCGGACGGCGGTTCCATTACTATTGTTGCTGTGACCACCTTAAGCGGTGGTGATATTACCCATGCCATTCCGGATAATACCGGTTATATTACCGAAGGGCAGCTTTTTTTACGCCGCGATACTGACATTGGCAAGGTTATTGTCGACCCTTTCCGGTCTCTGTCCCGACTCAAGCAACTGGTGATCGGAAAAAAAACCCGCGAGGATCACCCGCAGGTAATGAATGCCTGTATCCGTCTGTTTGCTGACGCGGCTCAGGCCAGCACCAAACAGGAAAACGGTTTTGATTTGACCGAATATGATCAGCGCACCTTGAAGTTTGCCCATGATTATTCCCTTAAACTACTGGCAATTGATATAAACATTGAGATAAATAAAATGCTTGATACCGGCTGGCAGCTTTTCAGTAAATTCTTTTCCAAAGAGGAAGTCGGCATAAAGCAGGAACTGGTGAATAAATACTGGATACAATAAAAAAATGGCAATGAAAATACAGTTTAATAAAACTTTTCTGCAATATGTCAAAAAGCAGCTCAGCATCAGGGAAAAAGCTCTGCCCACCCTTAAAGCCAAAGAAGCGGCGCTGCGTCTGGAAGTAAAAAAAGCCAAAAAAGAGTTAACAGCCATCAAAACCGAATTTGAAAAAATGATGCAGCAGCTTAAGCCGACTTACCGTATGTGGCGCGAGTTTCCTCATATTCTCGAACTGGAAAGCGTGGATACCAGTATCAAAAGCCTGGCCGGTGTAAAAATGCCCCTGCTGAAACAAATAAATTTTAAAGAACTGCCTTACAGTTATATTACAGAAAAGGAATGGATATCTGAAGGTAAAGAAATACTAAAAAAACTCTTAGAATTAAAAATAAAACGTCATCTGGCTGAACAGCGCATGCAGATACTGGAATATGCGCGGAAAAAAACTACTCAGGAAGTTAACCTCTATGAAAAGGTACAGATTCCGGAGTTTAATAACAGTCTTTTAAAAATCAAGCGCTTCCTTGAAGATAAAGAAAACCTGGCCAAGTCTTCCCAGAAAATTCTTAAGGCCAAACTCGAACAGCAAAAGGAGGGTGCTGCATGATTGAGCCGATGAAAAAGCTTTCCCTGCTTTTATATTATAAAGAAAAAGAACAATTTCTCACTGAATTGCAGCAGCAGGGGGTTGTACATATAGAGGAAAATCCTGATGTGGAAAGTCCGGAAAATATTTCCGAAAACCTGCGCCGCTCAGCAGATGCGGTAAAAGCCTGCGAACACTTTCTTAAACAAGCGCAAAAAAACAAAGAAGCAACAGCCCGGCGCGCTGCCAAACCCGAGGCTAATATTACTGCCCGCAGCCGGGATATTATAAACCGGTACGAGGAACTGGAAAAAGAAAAAAGTGAACTGGAAAGTCAGCTGGAAAATACAACTAAAGCGATACAGCAGCTTAAGCCCTGGGGTAATTTTGATCCGCAGCTGTTGCAGAGGCTTGAGGAACATGATATCCATATCCGTTTTTTTGAATTGAGCCCAAAAAAATTCGCCCGGCTGGAGAATGAAAATAAAGATACCATAATCGAGCCTGTAACTGCTGACAACAGCTCTGTCTACTTTATCGTAATAGCCTATAAAAAAGATATAACTATAGAAGCTGACGAGATATCGCTGCCGCAGCAGTCCTTGTCCGGTCTTAACCAGCAGCAAAAAGAGCAGCAAAAAGAACTGACCGGACTCGGGCAGCAGCTTACTGAACTGGAAAAACATTTTCCGGTTATTCATGACTACCTTTTAAATCAGCGTGATATTTACGCCAGGACCAAAGCAGACATAAATATGCAAAAAACAGTGGCTGACAAGGTTTTATCCCTGACCGGTTTTTTCCCGGCTGCCAGAGAAAGCCAGTTAAAAAAATTTCTGGAAAAATATACTGCCTATTATGAAATTAGCGTACCGGAAAGCAGTGACAATGTACCGGTAAAACTTAAAAACAACTTTTTCAACCGCATTTTCGAACCTATTACCAAAATTTACTCCCTGCCCCGGTATGACGAAGTAGATACCACCCCTTTTCTGGCCCCCTTTTTTGCTGTTTTTTTTGGACTCTGTCTCGGCGATCTGGGCTATGGCACCCTGACCCTGCTCATAGCTATATTTGCTTACTTTAAAGCACCGGCCCGGTTTAAAAATATTTTCATAATGGGTATGATAATGGGAGTGCTGACAATGGTCAGCGGCATATTGCTGAACACATGTTTCGGCCAGAATATTTTTAAACTGCAGGGTAATACCAGTTACTGGTTTGAAAGTGAATTAGGCCGTAAACTGGCTTTTCTCGGTTCCCTGCGTAATCTCAAGGAGTTCCCGGCTATGGGTTTTGCAGTTATGCTCGGCGTAATCCAGATACTGCTGGGCGTGATACTGCAGACTGCCAAAAACATCAAACAAAAAGGATTTTTATGGGGACTGAAACCTATCGGAATTTTCCTGATGATGGTTGGTATCTATTTTACCATCAGTCATAAAGGCAGCGGTTTTATAAGTATTACCGGTATAGATATTTCTCAATTTAAACTGGGACCGGTACCCTGTTTCGGCGTGCTGTCTATCGGCTCCTGGCTTACCAATGTTCCGCTTAAAGCAGGTGTAACCATGCTTTTAAGCGGTTTGTTTCTGGTTATGTTTCTTAATAATCCTGATAAAAGTATTCTGCTGCGACCCCTTGCCGGTTTATGGGAGCTGTATAATTTTGCTACCGGCATTATAGGTGATACCCTCTCCTATCTCCGGCTCTTTGCCCTCGGCCTGGCCAGCGGTTTACTCGCTAATGCTTTTAACAGCATAGCTTTCGGTTTTATTGCTGACGGTATAAATTATAAAATTATTTTTACTGTACTGCTGATAATTTTTGCTCATCTTTTGAATTTCATTTTAGCGGTAATAGGAGCAATAGTACACCCGCTCCGCCTTACTTTTGTCGAGTTTTACGGTAACGTAGACTTTTCAGGAGGCGGTAAAGAGTTTGCTCCGTTTAGATCAACCAAAGAAACAACTTAATTTAACAGGAGGAGAACAAATGGGAGAAATACTAGCAATGATCGGAGCCGGCCTTATGATCGGACTTTCCGGGGCAGGATCAGCCTGGGGACTGGGTATAGGCGGCTCAGCTGTTATAGGTACTATTAAAAAGAAACCGGAATCATTCGGACTGGCCATGGCGCTTTCCAGTATGCCGGCAACACAGGGTTTGTATGGTTTTGTGGCCTATATCATTTACAGCGGTGTTATTAAGCCGGAACTGACTATAGCTAACGGCGGTGTAGTACTGGGAGCAGGTATCGGCGTTGGTTTTGCCTGCCTTTTCTCTGCCATACATCAGGGAAAAGTATGTGCCAGCGGCATTAATGCCATGGGTAGCGGCCATAATGTTTTTGCCAATACTTTGATAATGGGTGCTTTTCCGGAGTTTTATGCTATTCTGGCCCTGGTAGCGGGTATCTTAATGAAAGGTTTGATTGCTGCCTGATTAGCAGCGTTTTCAGGCAGGGATAACTGCTTAAGCTTAAGCTTTCCCTGATCAGCAGCCAACTTATACTTACCCGCCGGCTGCCAGACAGCATACTTTATGAGCTTAAATGTACATGGAGAAAAATGTTTAAAAAAATTAGTGTTAACATTGGTAAAATTATTATAGCCGCTGGTTTACTCCTGCTGCCTTTAACTGGCACTGCTGATACCGGAGTTGAGAAAAAAAGCAAAAGTATAACAGCAGCGGCAGTTGTTACCCAAACCGGCGCCGGCGCAGAGAAAACTGCCGGCAAACATGCAGCCCGGTTTACTATTGAAAATAACATGGTTCATAAAATGACCAGGCTTGTTTTTCAACTGGCGTTGATAATTTTTGCCGCCAAAATAGCCGGAGCTGCAGCCCGGAAAATAAAAATGCCGGCGGTTCTCGGTGAACTGCTGGCCGGAATTATTATAGGCCCCTACCTGCTGGGCAGTATTACCCTGCCCGGTTTCCCCCAGGGCTTGTTTCCGGTTGCGGCCGGATTTGCTGTCACTCCTGAATTATATGCTTTTGCTACCATTGCCTCCATCCTGCTGCTTTTTATGACCGCTCTGCCAACCGATATTAACCTGCTGTTTAGATATTTTCTTACCGGGTCACTGGTAGGTGC
>CAZFAK010000117.1:0-8493 GCA_964517045.1 uncultured Spirochaetia bacterium | reverse complement strand
CCTTATCCTTATAAGGCTTGATACCCGCATAATGCACCCCGGTTAAGCGGTAAAGATTATCATAACTGTAATTATTGATCACCCCCAGCTTGCTTAAGCTGTTGACAGAATGTTTGGCACAGTAATCCGCAATACTCTCCTCCTTCTCATAAGTATTATCCTGAATACGGTTTCCCACCGCGTCATAGAAAAAAGATTGCCAAAGCAAAGGATTATCCATATCAGTCTTATAAATATTGTAATTTGTCACCCGGTCGCGCAGGTCATATAAAAAGCGTTGCTGGATATCATTACCGAAACTGATTTTACTGATCGTACCCATAGGGTTGTAGGTGTAGTTCGCGATCGGCTGAAACTCTGCCTCAGACGGCTCTTTATACATCACCTGTTTCACTCTGTGTAAACTGTCTACTATGTTACTCATCTGATATCCGCTCGGGTAAGTGCTGCTCAGCAGATCCCCGGTGTCGTTATAATTATATTGAAAATCATAATTATTGTCAAACAGTTTTTTGTTTTGGGTGTGATTTTTAATTCCTGTAAAAATAGTTGACCGAATAGTGGAGCGTTAAAAACAGAAATCTTTAAGGTTGACCAGAGCACCTGTATTCACCGCTATATTTTTTAACAAACTCTAATACTAAATACAAATTCATAAAAGTTTACAGGAATTAAAATTCACACCCCGTATATCTGCCTATTTGACCTTAACCCCTCTTTCTGATACAATTAACATTAAATATACCAAGGATCTCTATTATGCCATATACAGCCCATGACAACCGTTACCAGCAAATGATCTACCGCCGCTGCGGACAAAGCGGCCTCAAACTGCCGGCAGTCTCACTCGGCCTGTGGCATAATTTCGGCGGTGTTGATTCCTTTGCAAACAGTAAAAAGATGATCCTGCGCGCCTTTGACCTGGGCATTACCCATTTTGACCTGGCCAACAATTACGGCCCGCCGGCCGGTGCGGCTGAAAATTTTATGGGCCGGCTTTTAAAAAATGAGCTGAAAGCATACCGGGATGAGCTTATCATCTCTACAAAGGCAGGTTTCTATATGTGGCCCGGACCGTACGGCGACTTCGGTTCCCGTAAATATCTTATCGCCAGTCTTGATCAAAGTCTGAAACGTATGGGCCTGGACTATGTTGACATTTTCTATCATCACCGTCCTGATCCCGCCACTCCGCTGAGTGAAACAATGGGGGCACTGGCGCAAATAGTAAGACAGGGTAAAGCCCTCTATATCGGCATCTCCTCCTACAGTCCGCAGCAGACTAAAGACGCTGCCCGGGTCCTGCGCAACCAGGGCATACCATGTCTTATCCACCAGCCGGCCTACAATATGTTTAACCGCTGGATTGAAAACGGACTGACTGAAGTACTCAGCAGGGAAGGCATTGGCTGTATTCCGTTCGTACCTCTGGCCCAGGGACTGCTTACTGACAAATATCTTAACGGCATACCGCCTGCATCACGCGCTGCCAAAGAACACAGTTTCTTGAATAAGAAGGATATCACTGCGGATAAAATTAAAAAAATAAAAGCGCTGCAGGATATTGCTGCCGGACGCGGCCAATCTCTGGCCCAGATGGCTATAGCCTGGATACTGCGTCTGGAACAAGTTACCTCTGTACTTACCGGCGCCAGTAAAGTCGCCCAGATAGAAGATAATGTAGCCGCTTTAAGCAGCCTGCAGTTCACTGCTGAAGAACTAAAGGCTGTTGATAATATTTTAAAAGATGAAAATAATTAAGGCTGACTGGCGGCCTGACACTGACAAAAAATTACAATGGCGGCATAAACATACCGAGACAATACTTAAAACCAGAATATTTTCAATTGCCAATTTAACTCTTGCCCATCCCCGGCAAAACCGGGAAAGCGATTTTTACTGTTTCCATGCCAAGGACTGGGCTCTGGTTTTTGCCCTCACCCGGCATAACATGCTGGTTGTCATTGAACAGTTCCGGTTCGGTTCCCTGCATACCACTCTGGAAGCTCCCGGCGGCGTAATTGATAAAAATGAAACCCCGGAACAGGCAGCACAGCGGGAACTCAGGGAAGAGACCGGCTTTAGTGCAGCCGCTTTTAAACACATGGCCTCCTTAAACCCCAATCCGGCCATTAACAATAATAAAATTCACTTTATAATGGCTACCGGCGCCGGACAAACCCATAACTGCAGCCCGGACCGGGATGAGATTATTGACTGTGCTCTCATAAGCCTTGCTGATTTTGAAAAATTAATTGACCGGGGCAAAATTGATCATGCCCTGATAACAGCCGGATTCTATTATCTAAAAAAAAATTTGACGTGATAAAATATTATGCTATAATTAAATAACAAATGAAAAAAATAAATTATTTCTTTTTTTTACTTTTTTCTCTTTTTTTACTCAACTGCCGCCAGCCCCGCCAGCCCCGGGATCCCGCTGCCTTTTATGAATCCAAAACCAAAACCTGTATAGATAAAGGAATGCTCTCCCTGGCCTGTCATAATATAAATAAATACAGTTATATGCTTCCTACCAAAACAGACAGCCTGCTGCAAAAAATGATTAAGCGTGAAAAAGAATTCCTTAAGTATTACCGCGATCAGAAAAACATAAAAAAAATGTTTTTCCATATCCGCAACCTGATGGCCCTCGGTGTCTACACTCACACTAAATTTACCAACTATGAACGTAAAATAGCAGGAGCTTTCCGGGGAGTAGAGGATGCTTATTACAAATATTTATCTATAAAGCATAAAATTCCGGGATGGCAGGAAACTGTCAAACCAACCCGTAACCGGGAATATTATAAAAGTATTCTTGTAAAAATAAATATTGACATTATCTATGAGTCACAATCTACCGGGCTAAAAAGAGATTTTCATAAAATGGGCAGCGGCTTTTTTATCAATAAAAATATGATTTTAACAGCTTTCCATGTTGTTGAAAATTTTTATGACAGTGATAATATAACCAAAGAACTTAAAATCACTACTGCTGACGGTAAAATTATCAACGGCACCCTGCACGCCTGTGACCCCTTACTGGACCTGGCCCTTATCAAAACCGACAAGCCGGCAGATATTAAAAACATGATCCCGACTTATCAGCTGTGCGGGGACAGCAGTTCAGTAAAACCCGGAGAAAATGTCTACTGTTTCGGCCATCACCTGGGCCTGAAATACACCCTTACCCGCGGTATTATAAGCGGACGCAACCGGCGGGCCCCTGAATACGCTACCTGGCTGCAGGTGGACGCAGCCTTAAGCGGCGGCGCCAGCGGCGGACTGCTTATCGGCGAAGATGGTCATATCTACGGCATGATCGTAGCCGGCATGATTTACGAAGATGTGAATTTTGTTGTTCCCTCCCAGCTTATTCTTTCCGCTCTGGACAGGCTGAAACAGGGCCATATAAGCCGGGGCTGGCTGGGGATGTCAGTATATACCGAACCCTATAAAAAAAGCAAAGTCCGTGTCAAAGGTTTTTATGATTGTTCCCCTCTCTACAATACTGAAATAAACTACGGCGCCCGTCTGCTGAAGGTCAATAATGTTCCGGTTACTTCTATTGCTCAAGCGCAAAAACTCCTGCTTAACTGCCAGGTAGGCAATATTATTAAATTAACTGTTAATAATAACTATAATGAAAAAAAAGAAGAACCGGCATTAAAGCAGCGGGATTTTTACTGTGTTCTGGAAAACCGGCCTGAAAAACCCCCGTATTATCTGGAATTAAACAACTTTACCAACCGCATGTTCCTTTCCTACGGTTTTAAAACGGGCAGGGAAGATATTAGAAAAAATTTTGAATATGATAAAAAAAAACAAAAAGCACCTTTCCGCAAAGTCACTTTTATACATAAAGACAGTTATCTGGACCGTATGGGAGTTGTAAAAGACGACTATATCTGCATCCTGGCCAACTACTTTAATAATAAAAACCATTATATGACGGTTCTTCACTTTCCAAATCTTGCCAAACGTAAAAATAACAAAATAGAGCGGGAATTCAACCGCAATATAAAAAATTTTATATATACTTTAAAACGGACACCCTATGCGCCGAACACACTTTAAAAAAATCATTATTACTTTTTTACTGGCCTGGGGTTTCAGTTACAGCAGCAGGCCGGCTTATTATACCATTTCCAACATCTCAACCAACAATATAAAATTACCGCTTGACTATTTTCTGGGAAAAACTTTTCCTGATGAGCGCGATAAAGCCCGCTATCTGACCAATTTTCCCTACCGGGAGATATACCATATCTACCGCAGCCATTCTCCTATTACCGGCAAAAAGGATACGTTTGATCAGTTTGTTGATAAAGTTTATTTCAGTGGTGTCCAAAAGGAGACTGTTCATCTGCGCTATTTCTGGACCGGTGCCAAAAAATATATTAATAAAGGAGATCTGCTGGTACCTACCGGACTTGTCTATTCCAACCGGCTTCCGCCTGAAGACACTAGCTCAAAAACAGGAAGGATCATGCTCTATTTAAGCGGCTGCCTTGCTGTGGGTCTGAATGACAGTATGCATTTCATTCAGGATGCGGATATTGACACTACTTTCCATTTCCTGCCCATCAAGTCCACGCTCGGACTGCGCCTTGGCGGCTTGGGTTCGCACCTGGGTATGAATGTACAGATTGACTATGGTTACGCAATGCAGTTTAAAAATATCTTTTCATCTGTTTTCTTTGGTTTAATATTATTCCGCAATAAAAAGAATTATATAGATGGATTTGTGGAACTGGGAATGTCACTATTTAAACCGTTTGCAGCAAACTCCCCCCTGTTTGTTCAACTTGAAGCTAAATTACGGGCCGGACCGTTCATAGGGGGTTATACCGGACTGCGTCTGGGCTTTTCCTTTGCCTTAAAATAAAAATACCGTCAAATTTCTTACTCGGAATGATAAAGAAAAAACTGGGGGCCGTCTGAACCCGGATATTCGGTTACTTTTTGACGGTTGGACAACGAATAAACCAGGATTTTATCATTGGAAAAGTCAGCCACGTAAAGTTGACGGCGGCTATCATCAATCAGCAGTCCGGAGTAAAATCCGGTCAGGGGGTCATCAGCCTCTAAAAATTTACTGGTAGAACTGTTAAGCACCTGACGTGTTTGCGGATCATAGCAGAGAATACCGCCGACACCGCATAAATAAACCAGGCCGGTTTGCTCATCCAGCGCATAACCTCCGGGCTAGCCGCCGGTGATAATATTGGTAAGCAGGTCCCCGGTTTGCGCATCAAGTATACAAACAGAACCGTCGTCTGCTCCGGCACTGCTGTTTTTACCGGTACAGACAATATGCACCTCGTTTAAAGAGGGGAAAACAACAGCGGCCTGCGGATTGGTGGCGACTGTTATAGTACGCAGCACCTGATCAGTAACCGTATCAATAACAGTTACCGTACCCTGTTTAAAACCGAAGGTTTCATAATCCCAGGCAGTATTGCAGACAAAAAGTCTATCATTGATCCAGGCAGCACCTTCCGGAGCAGTGCCGACTTCAATTTCCGCCCTGACAGTGCCGCTAACCAGATCAAGACAGCTTACAGTACCGCTTACAAAATTCGGTATATAAGCATAGTCAGTCAGGGGTATCCTGACCAGCATCCAGGGATTACGGTTATTACCGAGGTAAAACTGATCTGTCAGCAAAAGCCTATCCTCTTCAATTACATGAATACTGTTATCCCTGGAATTAACAACATAAACAGAATTATTAAAACAGATGCCATGGTTCGGCTCTGCCCCGGTCAAAACCACATCATCATACATTACCTGCTTAACAGGATCAATCACACTGATACTCTCTGCCAGGCTGTTAAAAACAAAGATCTCCTCCTCATTATCCGCAAAAAAACGGCCGTTTTGCGGCTGCCAGGGCCGGCCGGGCATACAGCTGTAAAAACAAACGGCAAACAGACAAATTAGCGGCCATTGAGCAATTTTTTTCATTACAGTTTATCCTGCTTATTGATACCTGTACTCTGCTTTGAGGTTTTCAGCTTAACCATTATGCATGCCTCTTACTCAAAACGGTAGCTTAACTCAACATTAAAATCCACTCCCGGAACCGGATAACCGCGTATATCAACATAGTGTTCATTAAGCAGATTACGTACATTCAGCTGTAAATCCAGACTGGAAAAAAAACTGGCGCCAAGAGAAGCGTCCAAAGTAAAATAGGAAGGCAAATATTTGGTGTTCTGCGCTGTAATAAACCGGAATCCGGTATAATGACCATCCAGACGCAAAAAATGACCTTTAAGGTGGGTTAATACAGCAGCTATATTCATTTTTTCATAGGGACGCCGCGGCAGCTGTTTACCATAGGAAGGAGAGCCGGCAGTTATATCTGTAGCAAAGAGATAGGTATAATTGCCCGTTACCTCCAGAAATAATTTAAGCTGCGTAAAACGGAACAGAAAAACAGTTTCCACCTCTGCTCCCCGCAGACGGGCTTTACCTATATTACCCGGACGCCAGCGTCCGTCCGGACCGGGCTGCCACTGAATAAGATTGCGTACGTGATGGCCAAAATACACTGCTTCAAAAGAAAAGAATGACAAAGGCCTGGTAAGCAAACCTATATCATAAATAACCGCCTTTTCCGGAAGCAGATCAGAGTTACCTACAGCAAAAGAGGTAGCAGGCCAGAAAAGATCATTGAAAGAAGGCACTCGGTAGCCAGTACCGGCATTGCCTTTAAGCATGGTTTTTTTCTCCTTATCCAGAGGCAGCATCCATCCCAGATTAAAATTAAAATTATTACCGTAAAGCTCATCAATGTCCAGACGCACAGAGGAAAAAAAAGAAAAACGCCCGTTACCGGTTTGCGGCCAGGGAAAAAAATGAAAATCACCCCGCCAGGCAATACTGTTTTGCCAGCGTTTGACACAGGCATTTTCCAGAATAGTATCACCGCTTTTCTGCATAGCTGTGGTTTGCAGATAATCATAACGCAAATGCCAGGCAACAGTGTTCTGCATTTTTAAAAATTTAAATCCATCCCGGCGTTTAAGTACCAGGTCTGTACCGGCATTGCGCAAACTATGCTTGTCATTCATACTGCCGAGAAAATACTGCGGATCCTTGTAATGCCGGTTGCGCAGCTGACCATGCAGATCCAGTGACAGGGAAGCGATACGGTTGGAATAAAAACCAAAAGAGAGAACACCGGCGGCCTGTTCATTATGCATAACCGCGTTGGAGGACGGGAATTCTTTTAAGCCGGGCACTCCTTTTTTACTCCGGTTATAGTTACCAGCCAGTGTCAGACGTAAGCCTTGGCCGGGACTGATATCCCAGCCAAGTTTCCCTGCCAAAGTTCCTCTCAGACCGGACTCGTTAGAGCGTTCTCTGTAATCCTGCCCGGCATTAAGGTCCTCAAAACGGTAATTACCGGCTGTATAAAGCCCCTCACCGGAAAAAAACAGATCAAACCTGTCTTCCGGCCCCAAACCGCTGCTGAGACTGCCGCCAACAGTATGGGTATTGAATAATCCGGCACTGTATTTAAGCATAGCACTGAGTTTTTCACCATAACCATCCCGCGTAATAATATTAATAACACCGCCAACAGCATTTTCGCCATAGACAGCTGACCCGCCGCCGCGCATAATCTCAATTCTTTCAATCATATCCGTACTGATAGTACTCATGTCAACCCCGCCGCCCTGGGCTGAATTAAGCCGGTGTCCGTTAACCAGTACCAGTACCTGTTCCGGAGAAGAGCCCCGGATACTGACTACCGCAGGCTGGCTTAAACCGCCGTATTTATTAATCCTTACTCCGAGCGCCGGCAATATTGCTTCGGCAACGTTTCTGGCCCCGGCTGAGCGTATCTGATCGGAGCTGATAATACTAACCTGTCCTGATGTGTTTTCAGGATCCAAAGGACTGCGCCGGGCAATAACCGTTATACGCTGGCGGTTATTGGTAGCGTTTTCAGCTTCCTGATTGGAAACATTAGTCTGTGCCTTAAGGGCCGGCATTCCGGATATCAATAAAGCACAGCCTGCAAGGCTATATGTTTTAAAAAAGTTATTTAGCATAAATTTGAGCAGTTTTCCAACCATTACATTATTTAATTATAATCTGATCAGGAATGCTTCCGGAAAGCTGGGGTACGCCTGTTTAAAAGAGAATGTATTTTTACCATAATAAAAATACATCATAGTGATAACAGGCCGGTCTTCTGACTCGTGTTCATTCTACTTGCCCGCCTTCCCGCGGGAAAGACTGCGGCTTTACAGCCGGCATATCCAAACCGCGCAGTGGCAATCCGGGCTTTTGTCCCACATACAGCTTCTTATGGAAGTGACGGCCTCGCACCGTCTTCCCAGTACCTTCTGCATCTTCTGTCCAAGATATGTTAAATTGTAACATATCTTATTTATATGTACAAATCGTGTGAATTTTAGGGTGTGAATTTTCATTCCTGTAAAAGTTACACAGAGAGCCGCTGAGAATCGC
>CAZFAK010000116.1:0-8639 GCA_964517045.1 uncultured Spirochaetia bacterium | reverse complement strand
GATAAAATACCCCGAGGGTTTGTAAACCATTCAAATCACTATGCTGCGTAGAAAATTTTTAACTTATTAAATAGTCAAGATCCGCTGTATCTACAAACGAGACGTTTACTCTACAGCAGAACGGGATTTTGGGATTTAGAGATTCAGGGAAATAGGAATATCAGCCAGTATCTTTAAAGCTTATCAAAATCCTTAAATATCTTCCTGATCCGCTAAATCCCGGCCGTGGTTTTTACAAAACAACCGTATTAATTGAACCGGATTGGCACTTGCAGACAAGTTTGTCATCTCTGTTTGCAAGCGTTACCTCTTTCTCGCTATCATAAGGATTGATAAATACAGATACCACCTTGTTATCCGGGTTGCGGAAAGCAAGGGTAAACGCGCTCCAGTCCCCCTGTGTCTGCAGCCGAACCGCGCCCGGTTTTACAAATGCGGCAAAATGTTTCATAATGTAAAACTCAGGGTTGTAAATCACCTGTCCCTCATCGGCAATATTAATCATCGCGTTCTGATGCCAGCCCCAGGTACTTTCTCCCCCTTGCGGCAGGACCATATTCCAGTAAACATAGGCCGCCGCCCCGTTGGTAAAATAATCCCACATTAAATTAAAAACATACAAGGCATAGGCCCAGCTGTTTTGGCCGTCACCGCACTCATTTTCCGTCTGGATAATGGGGACTTCCGGGAAAGCGTGCCTGGTACGCTGCAGCGCTCCTTTACCGTCCCATTGATAGCCAACGCCGCTTACATACTTTCTACAGTCCGGATCACTTAAAATGGTGTGGGCCCAGGAGCTGAAATCCTCCTTACCCACCTTATCACAATGATAACCATGCTCTATCCCCTTTTCAATCGTGCCGGCCCATATTTCACAAGGTATATTTTCTTTTTTAAATAGCGGCCCCAGATAATCTTTAATAAAGTCACGCATCTTTGACCCGGTCCAGACACAGGAGGGAAACTTTTGATTGGAACGGGGCTCATTCTGAACATGTACCTGGCTGATTTTTATACCTTCCGCAGCAAAAGCCTCTACAAACTTTTTAAAATAAAGGGCATATGTTTTTAAAACCGGTTCCTCCCAGCGCAAATTTCCGTAATTAAAGGTCTGCATGGTTTTCATCCAGACCGGCGGCGACCAGGGCGAAGCAAAAAAATCAATTTCCGGATTGACCTTTTGCGCCTCTTTAATATAAGGGAGGAGATTTTGCCGGTCACGATCAATGTTAAAATTTTTTAATTTATAATCTTCCGCGACCTCACTATGGGAATACCAGGAAAGGGCATAATCACTGGCCCCGATCGGCACCCGGCAGAAACTGAACCTGCAATTATTTTGACCAAACAGCTGGTCAAAAACCTTTTCCCGGTCTGAAGACCCTGCTTTCTTTAACGCATGGTAACCAAGCTCGTTAAAACAACCGCCGAAACCTTTTATACGCTGGGCCTGGTCAGCTGTGATTACCGCCCTGTGTGCTGACTGAACGTCCGTTTCGATTTTTTTCTCCTGCCAGTATTTATCCGAAGTTGACGAGATCCATTTCATGTGCTTATCCTTGTTTAAGTCTAAATAAAGTACAGGCAAGATTATAACAGGGAACAGCTGTTTGCGCAATATTTAGTAAACTTTGAGGGTTCACCGAAACGTCTCTTTTTAAAAGATCATGTTATAACGTTACAAGCGGGCAGCAAAAGATAAGATAACTAATTCAATTTATAACCGGACAATTAAAGCAGCGTTCAAAAATCCAGTCTTCGCAGCTGATCCTTTTTTACTGTTTATATGTATTGGATTATGAGAGGAATTGATATTTTCTATAATAGAAAATAATTATTTTCTTGTATTACTAGCATTTATTGTGGTTATAACGTACTCCTTTGCATACGTTAACTATCGGCTATTTTTAAGGAAAAAGCAAGGTGTTTTAAAGCCTTTGTTTGACTTTAAAAGATATGAATGCTAAATTTATACAGTAAATTAAATTGCAGTTTTTTATTTAATTTTGCTTTTTCGTTTATCTTCTATAATAAAGATAGCTGATTGGTTAAGCAGCTCTGCGATTACTGACCTGGCTAAGTAGAAGGAGTATTCAGATGCATCATATAAAAAGATCACCCTTGTTTAAACTTATTTTTTTATTAATATTATTATTATTCCTGACCGGCTGCTGGGATATTATTATCACAGTCAGGATCACGCCCTCAGGTAAAACCTATGTACGTCTTACCCACAAAACCCAGCTCTGTTATCTGATCAGGGACCTGGGCAGTGGCCTCAGAAGTGACGGTTTTGCTAATGTAAAAAAATGGCAAAAGGGTGATTATTGTTATGTTTCCGGTGAGAAATGGGGGGATGCTGTTACTGATTTTAAATTCGGTGATTTAATGGATGTGCAGGTAAAGGGCAATAAAGATACGGGAATCTTTAAAAATAATTATACTTTTAAATGGTATATCGGTGAGTATGACCGGGAAGTTGCCCGGGAAAAAGGTTTGTCCCGGGATCTGTTAAAACAGATCAAGGTACATTTTAAAATCTCCCTGCCTGGCGAGATACAGGAGACCAGCGGCTGGCTGAGCAAGGATAAAAAGACTGCTCATTTCTCCTACTCGTTGTATGCTTTAAATACAGGCAAAAGAAAAATTCTGGTAAAAAGTTCCCAGGGTAAATTCAGCGATTACCTGAGTGCGCAAAGTAAAGCCGATGCGCTTATTGCCGCCAAACAAAGGGAGCTGAATAATATCAAATCCAGACTGAATGATGTGAGCTATAAAATTGACCGGGAAAAAAGATTTCAGCAGCAGAAGCAGACTTTTTTTAACCGCGCCAACCGTGATATAGTGTTATTAATGAATAAATTTGTTAAAGTGTTTCATAAAAAAAAGGGCAGATATCCTGAAACCGGGGGGGAGTTAATGGTGTTCCTGGAAGAAAACGATATTGATCCGGACCAGCTCCCGGCACCGGAACCTGAAGCGGTTTATCGTTTAAACTATCAAATGGATAAACATAAATATAAGCTGCTTAAAACTCAACAGGAAAATTAAATGAATATTACAAAGCAAATTAAGTTATGCCGGCAAAAGTTTCAAAACAAAAAAGCCTTTAAACTGGGTTTTTATATTATTGCCGGCCTTGCCTTCCTTATAACATTTATACTCTTTTTGCCTTCAATCATAAGACTGTTTATTCCGCTTGAGAAAGAAGCGCAAAAAGAGGTTGACCGGCTGGATAAAGCCATTGCGGTTGAGGAAAAGCAATATGATAATAAAGCAGAAGAACTTGCTGCACTTATTGATGAAAATGAAGATGATAGGCTGCGCTTACAGGAGATGCGCTGTAAACTATTGCAGGGAAAAATAAATCTGTTTAAATTAGAAAAAGGCCAGCCGCCTGCCAGTAATGAGATCAAAGCTCTTTTGAGTAAACCGCCTTCTGAGCCGGTTTCCGCAAGTGCCAGCATATATATAACTCCCAATGAAGCCGGGGGCTGGTATTATGATTGGGAGAGCGGTACTATAACACCTAATAATTAATATATATTTTTTTTATTAAATATAGTAGAATATTGATTACATATTAAAACTATTTACTACAGGAAAGATCATGGATTCTCGTACGCATGTGCTTAATATATTAAATTACGGTGATTTTAACTCAATGCCTGTATGGCACTGGGGGCTGTGGCCGGAAACCAGAACCAGATGGGAAAAGGAAGGCCTGCTCCCTGCTGATCTCCCGGAACATGAATTTTTTCAGGCAGACCCGCTGCCGCCCAACATACCGGTAGAGTTCGGCCTTTATCCGCCCTTTCCGGAAGAGATTATTGAGGAAACCGATGAGTATAAAATTTTCCGGCAGCAGGACGGGGTGGTGGCCCGTGACTGGAAGAACCGCTCAAGCATTCCCCATTTTGAGGATTATCTTTTAAAAGACCGTAAAACCTGGCAGCTCTACAAGGAAAAGCTGCAGCCTGATCCCGGCCGGATTCCCTCAAACCTCAAAGAGATTGCCCGGCAGCGGGCTGAATGCGGCAAACCGGTTTTTATTAATGTTGGCAGTATGGTAGGCTGGATCAGGGACTGGATGGGGGTCGAGGCTTTAAGCTATCTTTGTTTTGACGACCCGGATCTGTTGCAGGAGATGGTGGATACTGTCTCGGATCTGCAGTGCTGGGTACTGGATCAGGTCCTGCCGCACGCGACAGCCCACATTGCCTGGGGCTGGGAGGACATAGCTTTTAAGTCCGGTCCCCTGATCTCACCAAATATTTTTAAAAATATCATCAGTAAGGGTTATAAAAAAATTGCGGCCAAGCTGCATTCCTACGGCATTAAATATTACCTGGTTGATTGTGACGGCATGATTGAACCGCTTATACCCATATGGCTGGATGCCGGGGTGAATATAATGTTCCCTTTTGAGATTGGAACCTGGGAAGCTGATCCCTTTACCATACGTAAAAAATTCTCCCGGGACTTACGTATTATCGGCGGCTTTAATAAACTGGTACTGGAAAAGGACCGCAAGGCTATTGATGCTGAAATAGAAAAAAGAAAACCGTTAATGGCTGACGGCGGTTATATTCCTATGCCGGACCACCTTATTACACCGGACACACCGATGGCCAATTATCAGTATTACCTTGAAAAAATACGTAATCTGCGATTTTAAAGATCACCGTCCTGCAGCTGTTTTCTGATCAGTTTTAAGGGCATTTTCCGGCGGGAGATATAATCCGCGATATAATTATCACTGAATTTTTCCGTTAAAAGCCGCTGACGGTAGTTGGAATACATGGTCATCTCCTCATTGACTTTATATATGCGCATCATATGAAAAATTGAATCATTGGCATAGGCTGAGCCGGGATACTTTGTTATAATAGTGTTATAAACATCAACCATTTTATTGTTCCGGATTCCGTATTCCAGCGCCCAGGTGAGTGTGCGTGCTTCCCAGAACCGGGCGGATACTGCGAGACGGTTTTCTTTGGTTACAGCCGGTACCTTACGGAAATATTTTAAGGCATTACTCATATACCGGATCCCCTGATTGGTGTTAACTGTTATTTTCATCAGATGAAAGTAGGCGATCGCTTTATAGTATACCTGATAATCAAAGTCATAATTGGTAACTGCTTTGATCAGGTTGGATGAACCTTTAAGATAAACAATGTCTGCCAGCAGCCATTTAAGCAGCCGTCTTTTAGTAGTTGGCTCAATATTTTCATTATTAACTACCAGCCGGTAGCGGTGGATACGGTTGGAGATCTGCTGCTGCTGTTTCATGTCTTTTTCTTCCGAACTGGTTATGCGGGCTATGGTATAATTATCCGCGTTGTAATCGGTAAAGGGTACATAATTTTCGTTATCATCTTCTTTATATTTTTGCGCGCCTTTTTCATCGGTTAATACAAATTCCACGCGCCGGTTTTTCTGTCTTTTTGCCGGTGTGGTATTGGGTACAACCGGCTGTCTTTCGCCGTAGCCGAAAGCCAGAATTCTTGCCGGTGAAAATCCTTTGTGGTTGATAAGATAATTAAGCACGCTCCAGGTACGTCTTTTGGAAAGATCCAGGTTATAAAGGTCTCCGCCTACACTGTCTGTGTGGCCTTTGAGAATAATATACTTGTCAGGATACTCTTCCAGTATTCTGGCTGCATTATCCAGTACGATCAGGGCTGTAGGCCGTAAAGTGGCTTTTTCAAAATCAAAATGTATACTGGAAAGAGCAAAGCTGATCTCTTCTCCCTCTTTTTTCACAAATATTTTAGCCTTTATTTTTTTTTTACCTGTCTCCCAGGGGTCACTGTCATTTTCTATCCCCTGGGCATATACCCAGAACTCATTTCCCTCCTCAACATAATTGCTTTGCTTATCTTTTCCGGTCCAGATCACCTTATTGGTAAAGTCTTTACCCTGGTAGCGGCATACCTCATTACCGTCAGCATTTTTAAAGATAAGCTCCCAGTTTTTTATCCTTTCCGGAAAATTACAGCTGATTCCCACAGGCACAACTTCCCGGCCCGGATAAAAACTCTTTTTACGCGGCCAAACATCTGCCGTTAATTTTCTTTTATAGATCATATTTATTTTATAAGGATCAGTGGTAAATTTACAGTAGTAATCACCGAAAAGTGTCATTTTGGCTGTATACACTGCCGGTACAAGTTCATTGGTGGTAAAACGCCATTCTACCCTGGGCGGCGGCCGGTTGGAGCCGGAAGCAATATAAACATTGGTAAAATTGGTATCTGTAATTTCAAGTTTCCAGCGTTTTATCCAGTTGCTTAACTTAACCGGTCCGCGGCTGTATTTTACTTGTATAGGCAGATTGATTAATCCTTTGTAATAAACTTTATTGGTTGCCGAAGTTAATTCTACTTCCGGGAAAAATGTCAGTTTATAAAAATACTGAAAATCAGCATTGGTAGGAAAAAGATCCAGGGATTGTTTAAACAGAGCTCTTCCTTTTTGATAGTAACCGATAACCAGCTGTTTCTTGCCTTTAATAAAATATTTTTTAGCATGATACCAGTCCTGCTGTGTTTTGTCCTTTTTTTTCTGTACAACCTCTCCCTTCTTACCGGTAATGTTGGTTTCAGTTTTTTCGTATTTATCTTTGCCCTCCTCAATCGCCTCAATGGCTTCCTGCAAAGCTTCCATATCGATAGTATTTTCACTGTCTGCCCGGCCGGCAGATGCTCCTATCAGGAAAAAGATAAATAAATATTTTTGCATGGTTACTTTATATAATCAGGCACCCGGTTTTTAATCATAATAAACTCCACGCGCCGGTTCTGGGCGCGTCCTGCTGCGGTATCGTTGGAAGCCAGCGGGTCTTCTTCACCCATGCCTTTTACTTTGACTCTTTGGTTATCTACTTTACAGCTTTTGATCAGGTAATCAGCTACAGACTGGGCTCTTTTCCGGGAGAGGGCCAGATTCTGCGCAGCCGGTCCCTGGTCGTCGGTATGGCCTCTGATCTCTACATCATACCAGTCGTATTTATTGAGCAGATCTGCTACAAGGTAGAGAATACGGTAGGCTTTATCATCTATCTCTGCTTTGCCGAGTTTAAATTTTACTGTGTAAAGCTGAAATCTTATCTGTTTTTCCGATTCGGATATTTTTAGCGCAGCTTCTATCTCATCCGTATTGCTTTCAAATTTTTTTCCATTGGCGAAACGGCCGGAAAGTGTGGCCTGGTATATATCGCCGCCGTTTACAATCCGGCCCGCATCGTTTTTTCCGTCCCAGCTGAAATTAGTTGGTAAAGAGGTCTGTTTTTCAATTTTACGGATATTTTTTCCTCTGCTGTTTTCGATTAAAAGTTCCCACTCTTTAACCGGAGCCCCGGCCGGATTGTAAAAAGTAAGGTTTATGTTTTCCTCTCCGGGCAGAAAGAGTTTTTGCCGGATAGATACCTGCATGTCAGGGAGCTTGTCAGCAATAGTAATGTAGTGCGGCTTGGAGCGTATAGTACAGTTATGATCAGTAAAGAGGTGGGTGATTATTTTATATTGTCCCCGGGGCAGGGGTTTGTCATCAGTGCCGCGGCCGTTCCACTCTATCCTGTCCAGAGGTGCGCGTCTGCCTTTTTTGCGGAAAACTATCTTGCCGTCAGTGTCCTTGATCAGCAGCAGCCATGATTCAAGCCAGTCAGTGTTTTCCTCATCCGGGATATAGTTAAGGTTAAGCTGCAGCTTTTCATCACCGGTAAATGATATGATTTTACGTTTACTTTCAACTCTTATTTCCGGATAGGCTGTAACAGTATAAAGCTCTTTCAGTTCCCTGTCTTTTGGATATTTTTGCACAGCACGTTCCAGAAGCTCCTGCGCCTGGGCGTATTTGGCATCATTAAACAGCAGCCGGGCTTCCAAAGAGATAATAGTTGTCTGGAAAGCTTTTTCATAGTCTTCTTCCAGCTGTTTTTTATACCAGGCTGCCTGGGGAGAGTGGAGGATGCTGTACATTTTTTTATATTCCCGGGTAAGTTTTATACGGTCAAGTTCCCCGGAATAAGCCTGAAATAATAAGAGAAAAAAAATTAATATAGTGATTTTTAAATTTTTCATTATAAATGCAGATTATATTTAAAGTTCGGCATTCTTCTTTTTAAATTGTATAATATTATATTTTTTTTTGCAAAATAAATTTTTAAAAAAAAAGCAGGCCGTTTTTGGCTTAAAACTGGCACAGCTGCCGGTTTCCGGCTTCCGGTTATCTTTTACTTTATAGCTGTTATTTTATTAGGCTGGGACCGATTACAAGAAAATAACGGTGAAAATTCGTATGTAAATATACCTTGCTATATTAGGTTTCTTAAGTTAAAATTCAGTCTCATTACATGGGAAAAAAATATAAAATTGTAGTCACTGACAGCGATCATCCTGATTTTAAACCGGAAAAAAAAGTTTTTGCTGATCTGCCGGCGCGGCTTATTACCAGAGAGTGCAAAAGCGAAAAAGAGCTTGTAAAGCTGGTGCGGGATGCAGACGGTGTACTGGTTAACCTGGCCCGTATTAACGCCCGCGTGATTAGCACTATGCATAACTGCCGCTGCATCTCCCGTTATGGTGTAGGTTATGATAATGTTGACCTGAAAGCAGCTTCTGCTCATAATATTA
>CAZFAK010000115.1:3613-8722 GCA_964517045.1 uncultured Spirochaetia bacterium | reverse complement strand
AAAAAGAAAAATCGTTTTATACCTTTACATGGTTACCGCGTAAACGGCATTCTGGATATGAGTAAAAATTATAAAGCTATAATCTCCGGGCCGGGAAAAAAAACTTATTACCTGGGTATTGGCGGTGTACTTGAAAAGTACAGAGTGATATCTATCAATAAAACAAAAATCATTTTAGTAGAAAAAAAAGATTACAGCAGAAAATATAACGCTTTAAAGCAGAATGCTGATATAGTTAAATATACAATAAGCAAATGAAAGAAGAAATATTTTTATTTTATAACTGTTATATTTCCAAAGAATATGAGACCTGTTTTGAGATAACTGCTAAAAACAAACTCGATCTTTCTGTATTGGATTATATTGCTTTTCTATTTGATAAACCAGTTATCCTAAAAGAGGTATCTCCTGCAAAAGTAGACAACTATTTTAAAAAAGTTATTTTTGCTCATAAATCACAATCTGAAGTAATTGCCGCCTCACTGGGACAGGCAAGCGGCACCAGCAGCCATGAAAAGATAACTGTAAATTATAATGATGCCCCTGTTATACGCCTTGTAAACTCTATACTGGAGGAAGCGGTAAACAGCAAAGCCTCGGACGTGCATATTGAGCCAATGGACACTCAAATGCACACCCGTTACCGTATTGACGGCGAACTTAAAGAAGCGCTCACATCCCCCATAGATTACTTTGAAGCTGTCTCCAGCAGGGTAAAACTTTTAGCCAATCTGGACATAACCCAGCGCTTAGAGCCCCAGGACGGTAAAGCTCAGGTTGAGGTAAGCGGCATGCTTTTAGATTTAAGAGTTTCTACAATTCCAACCAAATACGGTGAGTCTATCGTTATTCGTATCTTGAACAGAGAAGAAGACTTTATTAATCTAAGCCGAATCGGTTTCAGTAAAAAAACCGAACAAAATATTCGTGATCTGCTTAAAATGTCTAATGGTCTTATTCTGCTTACCGGGCCGACCGGAAGCGGTAAAACTACTACTCTTTATGCCATGCTTAAAATTTTAAACAAACCTAATGTAAAAATAATTACAGTGGAAAATCCGGTTGAGTATGAAATAGCCGGCATTAATCAGGTAGAGATAAATCCTCTCCAGGGAATGAGTTTCCCGAAAATCCTGAGACATTTTCTCCGCCATGATCCGGACATTATTATGATTGGTGAAATAAGAGATGAAGAAACAGCCCGTATAGCTGTTCAGGCTTCATTAACCGGACATCTTGTACTATCCACCTTACATACCAATGATACGGTCTCTGCCATTACCAGACTTATTGATCTCGGCATTGAACCATACTTAATAGCCTCCTCATTGAAAGGTATACTCTCCCAAAGACTGGTGAAAAAAATGTGTTCCAAATGCAGAAAAAAAATAAAATCCACTGACCTGCCCCCGGACATCAAAAAATACCTGCCGCGCTCAAAAAAAACAAAAAAAAACTTTATTTATACTGTTAAGGGATGTAAAACCTGTAATAACAGCGGTTACCAGGGGCGGACCGCTGTTTCGGAGTTATTGCTAATTGATAGTAATACACGTCGTTTTGTGACAATGCCCAATCCGGAAGCAGAGTTCAATAAATATTTAGCTAAAAATAATTTTAAAAAATTACCCTTCAATATTATTAATAAAATGCTTTCCGGTATAACCTCAGTTGACGAGGCCCAAAGACTTTTATACAGTGACAAATAATGACTTATATAGCCAGGGTTTTAGATCATTTCTATAACAATCTTACTTTAAAAGAAGAACATCCTTCTGCTGAAAAATTCAAACATTCTTTACAGGACAGGGGTTATACTATAATATCACTGGAAGAAAAAAAAGAAATATCTATTACTTTATTCAATAAAAAAAAAATAAGCAAACATATCTTCTTTTCCGAGTTAAATGAACTGCTTTCTTCCGGCATCAGCCTGCAGCGTTCGCTTGAGATAATGTCCCGTCATACGGTTAATCCTTCGTTTTATGCTGATATTATTGAAAAGCTTAAAAACGGAGAAAAATTCAGCAAAGCTTTGGCAAAATA
Source organism: uncultured Spirochaetia bacterium (assembly GCA_964517045.1). Taxonomy (GTDB): domain Bacteria; phylum Spirochaetota; class UBA12135; order COTS27; family CAZFAK01; genus CAZFAK01. Next base: position 6,676 of record CAZFAK010000115.1, on the reverse strand, counting down.
TAAAACCTTTTCTTCTGCTGATCTGGCTTTAATTCGCACCGGAGAACAAACCGGAAGTTTTAAAGAAGTTATCAAACAAAGCGCTGAACACAGCCGTCATTTCGCCGAACTCAAAGGAAGAATAAAATCAATGCTTTACTACCCCGTATTCCTGCTCTGTTTTATTTTTGCCGCTTTTTTATACATTTTTTTCTTTGTATTACCTAAAATAACAGCTATATTTCAGGAACTTAATGTCAAACTGCCTGCTATAACTAAAAGTATTATTTCCCTTACCGATATCATCTTTGCACACAAAGCTTTATTTCTTATTATAGCTATCAGTATTATAAGTATAATATTTTTTCTAATTAAGTATAATAAAAATAATATTATACTGCTGGCCGGAAAAATTCCTTTTATAAAAAAACTGGTCTGTTTTCATGCTCTTTTTATATTCCTCCATCCTTTCAGTCTTATGCTTCAGCGCGGTATCAATATCCGGGATATAATTATATCTCTACGGGAATCTTTTTCAGGTAATAAACTGATTACAAACCTTATCGATTCCTTACAAACACAGATTGATAATGGTAAACCTGTTTCAATGGCTCTACAAAAGTCAAACTTATTTACACCTAAACAAAAAGAACTCATCTCCGTGGCTGAAGAAACATCTTCTTTTCCCCAGATGGTTTCCTATCTGAAGGATAATAATGATCAAAACTATGAAAACAGCTTGAAATCAATTATAAGTATAATAGAACCGATTATTATCATGCTTATCGGGATTATAATATTACTTTTTATCATAACCTTTATTCTGCCGATCCTGAATTTTAGCGGTCAAATAAAATAACAAATAGTATTTTCTCTGTTAAAATTTTAAGATTAATGATAAATTTATATATAATATGAAGTTAAAACTGCTTCTGGTTATTATTGTCTCCTTAACTGTACTTTTCCCGGTCAAAAAAGATGATGAAGTAATCTCCATGATGGAGTTTTACAACGCTGATATAAAAGCGGTCATTGATTATATCTCTGATGTAACCGGATATACTATCGTTGTAGACCCCTCTGTGCGCGGTAGAATAAGTATATCCGCTAAAGACAAAATAACAGTAAAAGAATCACTGGATCTTATTCAGTCCCTGCTGCAGGCCATTGGTTATACGTTTGAACGAGATGGCAAAATACTTAAAATAGTTCCCATTAAAGATATTTCCAAAGTACAAGATCTTTACACAGATATTGCCAGAGTAAAAGAACTACCAAAAAAAAAAATAGCAACTTATATCCGGCATATAAAGAATGCTGACGGCCAGACTTTATTACGCACTTTGAGAAAATTTCAGTCAAAGTTTGGGAATATGCTTTATGATGACAAAACCAAAAAAATTATCATAACAGATTTTAAAGAAAATTTAATCCATATTGATAAACTTATTGACCAGTTTGATATAAGCGAGCGGAAAAGCGAATCTGAAATTCTTACCTTGCAATTAACCAATATGACCATTGATCAGGCGGTTAAGATAATAAAATCTTCTATTGAGAATGTTGAACTGGAAGATACCCGCTATCCCGCTTCAAAAAGAATATCAACGCACAGGCGTCGCCGGGGGAGAGACGAAAAAATACCTAAAGTGCAAATTATAAGTCTGGACCGGCATGACAAGTTTATGCTTTCCGGCGACAAACAAAAAGTACATGAAATAAAAGAACTTGTTAACAAACTGGATGACAAGTTTGAACCTAAAGCTAAAATCAATTATGAAATTATACAACTGGTTAACTTTAAATCAAGTGAAATAGTAGAAATACTCAATAAACTTATCTATGGTGATTCAGGAAACAGGCGCAACCGTTCCAGAAGTGATTCCGGCAGCACAAAACTTAAAATCAAACTTAATGGCAAAGTGGAGTTTATTAGCCTATCCAATCCGAAAATGCTGCTTTTAATTGGCGGGGATAAAGACAGAATCAAAATAAAAAAAATAATCAAAGATCTGGAAGATAGTTTCAGTAAAGACGAGATAACTTCAGTAAGCAGGATTATTCGTATTGTTCCTGTACAGTATGCCAAAAGCGCTGATATTATTGATCTGCTTAACAATCTGCGCAGCAAATCAAGAAATAATACTGAAGGCAGCTTCCTTGATGAGGATGTTAAAATTATTAACTACCAGCAGCAGAATGCTATTTTAATATCTACCACTCAGAAAAAAGCAGCCATGATAGAAGAATTAATCCAACAGCTCGACCACCGCTCTACCCAGGTACTGGTAGAGGTTAAGATTATTGATCTCAGTTTTAAAAATGATCTGGATTTTGCTATAAACTTTAATAAAATTAAAGAAAAGTTTTTTAATATAAAAAAACTTAAAGGTGTTTTTACAGGCAATTTCGATTCAACTGAAAATAACAAAGCCCAGTATTCCCTTAACCGTGACAACTCTTCCTTGATAATCAATGCCTTGTCTGATATAGGCGATGCACGTATTGTGTCATCCCCAAATCTCCTTACACTGGATAATAAAAAAGCTAAAATAAAAATATCCGAAAAACGCGGTTTTGTAATCGAAGACTACCAGATAAACTCTGAAGGCGATGTGGTAAGCGGACAAAAAAAAGAGTACAAAGAGGAAGCCTTAACTCTTTCCATCACACCGCACATCAATGACACCAATACTTTAACTCTGTCAGTTGACCTGGACGTCAATAACTTTAAAAATACAAGTTCCATTACCGGCTACCCTGATGTTTCCTCACGCGAGATAAACACTGAGCTTATAGTGGAAAATAAAAACACGGCAATTCTCGGCGGTTTAATGGAACACAAACAGGAAGATGTTACCAGCGGAGTTCCCGGACTAATGCGTATACCTGTACTGGGTTGGCTTTTTCGCAAAACCAAAAAAATAAACCAAAGACATGAATTACTTTTATTTATTACACCTTATATTATCCGCAATGAAGAAGACATGGAATGGCTGAATAATAAAAAAATATCTGATTCAGTCGAGCTGGTATTAAAAGAAAGTCTGGAAAACGAACACCTTTCCAAATGGGAAAAACGCC
>CAZFAK010000115.1:0-3603 GCA_964517045.1 uncultured Spirochaetia bacterium | reverse complement strand
AAAAAGGTAAATACAATGAAAAATAAGAAGTAAAAAGAGACGTGCAGCCCGCAGAAAAAGGTGGGAAAAAAGACGTCAGGAACGTAAAGAACGCAGAGAAAGGGAAGAAGCTGAAGAAGAACAGAAAAAAAAAAAAGATAAGGATTAAACTGTTAAAAACATCATTTTAACTGTTATTTTTTCTATCATCTGTATCACCGGTCTTTACTTTTCCAATCTTGACTGGTTTAAATATATTTTAATCATCATACTGCCGGTGATGATCTATTCAGATTTTAAAGAGTTATATGTCTATGTTTATCCGTTGGTTTTACTATTGATTACTGCCATAGCCTATAATATTATCTTTCCAGACGGCTGGCAGGGCAGAATGATCGGTGCCGGCGTGGTGGGTATTATTTTGGGAAGTTTTTATATATTTAGAAATAAACTTGGTTTGGGTGATTTATTGTTTGGGATATTAATGGCCGGTTTTACAGATCCATTTTTATTGCCTAATGTTTATCTTGTTAGTTCAATGACAGCTTTGGTATTTATAATTACTGAGCATTTTATAAGCAATATAGCTTACAATCAAATAAAGAGCGCCTTTATCCCTTATCTGTCTGCCGGATATGTAGTTTGTTTGATCCCTAATACCCTTTTATCAAGTATTTAACCCTGTGATACTTATTATGTTTTTTTTTAAAGACTGCATAAGCCTCAACGGTAAGATTGCCTCGATTATAAACTACTGTGCGTACAATCAAATACTTTTTTAAATCCGTAGTACTGAAGTCAACTTTGAAATCTTCAAAGTCGATATATCCTACTGTATCTTCATCAGGTAATTTCCATAATGCATTTTCATTTGCGGCTGATTTTAAGTGCCGGGTTTTAAGTATTTGATTATTAATTACGTTTGAGTGCACATTGGTCTGGATAATCTTTATAGGATTATTTTTAAGTAAATACTGATCTTCTATCAGATAAACCAATAATTCTTCTTTGGCAACAGCGCGCTGATTTTTACGAGTTACTGAAAAATAACTTCTTAAGACCGCACCGCTAATCATAGAGATTGATAACACAGTAACAATCACAAAGGCATAGCTGTAGGCGTTAGTTTTTAATGATCGTATTTGAAACAAGACAGTTACTTCCTTTATAAATATTGACAGCTATTTTGAAATCAGGATTATCCTCAAATAAATTATTGCCGGTTAACCAGGTCAATTCATTATCATCGGTAAAATACCTGAATGATATTTGATGACCCTCATAGACTTTTACTCTTTTAGCTGACTGACTTTCAGTTTGAAGAATAATATCATTATTATTTTGAGAAACAGCTATTTGCTCAAGCACAATATTTGTACCATATATTTGAAATGTACTAAAGCGCAATTCGTGTGCCGATGTATAGCTTTCATCAGATGGTTCATAATTAAGCAAAGCTTTTTTCAGACGATATAACAAATCTTTGGATTGATATTGCTGGTCTGTTATTCTTTGTAGTCTTTTTATAGTTTCTCGGTTTATCCTGGCATAGTTAAGGGTAAAGGTCATTATAATTGAAATAAAAAACAGTGATACAATCACCTCCATCATTGAGAAAGAATTAAGGCACTTATTCATTGTCAATCTTTATAAATTTAAATTGTTTTTGCCAGGAGCGGGCACCAGTAGTTTTCGAAAAAGTAATGATATACTTTTCGTCCTGCTCATCAACATTTATTTTAAATTGCGCAGATCCTTCAGCTTTTTGCCAATCCATCATATTAAATAGTTTTGGATTCTGATGATATGCATGCAAAAATGACATAGCATGCTTATTGGCACTATTATAAAAAGTTATACGCTCTGAATGTCTTATTATTTGATTATAAGAAATATAAGCGGTACTGATAAGCAGCGAAATAATAATTAATGAAATAACGGTTTCTATGTAAGAAAACCCTTTAAGCTTCATTCCCAGTTATTGATATCCCGATTTTCTTCTTCACCACCAGCTTTGCCGTCAGGACCATAGGACGAAAGGTCATAGCTGTATTTATTATGATCACCCGGAGATTTATAAATATAGGGATTGCCCCAGGGATCTATGAGGTCTGATTTTTTACGCAGGTAGCCGCCTGGATTGTAATTCATTGGAACAGGTCCGCTTGTCGGTTTAATGAGTAAAGCTTCAAGCCCTTGAGCAGTAGTAGGGTATCTGCCGTTGTCTGCTTCGTAATTATCAAGAGCAGCGGAGATACCACGATTAACATCATGCAAAGCTGCGGTCCGCCTGGCGCTTTCAGTACGTCCACTAAGCAAAGGGATGGTTATTAAAGATATGGTGGCGATGATAATAACATATACTAATAATTCAGCCATTGACCAGGCAGCCAGTTTTTTACTACGCATTGTTTTGTCCTTGTGAGGATTAAGGTATTATACAATAAAGAGAGGGATTATTCAAAAAAAGAGATTAAAGGATTACAAAACCTGAACTTGTTCTCTTTTTGACTCACCTGTTTCATTTTCAGCGCGTGCAATTCCCCGATAACCCCAGATCTCTTTTTCTCCGGATGATCTTATAATATTTTTTGAACAACTGGCCAAATACCTTACCATATCTTCTGTTAAATTATTAAAACTGGCAATGGCGTGTGTTGAGCGCCATTCATCTACATTTGGACCTTGAGTGACCCGTTTAAGCCACGTTTCAATCCTCTTTATTTTATATTTTTTAACAATATAGCTCTTGACCGTCCCGAAAACAGCTACAACTATACCGGCACTCGCTCCTCCTGCCCCGCCAATGATAATTCCCTCTATTATTTTATTCATTTCTCATCCTTTTCAAAATAAGTATTCAAATTATTTATAAAGTTTTTATATGAAAAAAGCACCGCAATACAATTGGCATAGACTATAAGGTGTTTTTTCATGTATTAAAGCCCCTGAAACCTCACCATTCTTTACCGTTCTCTTTCCTGTATCCAGCTGCGTTGGGCTGCACCTGTGAGTATATTTATTTCTATATTCCTTTGCTTTAATAATAGACTCCGATTGGTTATTTTCTTTTAAAATCTGGCAAAAAATCGGATGTTTTTTTCCTAATTCCTTGATAATTAGTGAAGACAAATCACTCTCATTTTTTTCTAATCCAAAATAAATAATAAATGACTGATAAATTAGATCCTGTAATGAAAAATACAAGTAATAATAATATTCAAAAAAATAATCAAACCAATATTCAACATTTAAACTTTGTGAATCACCTGGGGCATCCTGATCTTTATATTTATAGTAATATTTTGAAACAAGATAATAGGTCATCTTTAATTTATTTTGTTTATTCTCAACCGCAATTTCCCATTTTGATTTAAGCTGAATTTTATTAACAAATGACTCAATCGCATTTTCAGATTTATAACTTTTAAACAGCCTAAGTTTTAACCCGTCAATATTAAATGCATCTTTTTTAGCTTGATTGATATCTGTGTCTCTCGGGAACACAAATAATTTTTCAAACGACTGTTTATCACCTGACATAATCAACTATAAAATACTGAATATCTTTTTCTGCTCTAATTTACCGTTATTTAAAAAAAGCTCATATTTAAAACTATCCGC
>CAZFAK010000114.1:0-8750 GCA_964517045.1 uncultured Spirochaetia bacterium | reverse complement strand
ATTAATTTTTGTTTTTTTTTCATTTTTTTCTCCTTAAAAATTAAGCTCATAATACATATTAATGGCAAACAGATCATCATTATGCTGCGGTTCCCAGTCACCGAGCGCAGAGTTTTCATCATATTTACGGTGGGTATAACGCAGTCCGATTTTAGACCAGTCGGAAATAAAACTGGGAGTATCAAAGGAATAAGCTACATCAACTTCCCACTGAAAAGGAAAATAAATATTAAACTGTTTATACCAGTCTTCCGGGCCCCAGTCATTTACCTTGAAAAAGGCTGATGCCATAAGCTGTTTAAACTCAACATCTGCGTAAAAAGCAAGCTGCAGCGGTGTATCCTCCTGGATAGCTGCTTTATAAACCGGCTCATTATGCTGGTTGTTACTGAGATAATTACTGACAATACTGCCTCCCGGTTCATAACCTGCAGGCTGACCCAAACCAATATCATGCCGGAATATTAAACGCAGATCCCGGTTGGGATTAACCACATAACGGCCGGAAACACGCCACAGATCAGCAGGTGGCAGGCCGGAACCAAAAGCATAGGTATTGCCGTCCGCGCTCACAAAAGTGCCGGCATCAGTCCAGGTAGGATAATGGGAAAAATTAAAGGTTAAACTGGCGGCAAATTTTGAATTTTCCCACTCGCTGTTATCCCAGGCATGAAAATAGGTAACCCCGGTAGGATCATAAGTAAGAGTTACCTCGCCTATAACCGCTTTCCGGTTAGCTCCCACAGCAAAAGGATCTCCCAGAAGACTGCGGGGGCCTATTCCTTTATAATAATCATCAGCAGTTACATAACCCCAGATATATTTATTAGCCGGCACCAAATTCTGACGATAAAGAAAACGCGGCGTAATAACCAGCCATTTGGTATAAATAGGCATCTGCAGATAACCTTCTATTTTATTGCCGCCGCCGGAACGCCAGATCAGGGAACCATTATCCTCCATACGGTCTCCGCCGTCGGCCACCAGTCCGGCCAGGGTGACCTCCAGCTGCGGATTAATCGGCCCTACACTCAGATCAAACAGGCCTTTAACAGCCAAAGTATCAATAATGCTTATTTTATTGTTAAAAATAACCTCTTTGCCTGAACCGAGATAACCGCTGTCACTGGATGCAGCAGCTACCTGGCGTGAATAAAGCCGGTTTATTTTTTCCGGTGAAGCAAACAATCCCCCAACTTTAATATCCAGTTTAGGGATCATTGTCAGATTAGCCATTAAAGAGGTCTTGCGAGTAGGCGGCTGAGGAGCAGAGCCTACAGGAGAGAGTTCCTTTTGAATGGCAAATTCCTCCTGATGTATAAGAGTTAATCCTACCGGACCGAAAAAACGCTGGTAATAAAGGAGTGCCTGAGGATTGGCCCCCCAGGCCAGTTCCGGACCAACCACCAGTTTCAGTCCGTTAAGGATATCTTTACCGGTAAACTCAATACCAACCGGCGGATTGTCATCATAGATATCATAGCGGGCCAGGTCTGTGGTCTCCGGCACAAGCTGAAAAATATCACCCTCGTAAAACCAGTGATAACGCGGTACATGATAAAAACCGGTCAGATCAAAATAGGGATTAAGATAATGAAAAGAAGCCTGGTATATACTGAACTTTAAAGGCTGAATTTTCTGCCGGCCGGCGTCAGCCATGATCAGGTCAGGCGGGCCGACCTCCACATCTGTATTGGTATAAGTATCCACCAGTATCGGCTGCGCCCGGTCACCGAATTTGGAATCCGGGAAGGGGGATTTGGTAACATTACCCTGTAAATTTACAGTTACATTTGCATAAAAAGTATCTTTAGGCGCAAACTCAAAAGACAGATCAAGCTGTTCTCCCTCTGAAAACTTAATAGCTGATTTTTTATTTCCCTTTTCCGCAGCAGCGAATTCCGAATCACGTACAGAGGCCAGCATATCTGCTCTTAAACGGGCACCGGTCATCTTGAATTTACGTTTGTCCGCAAGCTTTTGCTGCGCAGCAGCACTGTTGCCTTTAGCAAGAAATTCATCCATATCCCCTTTTTGTTTATGAGCTGTAATTTCAGCAGCTGTTTTCTGCAAAGGGTTCAGTTTAAACATATGCTGAATAGCATAGTAGGCTGCCCGGGGTATACGCAGATTAACACCCATTTTAGTTTTTAAGCTGGTAGCGCAAATACCCCACCAGTCCTCATTCATATTAGGTTTAATACGCGGGTCATTATCCCCGCCCCATTCCCAGCCTTCACCGGAAGGATCATAAAAATCAGGGAAAGCCGGATGCGTCCACTGACCGCGCGGGTTCTGCTGCATTTTATTATCCGCCCCGCTTTTACCCCAGCCGTCCATCCAGGCAAAAGTAAATCCGCCCAGGGAATTGCCTGCCGGTCCATGACCGTAAGAGTTGGTAAACATGTTTTCCCATAAAGAGTATAAATATTTAGCCTGCATCTCCTGGTCTTCCTGTTCTTTTAAAACATTATATGCATCACAGCCAAACTCGGCAAAACATACCGGCTTATCCAACACGCGGCGGCTTTTTGCATAAAAATCACTGGCTGTAGCACCGCGGTAAACATTGGCAGAGAGGATGTCCAGATCCTTACAATACTTGTCAATCAATTCTATATAGCCCAGGTCACCGTTAACAATAGTTACCGGAATATTGGGAGCCATTTTTTTGGTAAGCGCACAGGCACGGTTAAACATTTTATATAATTCAGCAGCTTTTACTTTGTTTTTTTCTCCAACCGGTATATCTTCAGTAAGGGCGGTCTCCCATTCCAAATGATAGTTATTTTCATTACCCCAGGCAAACATTATTACACCAGGAGTACCATAATACCGTTTTACCGTATTCCGCACCTCATCAAGTAATAACTTCTGCACATCCGGATTATCATAGGGTGTCTGCGGCATCCAGACCCCGTTTACAGTAACACCATAAGCACCAAACCAGGTGTTTACAATGGAATACATGCCCCACTTTTCATAGATATATTTAGCCCATCTGGGTGGAAGTCCTTCAAAAGTACGAATACAGTTAACACCCATCTCTTTTAAAAGTTTCATATCCGTATCTAAAACATTTTTTATATATTCGTAACTCTGATCAAACATAGACCAGCGGTAATCTTTACCAGGCACAGAGTTACCCCAGACAACCCCTTTAATTACCATATCCTTGCCATCCACATTCAGCTTAAAACCTTTGCTGTCTTTAATAATGCGAACCACATGACCGTTATAACCAGCTGCGTCTGCCGGCGACTGCTCTATTTTATCAGCAGCAGCCTTTTTTTCTGCAGGCCCGGGGGCAACGTCTTCTTCCAGTTCAATATCTTCATCCACCTCAATATCAATATCCTGACTAAAAATAATGGAAAAAGAAAAGATTAAGCTAAAAATAATGTATTTACTAATTTGAATATGCTGCATAGTTTTTTCCTTAACAAAAGTATATTAAATGAAAACGTTTGAAACTTATCATAATTTTTCATTTATACAAACGTTTGTAAATTATACAGTGTAATAAAGTAAAATGCAAGTGTTTTTTAAAAAAATTGTTGTGTCTGACACCGTAATTTAAATATATATTATATATTTTGTAAATATTCATAAAATATCTGTTGCATTATAATGTAAGTGTCAGACACAAATAAAATTTTTCACGGAATTAAAATTTAATATTAGTTTCAGACACAGACAGATATTATTTAAATTATGTCAAAAAATATCGTTTTTTTAAAAATAAAATGCAATTTATAAAAAAAATTGCAATATAACAATTTTAATGAGTTTTTAAACGTATATATTAAGTAAACCTTTTTATAGGAGCAAAAAATGGGATATCCTGATCGTCAGTTTAACTTTAATACTCTTTTCCATATTATAAATCGTTTTAATCCTGAGTTATCGTTGACGAAACATCAACTAGCAAAAATCAGAACGGTTTTATATAAAGGAGTAAAAAAATATAATGTAAAAATTAATTATTTTGTTATTTTAAAAACACATTTTCATCTTTCAGCTTATTTTGCTGCTGAAAATAAAATAACAATGTCAAAATTTATGCAATGGCTTGGCACCCAAATGGCTAAAAAAATTAATAAATTATTAAACAGATCCGGTACTGTTTTTAGACGAAGATTTAAATCGTTTATTATTAAGTCACGCCAATATTTAGAAACACTTTTAAAATATTTAAAAAATAATCCTCAAAAACATCTCGGAATTAAACCTGAAAACTGGCCCTTTTCCAGTTATAACTTTTATTTCAACGCATCAAATGATGGTATAACAGTTCATTATGCTACTATTTTTTCATAAATATACTAAAGCCCAGGATCAACCTCATTCCGATTATTACTACTCACCCTTATATTATCATAAAATAAAATACGCCGTGAGACAGACGTTTTGTTGGTTTCATTCCATTTAGGACAATAAAGCCCCCATTTAATATAGCCATGTTCACCTCCCGCTATATTATGATAATTCATACAATTGGGAGTATTAGTAGATAAAATTTTATCATATGTAGATTGACTATCTGTTTTATGCCAAACCTCTATCAATCCTTGTAAATTAGTAAACCATTTAAAATGAAAAATAAAATCATTCCATTTATCCTCATTTAAATCAGTAGTAAGCTCAATCTGCATTTTGACTGGTGCAGCCGGTTCACCATAATTATAACGTAAATACCAACGATCATGTTTACTTATCAGCATAGCATCCGGTCCCGCTGCAGTATGTTTCCACTGAAAAATAATATCCGCATACGGGGCAATCTCATCATCTGCGGGCCACGGAAATGGAATATAAATACTAAACCCATAATAAAAATTATCTCCCGGTATATAACGGCATGTTAAAATTCCATCAGCATCACATTCTGCCCTTGTTCCCCCATATACCATCTCATTTGTATCTCTTAGTTCAACCCGTAAAGCATATAAACCATCTCGCGTATTGCTGCTTATTGCATTTAATGCATAAAAAACATTATCTGAACCTTGTCCAATATCACTAAGGTCATTGTTAATAGTACCTTTCTCATAATCCATATTTAATAAACGATTAAAATTATAAACTGAAGAGCTAGAAGTTCCTGAACAACTGGCAGAAGGTATAGCTGAACTATAAGAAGAAAAAAATGAAGAGGTACTACTTGTGTCTGACACCTCAACTAAACCCCTGTTCTTACCCTTACAAATGATAATGAATAAAATAAGAAAAAAAACAATAAATCGTGTTATGTGTCTGACACTCATTCTGTATCTAATACCCAATAAATACTCCTCACTTAAACCTTACCAGCACTCAATAACAAACCCGCACCCAGTCAACCAGCAGAGTTTGCGGGAAAATACTGTCATCTATTCCTTGTGCCCCCCCCCAAGTACCGCCAATAGCCAAATTTAAGATTAAAAAATGTGGTTCATCAAAAGGCCATTGGCTAAAACTGCTGCCACATTCAGTTTTAGTAACGGTAAAATAATTCTGATCATCAACATAAAAAGCTATTTCATCTGCAGTCCACTCAATAGCATAAATATGCCAAGTACTATCTACAGCACTGACTGTAGTAGAACCGCCTTTTTGCGTTCCATTCATATGATTATAAGTCTCCGTATGAATTGTCCCGTGAATTCTGTTCATATCGTAACCAACATGCTCCATTATATCTATCTCTCCGCAAGCCGGCCAACCAACTGAACCAATATTTTCTCCTAACATCCAAAAAGCCGGCCAGGTTCCCCTGCCATACGGTAGTGTCAGACACGCTTCGATACGTCCATATGTAAAAGTATTTTTCCCTGCAGATTCTATTTTAGCTGAAGTATAACCATGTCCGCTATAATTTTCTTTACGGGCTGTTACCCATAAACAACCATTGGAAACCGCTATATTCTCTTCCCGCGGTGTATAATACTGGGCTTCACTATTACCAAACCCACCACCGCTATCAATAATCCTCCAGTTTCCACTATTAAGCGCAGCACCGTTAAATTCATCATGCCATAATGATATCATCTGCGAATTACTACCATTACTGTTATAAGGTTCCACCCAAAGATAGTATTTTCCCTCATAATAAGTATTTAAGGACACACTTTCTGTATCAGCTCCAACAGACTGTAATGGAGAAACCGGCTGATTAGTAGTAATATCAGCATAAATATTATATCCATTTTCATTATCAGCCCTGTCATGCCAACTTATATAAATATTGCTATTGGTATAACTAACCCTTAATCCGGTTGGTAAAGCCGGAATCCCAACAGTTGCCTGTGCTGTAACAACTTCTGAACTGCCGCTGTTGTTATAGCTTTCCAAAAAAAAATAATATGTTGTACCCACAATAAGATTGGAAAAAATATAATTTTCGGTGTCTGATACCAAATTTAAATAATCCCCCGGCTTATTATATGCTGTATTAATATAAAGTCTAAAACCTTTTTCCGTTCCGCTTTTATCAATCCAGCTTAAGATAACATTATCATCTCCTGAAGAAAGAGCAGTAAATTCTGCAGGCGAATTAGGAGGAAATGAACTCATAGTCGGTACTTTAGTTGCCTGTGCACAGCTGATAACCAGTAAAAACGTTAAACTTAATATTATATCTTTCATAATAACTCCTTATTTAAAATGAATAAACTCTTACATAATCTATAGCCATTGTCTGTGGAAAAATAGAATTATCAATCCCTAAAGCACCGCCCCAGTCCCCGCCGATAGCCAAATTTAATATTAAAAAACAAGGATTATTAAACGGCCACTGGCTAAAATCAGTGCCGCACTCTGCTTTAGTTACTGTAAAATAGTTATTGTTATTAACAAAAAAAGCAATATATTCCGGTGTCCATTCAACTGCATAAATATAATTACTGGTCGCAACACTATCTACCCAGACTGAATCTCCTTTAGCTGTTCCTGTAAGATGATTATAAGCTCCGGTGTGTATGGTGCCGTGTATTTTATTCATCTCATAGCCAACATGCTCCATTATATCAATCTCACCGCAATAGGGCCATCCCACATTATCAATATTTTCCCCTAACATCCAGAACGCGGGCCAGGTTCCCCTGCCATACGGCAGTGTCAGACACGCTTCAATACGCCCATACTGAAAATTAGTTCTATTTTTAGTTTGTATTTTTGCCGATGTATAGTCATAACCGTTAAAATCCTCTTTACGGGCTGTTATCCACAAATATCCATTGGATACAGCTATATTTTCTGTACGTTTACTATAAAATTGTTTTTCATTATTACCAAAACCGCCCCCGGTGTCAATAATACTCCAATATTCACTTTTTATCCGAGTTCCCTCAAATTCATCACTCCATACTACATCCTCAGCCAGACGAGTGCCATATAGCACCGGAGCAATACCAATATCATTATAAGCCTCAATCCAGAAAAAATATAGCTGTCCCTGGACCGTGTCTGACACCGTACAGGTTGTCCCATCTGCTGCTATATCATAATCATAATCCGCAGGTTTAGATATCTCATCACTATCTGCTATTGTGGTTTGATAAATATGAAATCCATCCTCATTATCACTATTGTCCTGCCAGTTTATAATAATTTTATTATTAGTATAAAAAAAACTTATATCTGTAGGCGCTGCCGGAACCCCTGCGGTATAATTGGTATAAACAGCTCCTGATAAACCGTTATCATTAAAAGCTGTCAGTTTAAAATAATAATTTCTGCCTGCTATAAGATTTTCCGCCCTGTATGTCTCGGTGTCAGACACAAGGTTTATAACCTCCCCCCATTCCTGCTGATTTGTACTAATATACAGATAAAATCCCGATTCCATAGCTGAATTGTCATTCCAATACAGCTTAATAATATTACTGCCTGACGGAACAGCATAAATATCTGACGGACTTGCAGGCGTATAAGCAGGATCATTGCTGTAATCATATTTACTGCAGTCTGCCAGCCATAACAGTGTCAGACACACAAATAAACCCCGCCCCGTTTTCCTGAAAATCATTTTAATCATCTCTGCCAACTAATAAAATAACACTTGTAAAACAGATAAGGGCAAATTATTTCATAGTACTTATACTGCAGTTTTAAAATTTACCCTCATGCTGCTGTTAAAAATCCGACAGTATTAACTCAAACTCTGCGCTTTAATCACAAGGCGCAAAATATCCCGGCGTAAATTCAGCATCACTGTAAATATAACTTTCCAAATCAGCATTAATCCCTTCAAATTTGCCATTAACATATTTAATACCGTAATGTTCACCATATCTGCCTACCAAGGTTTTCAGTTTTGCCATAGCACCCTCTACCGGATACCAGAACTGATCCCGGGCTTCATTACCTACACAAGGCAATCCATCCCAAGCATCCGGTTGCGTATTAGCACCTTCCAGTTGATCCGATTCAGAGGTTCCTATTTGAAAATTATTACGTGCCCATTCCATATAAGATTCAGCTATAGTATAATAATAACATAACATGGCTTCCTGAATATATCCGGCTTCCACCAAAGCATCACCTATATACAAAGCTTTAGTGATTAAATTCCCATCAGGATGATTACCTTTTGCTAGTTTAGGCCATATCCCCCAAGCATAAAAAACAAAAGCAGGATAAGTTTGATAAGTAGCTGTAGTTACCTCCCAATAACCCCAACTATTATTATTACTTAAAACATCTATCCATCCATCCGGAAAATTATTCGTACTGATTCCGGAATCATCAAAAGCCGGCACATACCACCC
>CAZFAK010000113.1:0-8838 GCA_964517045.1 uncultured Spirochaetia bacterium | reverse complement strand
TGGCACTTTCGCCCGGATCACCTAGTTGATTAACTGCATACACCGTATAAGTGTATCTCTCTTTTCCGGCCCCCTGTAATTTCACTAATTCACACCAACATTATCCGGTTGATTATCTCTTATATCAGCCTGTGTCCAGTCATTGGTTCCGGTTTGATACTGGTAGATACCACCACCGCCTGTTCCGGTTGTATTTAAGCTGATCGTCCCTGTAAAAATGTTGGATATAGTCACACCGGTATCCTGATAGATATAAATGCCGCCGCCGTAGTTTTCCGACTGGTTGTTCCTGATATCTCCTTTGAATTGATTATATGAAGAATCATAAACCATAATCCCTCCGGCCATATTCTGACTCTCATTTCCAACTACCGGACCTTCTATGGTATTGCTGTCCGATAATTTCAAATAGATACCTCCTCCCATGCTGTTGGTAGTCTGGTTGTTGGATACCACAGCCAGAATCCGGTTTCCCCGGGAGTTATAAAAATAGATTCCTCCGCCTCCCTGGTCAAAGTCATCGGAATCATGAAAATTATCATAAGCCAGATTTTCGAATATTTTTCCGGAAACGGTATTATAAGAAGAATTCCAGATAAAGATTCCGGGACCGCTGTATTGGGCCGTATTATTGTAGATATCGGCTTCGATACTGTTATTGGTAGCATAATAGAGCTCTATAGCCCCGCCATGCAGTAGTGAGCTGTTTTGAGTAAAATCTCCAATAACGGTATTGCCGCTCGACTGCTTGATTAACAACCCGGCTCCCCTTTCGGAATTATTATCCCTGATTGTTGCATCAATAGTATTCGAATGAGAATAAATCAAGAATAGCCCGCCGCCGCTGTAGCCGGCGGTATTGCTCATAATTACAGAGTTTTCCAGTTTACAGTAACAGGTATTCTTCAAGAAGATACCACCCCCATGGTCGAGAGGATCACTCTCCAAAGAACTGTTGGAAGCCTTGCCTCCCATTATTTTCAGATTGCTCATTATCACATTGGTTACCGATACAGCTTTGATGATATGAAAAAGCGATTTATTTCCATCCAGAGTAGATTTTCCGTCTTTCCGGGTAAAAGCTGAAATCCAACCACCGATCAGGTTCAAATCCGAATTGGTCAAAAGCAGTCCGTTAGTCAAATCATCATTCAATCCTTTTCCCGGGGTAAAAGAAGCCTTTTCCAAACAGATATCCCGATATCCATACTCAACAGCTTTCCGAACAGCCATCTGGATCGACTTTAAAGGCGCTTTAGCATCTTTACCGGTATTCTCATCGCTGCCCGAAGGAGATACAAAAACAGAAGTCCCAGGGGGGTTCAATTCTTCTTCGACAGCATCCGCAGAGGGATCCAATTCCCTACTGCATCCTGCCAAGGCCAGCATTGCACACATGATCACAGCCGCCTTTTTTAATCCGTACATTAAAATACTCCTTGATTATTTCTTTTATTATAATACCAGATGTAATATTTATCAACGACTTATCGTTTAAGTGAATTTATTAATGAGGCAATACGAATTCCCCAGTTTTTTTTAATCCGTTTTCACTCATAGCCCCCAGCTAAACATCCCGGCTTTTAAATTATTATCACAAAAGCAATCAACTTACTGTGAACAAACAATCAGGACTTTCCCAGTTCCTTTAAATGTTCAAATCTTTCCATGATCGGCAGCTTCTGGGGACAGGCCTCCTCGCATTGAAGACATTGAGTACACTTTTCCAGCTCTGTTAAATCCATCAGATTCCAGTGCCATTTTAACCGGTTAAAAACCCGGTTTTTCTCTTTATAAAGCATCCAGGAGTTATAAGCCTCGATAAATTTGGCAACCGGTATCCCTTCCGGACAGTCCCGGCAGTAATTACAGGTGGTACAAAGCTCATCAAACTCATTATCTATTTTATTTTTAATCGCGGTCAGCTCTGCCTTACCAAGAGGCTGATAGGTATCTACTGTGGCCGCCGCACTCTGAGCATCCTCCAGACTGCGGAAGCCGACCAGGGAGGAGGTAATCCCGGCATGCGCCTGATTAAAATGAAGCGCACCCTCCAGCAATGACTGATCATCCCTGGTGCGGATAAAATCAAAGCGGTCCGGGTACTCGATTATCTCTCCGCCGCCGAGCGGGTTCATAATGATCACCCCCAGCCCTTTTTCGTTTGCCGCACGGATACCCTCTTCCCGGAAAGGAAAATTGATCGCACAGAAACCAAAGGTAAATCCCTCAAACCGGTCCTGCTCAGCCAGCCAGCGCAGCTCCTCGCCGGACATATGAGAGGAACAGACCATGTGTTTGATCACCCCCTGCTCTTTGAGCTCTTCAAAAGCTTTGAAAGCACCGTCTCTGTCCCGGCGCGCATAAATTTCCCGGCTGTTGATCCCCCAGGAGTTATAAAAATCAAGCATATCAACGCCCAGCTTTTTAAGAGAACTCTCCACATCGCACTTAACCTGGTCGTAATTCATGCCGCCGCTTTTGGTTGAAACATAATAAGGCAGATTCTGCCGGCGCATCTCTTTTAAAGCCAGGCCCAGGATGGTTTCCGACATATTTTCACTGTAGCCCGGAGCTGTGTCAAAATAGTTTATACCGAGCCGGGCTGCGGCTACCGGGATTTTGGCCATCTCCTCTTTTTGCTGCGGCTCTTTATACCGCATGCCTCCCATAGAAATAATAGAAATCTTTTTACCGGTCTTACCATAATCTCTGTATAACATATACCTGCTCCTGCCTTTATTTATAACATAAAATGAACAAAATTTCTTATAATAAAATTATTACAATAAAAACCAATACAGTATATTTTAAAACAAAGCTGGCCGGAGCACCGGCATTTATATATTTCAGCTGTTATATTATAATTACAGAAGTTACAATTAACGATTTTATGAAAAAAATATTCAAATTGCTGCTGCGGCTCATACTGCTGCTTATAATAATACAGACCTGTTTTACCGCTTACGTCTTTATAAAAGGCTACCGTAAGTATATTACCCGTCAACCGGAAATAAAAAGCCGGCTTACTGCTCTCAATAAAATGATAACCTCCCCTGATACAACCGGAGCATATATAAAAAAAAGTAAACATTTCAAAACCCCTTTTTATCTGCAGGACCCGGCCCAGGCAAATAAACCAAGTACCATCTATGACCGTAACGGCCTGGTAATCGGCAGATTTATCAGAAAACGTCAAAAAATTGTGCGTTCACTGAAAAAAATATCACCCTTTGTAATGAAAACCCTTATAGCTGTTGAAGACCGACAGTTTTACCAGCATAACGGGATCAATATCCGGGGGATCATAAGAGCAGCCCTGGTAAATCTAAAATCCTTTTCCAAAAAGCAGGGAGGCAGTACCCTGACACAGCAGCTGGCTAAAATACTCTTTACTACCAGGGAAAAAACTTTTGTCCGTAAAGCCTTTGAGCTTTTTTGTACTTTTTATATCGAAAAAAGCTTCAGCAAAAAGAAAATTTTACTTATGTATCTTAATACTGTAAATTTCGGGCAAAGCGGGGGTATAAATAAAATATCTTACGCCTATTTTAAAAAATCTCCGGCAGAATTAAATCTCATGGAAAGCAGTCATTTAGTGGCAATCCTGCCCAATCCTACTTTATACTCCCCCTACAAACATCCGGAACGATCCCGGAAACGGCACCGGACCGTAATTAACGTTTTAGTTGACCGGGAAATCATACCGGCAACTTATGCTGAACGGGAGTTTGAACAGCACTGGCAAAAATTCAGAGAAAACAAACAGCATCTGGTAACTTCCTTCTGGAAAATGCAAATAAATAAAGCTCCCTATGCAGTAGAAAGTATCCGCCGCCAACTTGCAGCTGTGATGACCCGGCAACAGATAACGCGGGGGGGGCTGAAAATAATATCCTCCCTGGACCTTCGTTTTAATAACACTGCCCGGGCAGTAACCAAAAAATTTTTAACTACAATAAATGCGGAGCAAAGTAATAATAATGAAAAAGTTGAATGTGCACTGGTAGCAATCGACAACCAGACCGGCGGTATACTTTCAGCAGTAGGCGGCAGCGGTTTTTCCTTTGCCAACGAACTTATCCGCTATAGTCAGATCAGACGGCCTGTCGGTTCGCTGGTAAAACCCTTTATATATACATTTGCTGCGGCTGAGCTTAATTATAAACCCGGAACTTTAGTCCGTGATGAGCCTCTGAAAATAAAAATCCCGGACGGTATCTGGCAGCCGCAGAACTATGACCGGAAGTTCATGGGTAAAATAACAATGTCAACAGCCTTAATGCGTTCACGCAATATTCCATCTGTACGGACTGCTGGCCGCCTGGGGGTAGCAAAGGTTAAAAATTTTCTCTGCCGGGCATTTGCTGTTGAAAATGATCGCATACCAGCTGATCTCTCCATTGCCCTGGGTTCCTGCAGTTTATCGCCACTGGAAGTTGTTGCTGCCTACAGCAGATTCAGCAGCAGTAAAATAGATTATTTCCCCTTTCTAATACAAAACATATTCTCCAATGATGTTAAGCTCCGGCAACTGCCGTCTAAAAGGAGGTATAAACATAACATTGCTACAGAGAGTGTCCTGGAAATAATCCGTAAAATACTGATAAAGGTCGTAAACGAAAAAGGCGGTACCGCTTTCCGGCCGATGCAGCAATACGGCCCCTCCGGCATAACACTGGCCGGTAAAACAGGAACCACTCAGGATTACCGTGATGTCTGGTTTACTGCTTTCACCCCCCGTCTTAGCTGTACTGTATGGATCGGCTATGACAGCAATGCCAAACTTGATAAGGTCAGCGGTTCGCGGACAGCTGCGCCTGTTGTTCTCTCCTATTTAAGGCGTATCTATAGACATTTACCGGTAAAACGATTTAAATGATATAATTAAGCATGCGGCCGGTAATAAAATTATTATTGCTAAGCAGCATTTTGATTTTAAGCTGCAAAAATAAAAATATAAATGAAAAAGAACCTAACAACAATCCCCATACTCCCCAGGTGCTTAAAGGCAATATCACTGTAAATTGCACTATAAAAGACCACTATGACAATGACTATTTTAAAATAGTTCCGGATGCCCAGCCTCTCCTCCGGATAGCAGTTGTTCCTGATCCGGGGCTGGATCCTGCCATTATAGTATATTCTGCCAACCATAAACTTATACAGACTGTAAATTACTATGAAAAAGGCTTTGCGGAAGTTATTTACAATTTTAAAATTCAGCAACCCTTCATTTTAATTAAAATTTATAACACCACTACTGAGCCTACCAACGGCGCGTATTCCCTGGAGCTTAAAAAGCTTGATCCTGTACATAATGAAGCAGAACCTGACAATACTATTAAAACAGCATCGCCTTTATGCGCTAATGAGTCAGTTGCCGGTTTTTATCCGCCCGGACCTGATATTTCCAACAAACCACCTGAAAAAGACTACTTCAAACTGGAAATAAAAGAAAATGGTCTTTGGAATGTAAAACTAAGTCTGGAACCGGACCGGGATTTTGATCCTTCTATTGCCGCGTATGATATCAAAGGCAGTTTACTGCAACAAATTAATAACCATAAATACAATAAAGCCGAGTTTATAAAAAATATCGTCCTGGAAGGACCCGGAGAACTCTATATAAAAATACAAGGCAGCAACCGCAGCGACTCCCATGTTAATTATTACCTGATAAATGAAGTGACAGCTGCGTCTGCCAATGCAGAAAAAGAACCTAACGACCAGCTGCATCAGGCTACCTCTTTCCCCGGGGAAAGCGATGAGATAAAAGGAAATATAAACTACGCGGGGGACCGTGATATTTACCGCATCAGTACTGATTTTTCCCGGGGCAAACTTCTCAACCTGGTACTGCACCCGCCGCAGCAAGTCAAGTGTTCTCTTACCCTGTTTAACAATATCGGCAAAAAAATTACCGCAACTGCTGTCACCGGCAGCTCCGGATTATATTCTATAAATAATATACAGGTTTTTAAAAATGTTTACTACATTGCTGTCAGCTCAGCATCCAACAGCTATAATGAAAATGACAATTATATTTTAAAAAAATATTTCCGCAATATTGTTCCCGGCCTGGAGCAGGAGCCCAATAACAGTTTTTCCGAAGTACAGCCTGTAAAAAACAGTAAACTATACACCGGTTATCTTGCAAACAATACGGATAGAGATTTTTACGAGTTTAACATTTATACAGACGGCACTTATACACTGGAACTGAATCCTGTACCAGGCATGAGTATAGCTGCCCGGATTTTTGATCAAAGAGAGGAATTATTTTATAAAAATACTTTTTACGGTACAAATAAATATATACAGGAGGATATAAATTTCCAAAAAGGAACTTATTTTTTATGTTTCTCTCCTCAGACCAATGCTCTTATAAAACCGGATACACCCTACCGTTTTAAAATAGAACCGCGATGAGAAAACTGTTTTTCTGGCTTATACTTTTTATTACAGCCTGCAACCTGACATCTGTAAAGGCGCGTAAATTTAATTTTGTTTTTACTACAAGAGATATTATAAAAAATCCGGAAAATGACCTCACTGCCTACAGTAAGATAATTATTGATAATAAAATAACTAACGCTACCCAGCCGGCACCCATGTCTTCACCACAGACATGCCGTTTAAAACTATCTCCCGGAAATCATCTTGTAAAAGTTATCAAATATGTCAAAGATCCGTCCGACCGGAAATTTAAACCATTACAGGAGAAATACCAGCCGCGCCGGAGATTTGCCAAAACATTTAAAAAAAAAATTACTTTTTTCAGTATCAAATATACGGAGAATTCATGCCGTTACCGGATAAATGTACATATACTGACCAATAAATTTTACAATAATTATTTCCGTAACCGCTAAGGTCAGCTTTTTTTACGGCTTAAAAAATTAAAGATAAAAGCAACAAGCAGTGTAACAAATATCCACATTACGCCCACCATTACAAAACTGACATTATAACCGCTGTAAGCAGTGTTAATCTCTTTTACCAGGGCACCGTTGAGAATAAACATTAAAAGAGCAGGGATAAGCAGTTTTATGTCGTAATCAAACCAGTGCTCACTCAGCCACATCAATACTAGTGCAGCAATAATAGCCAGCATAGCTACCTGGGAACCGATAGTATTTACATTCGGTCCTATTGCCAGAACCAGCCAGGTCATTACCAGCAGCACCGTTAGTATGATACGCATTATAAACTCCCCCCGGCTGGATATCTGCATATCCGCAGCTTCATCTATATGCATGCGCAGTTTTCTGCTGGTAAAATACCAGCCTACTATAATACTTTCGAGGATACCGACCATCACCAGTCCGTATTGCAGCAGAAAATGATCTACCACATCCAGCAGATATAAACCTGAGCCGGTAACAAAAGGAATACCGCCGAGAAAACCAAGCCCGCATAAAATAGAAGTTGAATAAGTACGGGATAAATTGAACTGATCGCTTAAAGCAGAGTTAAACGCCTCAATAATGGAGATCGAACTGGATAAACCAGCTATAACCAAAGCTGCGAAAAACAAAATGGCAAACAAAGCACCGCCCGGTATTTTATTTAAGGTAAGCGGATAAGTTTTAAAAATAAGCCCGGGTCCGCTAAGCTTCAAAGGAATTTTATTAAAAGCCCCCTGATACCGGGCAAAAGAAAGGTTATTTTCACGGAATAATTTTTTAATGGATCTGGCGCTGCTTCCCCGGCGCAGCATTTCATACCGGGACAAATCCAGTTTTGTCCTTAATATAGCCTGTTCAGAACTCTCAGGTTTAAGCTGCAGTACAGTTGTATCTTTAAGTTCCCTGACACTTACGTTGTTACTGTAAGCCATGAAGCCTATAGTAGAAAAAACAGCTATAGCCGCAAATATAGAAAAAAAAGAATTACCAAGCGCTGTAATCGCAGCTGCTTTTACTACATTAACATTTTGCGGCAAATAACTGGCATAGGCTATCATTATACCAAAGCCGAGAGAAAGCGTGAAAAATATCTGTCCCATGGAACCAATCCACAGATCCGGATCGGAAAGTTTACTCCAGTCAGCTTCAAAAGGATTTAGATAGTAGGACAGTCCCTGGCCTGCTCCTTTGAAAGTAACAGACCAGATGACCAGCAGGGTAATAACTCCCAAAAGCAGCGGCATGAAAATTTTTACAGCTTTTTCTATTCCCTTCTGGATACCTTTAACAGTTATGATCCAGTTCGCTCCCCATACCAGTATAAGAGCAAAAAATATTTTCCATACTACCGGACCAAAAGTAAATTGCTGTCCTCCGGCAGGAGGCGGTACCAGTTTTAGAAAATCATTATTAAAATAGTTTACCGGATCATTCCCCCATCCTTTGGTAAAAGAAAGAAAAAAATAATCTACGCACCAGGATATAACTACTGCATAATATATAACAATACCAAACATTACAAAAGTAACTGCCCACCAGCCTACCCAGCCGAATCTTTTATCAACCCGTTTAAAAGCCAGAGGAGCGGAAGCTTTCATGTGGTGGCCCAGACCAAACTCCACAATAAGCAGAGGAATACCAACTACAAATAAAGCTACCAGATAGGGAACCAGAAAAGCAAAACCGCCGTTAGCATAGACTGTATAGGGGAAACGCCAGATATTGCCCAGACCTATAGCAGAACCCATAGCTGCCAGTATAAAACCCAGCTGTGTTTTCCACTGTTCTCTGTTATTCTCTGCCATTATTTACTCCTTAAAGGGTTTATGAATTTTAGCATAACCGGCTTTTTTCGACAATATATTATTTCAAAGGGGTGTGATTTTTAATACCTGTAAAATTGCTTAACATGTTATATTTTGGACAC
>CAZFAK010000112.1:0-8854 GCA_964517045.1 uncultured Spirochaetia bacterium | reverse complement strand
TTTGTTCTGATCTACCGCAGTGCAGAAGGAGCACTTATTGCATGGTTTAACAGTTGGCGCCTGGACACAGTTGAGTGCTTTTACCAGTATACGCGCCATGGTTGTTTTACCAACACCGCGCGGACCGGAAAAAAGGTAGGACTGAGCTATCCGGTTTGTTTTAATGGCATTACTCAACGTATAGCTTACGTGTTCCTGTCCTATAACTTCGGAGAAATCCCGGGGACGCCATTTTCTAGCTGTAATCAAGTATTCCATAAATTATAATAAAGATATATAACTCCCGCAAAGAAAGGCTTTCTCTTCACACTGAAATACTGCTTACCGCTGCTGCCTTCCGGCCCTGACGGGATTGGGCAGTAATCAGTCGAAAAGTGCCCATCTCTGCAGGAGATAAATATCTTTATCTATCACCTTTAAATGGTAAAGCGGAGAGAGAGGGATTCGAACCCTCGATACCCTTGCAGGTATACACACTTTCCAGGCGTGCTCCTTCGGCCGCTCGGACATCTCTCCGGACAGTAATAGTTTATATATAATTAATTATATAATCAATAATATAATATAGAAATAAATTATATATCTAACAAAATATTAGTATAATATATTTACTAATAGAAGTCAATTTCAGCTGTAAATTAACCAGCTTGTCCGTGTCCAGCTATTAAAAAGCAATTGCCAGAATAACAGTTATAACGCCGATCAACATACAATACATAGCTGCCAGGCGGGGATTCCTGGAAATACTAAAGGTTTTATCCAGGCTTTCACCCAGGTCCGCCATTTTGTGTAAAAAATTGATATTGACAGAGCGGAATTTGGGGGCTGCTATGATCATCCCGGTAATAAAAAGAGATCCGGCTGCAATCAGGATAAAAAGCCACTTTATCTGGTAAATGATAAGGGAAATAAACTTGATCCCGAGAAAAAGACAGATAAGAAGAGCAATGATCCCTATCCATTCTCTGGCATCCTGCATAAAAGAGAGTGTCTTTTTTACTTTTTCATTACTTTCCGGAAGTATAGACGGATAAAATAATAGTCCGATTACTGCCAGGACCAAACCTGTAACAATCAAAAACAGTGTGGAAATAGAAGGCATAATAATTATCTCCTTTTTTAAGTAATTCTATCATATTATTTTTTTAATAACAAATATTTTCAGCTTTAAAGATATAAATTTTCAGGCCCCGGCGGGTTTGTTATGCGGTCTGCTTTCAGGCTTACAGAAAAAAATCCAGTTCTTCGTCTTCATCTGCCGCATCTTCCTCCGGCTTCTCCTCTGCAGCACTTTCCCCCTCTGTTTCAGCGCCGGTATCATCGTCAGCAGTAGATTCTTTTTCTTCTTTTTCTTCCACTGTTTTTCCGGCGCTGCTGCTGCTTTGCCGAGTAACATTGGTATCCGGTTTAGTTTTATCAACAGCCGGTATTTCCTCAAACTCCTGCCGGGGCTGGTCATCCTTTTTTACTTCCCCGTCCGGTTTCGGCTTCCCGCTTTTTTCTTTATCCTGTTTATTGGTCGAAGCTGAAGTATAAGCAGCAACCTTGCTCCGGCCAAGCACTTTGGCTACACGCTGCCGCAGCTCATCAAGACGCCGGTTGCGCGTATTATGCGCCTGCAGGGTATTTGATAAAAGTTCCGGTTCAATGCCGTTATTAAGAAGATCATTAAAAGCCTGTGAAAGGTCACCGGAAAAAAGTATTTCCTTTTTAAGTTCCTTTAAAAGAGCAAGCTCCAGTTCTGTGGGGCCGCCGGCGGTTTTACTCTGAAAAAGCTCCCGGAAAAAATTCTGTACCTTGATTTGAGCATCACATATAAGAGAACCCTTATCATATTTAAGCTCCAGCTGGTAAGGATAAGTATCATTGGGACTGGTATTGGAGGCAGCAAGATAGTAGGGATAATGCATTTCACTGCCGCCAGCCAGGACAGCGGCTTGTTTTTGCTGCTGTAAACGGTTATAGGTCATGGTATCAACAGCGCGCGGATGACTACCCATAGCTTCGCTGCCAAGACCCTTGACTATCTCCGGCGGCAGTTTGAAATTAAAGGTAAGATTTTTAAGCGGCTCATCCTTCAGGTTAAGAATATCCATAGTAATGAGAGCCGGGCGTGTGTTTTTAATAAGATCCATTCCGGCCAGGGAGATAGCAATATCATTTTGGGTAAAATGTTCATAGATAAGCAGGCCTGTATCAATACCGGCACGTTCCTGCCGGCCCGGTTTAAGGCTTATTTTATCAAAATAAACTGCAACCGCGGCATTATGCAGTGTTTCTTCATTATCAGTGCTAACCTCATACAACTCATCTTTAAATTTTTCATCAGCAGCAAAAACTATTTTAGCCGGTTTCTCGGACAAGGGAATATCCAGCCGGGAAACAATTCCCATACCGTATCTGTCCAGGTGTTCATACATATACCACATGTAGGGGATATCAGTGCTGATCGCCTTTTCCCGGCGGATAACACCATATCCCGGCACCCGGAAAACATGGTCTCTGTCCGGAAAAGGGCTTATATCCTGAAAGATACGAACACTTACTTCATGGGCAGCGGAATCAGTATTACTAAAAGTATATAACAACCGGCCGGCATGCTCAGCCTCACTGTTAATGCTTTTTACCAGGGAAATATCCTGATGAATAACTATATTATCAATCTCGGCTGTGGTACGGATCAAGCCGTTGGAGGCTGCAGCTTTCCGGGTAATGCAGCGCTTGTCTTCCCCGAAAATGTATTGTTTACCGTCTATGATGATCGTAGTGTAGGAGCTATACTCTCCGTCTTCCGGGTCCCGGCCGGGATAGAGCAAGGTACGCCGCTCTTTTCTGATCTCGCTGCCGTTGCTTACTGTTTTAATCTCGTAAGTATTCTGCTGTTCGTTATCTTTGGCAATATACCAGTAGGAATGAATTTTAAATTCGGTCTGCATATAATAGCGGCTATGCTCTTTTTCCACTTTTATATGTAAAAAATTATTTTTCAGGATAGCTGTATCTGTAGCCCGCAGTGCGCTTACCAATAGTATTAAAAAAATAATTTTAGTTATAACTTTCATAATTATCTGTTTTTTACCTTATCCAGTAAAGTGCCGAAATAGTCATTCAACTCATTACGGATATTCAACTCTTTTTCATATTTCTTTATTATATTATACATATCTCCCAGCCCGGAAGCAAGTTTCAGTTCATTAAGAAAGAGTATCTTTAGTTTTACATAAGGAACATGTTCACCTTCCGGATAATCACGCAGAATGCGCGCCAGCCAGGCAATAGCTTTGGCATATTCCTCCCGCCGTATAAATACCCTGCTCATATGATAATAAGCAAAAATACGCTGCCTGGAGACAGGATAATACTCCAGAAAATAGGTCAGTTCCTTTTCCGCCATACTGTCTTTATCCAGCAGGAGAAGTGTTTTAGCTTTTTCAATAACCGCTCTTTCTCTGAGAGCAGGTATTTTATATTTATTGCTTATTATAGAACTGAACGCTTTGACGGCATTTATATAATAAGTACGTTTGTCACTGTTTATTAAAAAACGCAGGTCAGAAGGGCTGACATGTTCGCCGCTGTAAAGATCAATCAGTTCACTAACCATATATTCATAATAATTAGTAACTACCGTACCGGAACTATGGTTGCTGTGTACATGACGGTAAAATACGGTCTCATTGGTAAAACGGTTGGATCCCTGTATACAGTAAAGCCGGCCCAGCATAAAATCAATATACTGCAGCGAGCGGCCGCGGTAATTATGCTTGATTTGCGCCAGTTCCCGGACAGCATCAAAATATTGTTCACTGCGAATCAGCTTTTTTATAAAATTATATCTTTTACGCAGTAATTTTTTATGATAAATGGTCTCATCCTGCAGTATCTGCTGAAAAAAGGCATCTTCAGCGATCATACTATCCCTGGTATAATAAAAAGGCTGCAGAAATAAAAATAATATAAAAAATAATATAATTATACGCATCATTTGACAGCTCTATTAAATTTTCGGATAAACAGCTCAAAAAGTGAAATTAATATTATAAACACGTAAAAAATTACTAAAATATGGCGGTGGAGGGACACAAAAACTGTATGCCCGGGACATATAAGTAAATCCGAGTTTCCAGGAGTGTAAAAACAAGGCTTTGCCGGCAGGCCGTCTGTATTTTTTATTAAAAGCAAAATCGCCGTATTTGTCGTCTCCGAGCAGGGGATGCTCTGCAGCAGCCATATGACGTCTTATCTGATGCATCCTGCCGGTTTTAAGGGTGGCAGTAACCAGGGAAAAAGAGGCAAAACTTTTCCGGACCGCAACAGCGGTTTCTGCAGGTAAAATTTTATTTTTTATCTTAAGCGGGTTTTTAATAACTCTTTTAGGCTTACTAAAGCGCCCTTTGCAGATCATAATATACTGTTTGCAGCCTTTGTTTAATGCCTGACTGAGCTGGCGGTTTTTTTTCGCAGAACGGGCAACAATAAGCAAACCACTTACAGGCCGGTCCAGACGATGGATCAGCTGCAGGTTATTACCAAATTGCGTTTTTAGTATTTCGATTAGTGAATTTTTAATATTTTTTCCGCTGTGAACAGCCAGCCCGGGCGGTTTGTTTACTACCAGAAAATCATCATGCCCTTCCTGAAGCAAAGCAGAAGGGGAAAACATTACTCTACAATATCCAGATCAAGTTCAATATCTTCTATAGATTTTTCACTTTTGGATTCCATCTCTTTGGTTTTACCTTCATCTTCAATATCAATGGAATAAGCAGCGTTAGTACTCTCTTCATCCTGTTTAAACTCATCCGGATACAACTCTTTACGTTTTTTCCTGGCATAATCAAGATTGCCTCTCAGATATTTTATCCACTGTAAAATATTTTTTTTATCCGGATGATCAGGTTTTACCTGTAAAAGCTGTTCAAAATTATCCGCGCTTTTTTTCCATTTATAAACGCGGTAATATAAACGGGCCAGGCCGCTGTAAGACATAGCATAATTACTGTTCAGCTGCAGCGAGCGGCGGTAAAGCTGCTCCGCTACATCATACATCTGCTGTTTTACTTTAAGAAAGGCATAGTTATAAAAAATTGCCGGGTCTTTATCTTTCAGATCAACAGCTTTCTGGTAATAATTGTCTGCTTTTACAAATTCTTTTTGTTTAAGTTTGATATTACCAAGGTAAAAATAAGTTAAATAATTCAAAGGGTCCTTTTCCAGAGATTTTTGTAAAAGCCCGGCTGCTATATTATATTTTTTCTGACTGTATAAAGCTTCCCCTTTTAAAAAAGACTCGGGTAAACCATAACCATAAACCGCTATCATAATAAAGAGAGCTAAATATCTCATTTTAATTTTATCCTTTTTAAAATGTAATCAACGCCGGCCTTTACATCATCAATTACTTTAAACAGTTTTAAATCCTCTCCGGATATCACACCGCTTTTAGCCAAAAAGGAAAAATCAATGGTTTTGCGCCAAAAATCTTTCCCGTATAATATTATCGGCACCTGAGGCATTTTATTAGTCTGAATTAAAGTTAAGATTTCCATAAATTCGTCCATGGTGCCGAACCCGCCCGGAAAAATAACCACGGCCCTGGTCATAAGCGAAAACCAGAGTTTACGCATAAAAAAGTATTTGAATTCAAAATTCAGTTCCGGCGTTTGATAATCATTGGGTTTTTGTTCATAAGGAAGGGCGATATTCAAACCTATGGAGCGGCCTTTAGCCAGTCGGGCTCCTTTATTGACAGCCTCCATTATGCCAGGACCGCCTCCGGTCATAATATAAAAAACCTGGTGCGAAAAAGCCTCGGAATAACTTTTTTCCGCCTCGGCAATAGCCCATTGGGTCAGCTTTTTAGCAAACAAAACCGCGTCATGGTAATAATTGGTCAGGCCGGCTAAAGCATCTGCTTTTTTTTTTGATTTGTTTTTTTTATCCGGTATACGGGCTGAACCGAAAAAAGTAATAGTATTACGTACATTGAACTTTTTAAAACGGTATAAAGGCTCAAGATACTCAGACAGGATCCGTAACTCGCGGGCAGCATCACTGTTCATAAAATCTTCGTTTCTATACGCTAAAGCTGCTTTTTCCATAAAGGGCTTTTCCTCCCGCCTAGTTATGTTACTATTATATTACTATTAACTTATAAATGCAAGCAAATTACTGGTTTAAAAAAAATCCGCTTTAAAAAATTATTATTTTTAATTGATTCAAGCAGCTCTTCATTTCTGCATCGTGCATAAACCATGCGGCCGGACATTCCCTATTATCCTGCTGATTAGTATATATAGTACCTTCGCTGATCATCATTCCCTAACCTATTCATAACCTCTCCCTATCTATATTAAATTTTATCATTTAATCTAATTTATGGGCACCCTCACAAGCAAAGAAGAACGAATAGAGACAGCAAAAAAAAACTAATACAAGGCACTTCTATATCAAAAAAATCACTTGCGGTAGCGCCTGGGAATATAATACCCCTTATCCTTAAGCTGAGACCGGTAAGTATCACGCTCCAAAGCAGCAGCAGCCCGTTTAAAAACATCCTCAATTAAACTTTTGGCAGCCCTGCCCAGCACATTTATCTTCATTTCCGCTTCCACTTTTTGCCAGAACTGTTTGGTTAGCGCCTCTTTGATCTTCATTGCCTGCTCAGCATTACCGAACTGAACCAGGATAGCAATTGTTCTGGCGGAGAGCCAGTTCAGTTTAAGCTGCCTCTCATGCAGAGATAATTGGCAAATTTGCTGTATTACAGCAGTTCGTTTAACAGCCATCAGTTATTACTCAGATCATCCGGATAATGCAGTAATAACTGGAAACCCGGGCCTAGTTTTTTGATGGCCTCTTTCCATATTTCGTCAGGGGGAACGTTAAAAATCAGATCACTGGTACCCGGAGCAACATACCAGGATTTGCGTTTAAGTTCCTCCACCAGTTGTCCTTTACCCCATCCGGAATAACCAATAAAAAAACGGATTTCATTTTCCCTGATCTCGTTTTTGTATACCAGCTGTCTGACCTCATCAAAATCACCGCCCCAGAAAAGCCCGGGCAAAATTTCTTTGCAGCCGGAGACAGAGGCGCGGGTATGAAGAAAATGAAGTGTATCAACCTGTACCGGGCCGCCGTGATAAAGTCTTATGTTTTCTTTAAACATATCATCAAGCGAAGTATTCAGTTCCAAAGCTGATAAAACTTTATTTAAGATGAGACCGAACGTGCCGTTATCATTATGTTCACATATAAAAATCACGGAACGGTGAAAATTGGGATCCAGCATATTAACTGATGAGATAAGAATAGCCCCCGGCACAGGGCTGTAGGAAGTTGAAAAATCAAAATTTTCCTTTTTAATCATTTTATTATACATTGAAACGGAAAAGACAGACATCACCGTCTTTTACCTGGTAATCTTTACCTTCAATACGAATACTGCCTTTATCCCGGCAGGCTGCATAAGAACCCAGTTTGTCCAGTACATCATAGGAAACAACTTCCGCTTTGATAAATCCTCTCTGAAAATCAGAATGAATCACACCGGCTGCTTCAGGCGCGGTGGCGCCGGCGCGTACAGTCCAGGCCCTGCTCTCTTTAGGACCTGTAGTAAAAAAAGTAATAAGATCAAGTAAGTTATAACCGGCTACGATCATTCTTTCCAGGCCTGAACTGCTGATACCGATCATCTCTTTATATTCGGCAGCAGATTTGTCATCCAGCTCGCTTATTTCGCTTTCTATTTTGGCTGACAGTTCCATCAGGGGAAGGCTGTGATCATTACAGTAGGATGCAAGCTTGTCATAAAGGGGATTTTCCGTATAAGACTTTATCTCATCCTCGCTTATATTAGCGACAATCAACATGGGTTTAACAGTTAATAAAGAAAGTTCCCTGATAACCAGTTCCTGATCAGCCCGGGTAAAATGAAAATCATGTAAAAGATGACCATCAGACAGACGGGCCACTACTTTTTCCAGCAGTTCAATAACTGCAGCCGCTTTTTTATCGTTTTGACTGCGGTAAATTTTTTTCATTTTAGCAATACGCTTTTCACAGACATTCATATCACTGAGTATCAATTCAGTATTAATAACATCTATATCATTTAACGGGTCTATTTCCTTTTCACGGATTACATTACGGTCCTTGAAAAGCCGGACCACCTGAATAACAGCATCTACCTGCCGTATGTTATTTAAAAACTGATTGCCCAGACCTTCGCCCTTGCTCGCTCCCTGCACCAGACCGGCTATATCCACCAGGTCAACCGTAGTATGGGTTTTTTTCCGGGAGTCAGAAATGGTTTGCAGACGGTCCAGTCGTGTATCCGGAACAGCTACTGTACCATAATTAGGATCAATAGTACAGAAAGGATAATTGGAAGCCTGAACAGTATTTTGGGTGATGGCATTAAAAAGGGTAGATTTTCCAACATTGGGCAGGCCTACTATACCGCAGGAAAAACCCATATCAGAAACCCATTTGTGCTCTTCTTTTTCGTTCTTTTCGTTTTAATCTTTTTTCAAGTTTTTTACGATCAAGCTTTTTTTGTGTACTCGGCTTAACGTGATACTGCCGGTCTTTTAACTCTTTTAGAATGCTTTCTTTTTCTACTTCTTTACGGAATCTCTTAATAGAAATTTCGACATTTTCCTCGTTTTTAACATTTACACTAGCCAATATTCTCTACTCCGATCTAAAATTGAGTGAAGAATTTAACATATATCCGGGGAAAAGTCAAAATTTTTTGTTTTACGGGTGTGAATTTTCATTCCTGTAAAAGTTACACAGAGAGCCACAAGAGACTAAAATATAAATCTATTAATTCCATCTTATTTTCGAC
>CAZFAK010000111.1:0-8918 GCA_964517045.1 uncultured Spirochaetia bacterium | reverse complement strand
TTCGGACAGGAACGTATCCTGGGTCCCGGACGCCTGCTGCGGCGGGCTATAGAAGCTGATAAACTTTCCACCCTTATTTTCTACGGTCCGCCCGGAACCGGTAAAACGACTCTGGCCCGTATCATAAGTAAAAAAACCAATTCTGTATTTTTAACCATTAATGCGGTTCTGGCGGGTATTAAAGATATCCGCCGCTGTATTGACAAAGCCCGGCAGACAATGGAGATGGAACAACAGCGCACTATACTGTTTATAGACGAGGTACACCGCTTTAATAAAAGTCAACAGGACGCTCTGCTGCCCCATGTGGAAAACGGCACTATTATCCTTATCGGCGCCACTACGGAAAATCCCTTCTTTGAGGTAAACAAAGCCCTGGTCTCGCGCTCCCGTATATTTGAACTTAAACAGCTGGGCAGGAACGATCTGCAAAAAATACTTGCCTTTGCCCTGCATAACAAAGAGAGAGGTTATGGTAAGCTGAAAATCAAAATGGAGCCCCGGGCCGGGGAACACCTGACAAGCGCAGCTGCCGGAGACGCGCGTTCCCTGTTAAACGCTCTGGAACTGGCGGTTCTTACCACGCCCGCCTCCGGCGGTGGGGAAATAGTTATTGACCTGGCTGCTGCCGAGGAATCCATTCAAAAACAGGCCGTGCTTTATGATAAAGACGGAGACGCTCATTATGATATTGTTTCCGCTTTTATAAAATCCGTAAGAGGATCAGATCCTGACGCGGCTTTATACTGGCTGGCTAAAATGATATATGCCGGTGAAGATCCCCGTTTTATTTTCCGGCGCATGCTTATCCTGGCAGCTGAAGATGTAGGTATGGCTGATCCGCACGCTCTGACACTGGTTAATGCAGCTGCCAGGGCTTTTGACTACATCGGCATGCCGGAAGGAAGGTTTCATCTCGCCGAGGCCTGTATATACCTGGCTACTGCACCCAAAAGCAACTCCACTCTGGGCTTTTTTGACGCCCTGCACGCTGTAGCGGCGGATACCAAAAAGGAGGTGCCTGACCATCTTAAAGATCCTGCACGGGACAGTTCCGCTATGGGGCATGGCCGTGATTATAAATATCCCCATGCTTTTCGTGAACACTGGACAGCGCAGCAATACCTGCCTGACTCCCTTAAAGGCAGTATTTATTACCAGCCCGGCAGCGAGGGATTCGAGGATCATCTTAGGAAAAAAATATTTAAACAGCGCCGGGAACAGCTGACCGCTGCTGCCGGCGAACCCGCTGCAAACAGTGACAGCTGGCTTAAACGTACCTTTGACAACAAAAGGGAAACCTTTAAAAATACAGCCCTTAAAATAAACTCCCTGGCTCCTGTCAAAAAAGATGACCTGGTACTGCTGGTCAATCTGGATAACGGTTTTCTTTTTTGGGAAACCGTAAAACATATACAAAACAGCGGCATATACACTCACTTTAAAGAGCAAAAAACCCTTGCCGCTGTACAAGCCTGGCTAACCGATCCGGAGAAAAAAACAGACCCTGTGTTTTTAGCAGGAGATATTATTACAGCCCTAAGCGGCCTGCAGCAGCAAAATATTAAATTTGACAAAATTTTTTTCAGTTTACAGCAGTATAATTTCTTAAATCAAAAAATTACCGCTTTATTAAAAGATTTAACCAATAAAAAGGGGTCAATATGTTTCTGCGGCAAAAACATGACAGGCAATCAAAAAATATATGACATTTTAAACCCCTTTATCAATGATAAAAAGCTGCGGTCAAAACTGGAGCGGGCGGAGAATGAACTTTACAGCAGGAGTGATAAAAATGTGTTTACAGATGAAACAAAAATCACAGCTGCCTGGCAAAAAAAATCCTTTAAAGGCGGTAAAATTACAACTGTAAACGCTTCTTATGATATAATATTAACTCCGGTCCAGCTTAACACCCTGGTTAATACTGCTAAAACTACCGGATCCTACCTGGGCCGTATCCGGCACTGGCTGGATGCAGATGAAATAAAAACAGTTAACAATGCTTTTAATATGTTGCTTAACCGTAAAATCAAATGGAAAAACAGACTGGATTTTTATAAATTTACCAAGGAGTAACCAATGGATTATAAAAAAATAATCAAACAAAACCTGGCTAATGTACTGGAAGCTTCCGACCTTGACGGACTGGGAAAAAAGATAAAAGGCAAGGTAAGAGATATCTATGAAAAAGACCAAAAACTTGTTTTAATAACAACAGACAGACAGTCAGCTTTTGACCGCAACCTGGCCATGATACCTTTTAAAGGACAGGTACTTACGGAAACCTCCAATTTCTGGTTTGAACAGGTAAAAGACATTGTACCCAATCATGTACTTGACCTGCCTGATCCTAATGTAGTTGTAGCGCAAAAATGTAAAATCTTTCCGATTGAATTTGTTGTACGCGGTTTCCTTACCGGTGTCACCTCTACCGCGGTCTGGACTGCTTATAAAAACGGGGAACGGGAGTTCTGCGGCAATCATCTGCCGGACAATATGGTCAAAAACCAGCATTTTGAACAACCCATTATTACGCCTACGACCAAGTCAGATGAACATGATGAAAAGATCACCCCGCAGGAGATCATAGAAAAAAATCTGATGACCGCAGCGGAGTGGGAAGAAACATCACAACTGGCCCTCAGTATTTTTAAACGCGGCCAGGAAATAGCAGCCAGCCATAACCTGATACTGGTTGATACCAAATATGAATTCGGTTATGACGAAAACGGCAATATTATACTTTGTGATGAAATTCACACCCCTGACTCCTCCCGGTACTGGCTGAAAGAAACATATCAAAAGCGTATTGCCCGGGGAGAGGAGCCGGAAAATATAGATAAAGAATTTCTGCGCTTATGGTTTAAAGAGCATTGTGATCCTTATAATGATCCTGAACTGCCGGCTGCTCCTGAAGATCTGGTTATTGAGTTAAGTTACCGCTATATTACGCTTTATGAGATGATTACCGGCCGTAAAATGAAATTTCATACAGGTGATATCAGAGAGAGAATAAAAGAAAATTTACAAAAAAAAGGATATCTCTGATTATTTTTTACCGGTTTCAGTAGCGGCCTTTTTATCATTTCCACTTTGCGCGGAAGCAGAATCCTTGTCAGCTGCAGCCGGCTTGGTTTCCTTTTTTTCCCCCTCTGCTGCAGCCGGGCTTGATTGACCGCTTTTTTCCTTTTTTTTATAGTCGGTAGTATAAAATCCAGAGCCCTTAAAGATTATGCCTGTACCGCCGGCTATGCTGCGGTTAATTTTTTTACCGCAATTGGGACATTTGATATACGGCTTGGCACTGATGGGCTGAAACTTGTTATATTTTTGCTGACAATCCGGACAATAATACTCGTAAGTAGGCATAATTTTATTATTAACTGACAGATGACAAAAATTTTTTACCGGTTGGTTTTTTTATTTTAAGCAATTTGCATACTTCATCTACAGTTAAAGTTTCCTTTTCTAAAAGTGTATTGGCAAGCAGTTTTAATTTTTTTATATTACTCTGCAGCATTTGTTTTACAGACTCATAAGACTGGGTTAGTATTTGATAAATCTCATTGTCTATCTTACGGGCGTATTCCGGCGAGACCTCGTCTCTTCTGCTGATCTCTTTGGCAATAAAAACCGGCTGCTCCTTTTCTCCCCAGGTCACAGGCCCCAGAGAACTCATACCCCACTCACAAACCATAGCTTTTACCAGTTTGGTAGCGCGTTCAATATCATTGGCTGCACCATTGGTAATATCATTAAAAACCAGCTCTTCGGCTACACGGCCGCCGTAAAGCACTTTGATATTGGTCAATATCTTCTCCCTGCTGATAGTATGCCGGCCGTCCTCGGGTAAAAAGGAAGTCTGACCCAGGGTCCGGGAACGGGGAATAATACTGACTTTATGAAATATATCAGCCCGTTCCAATAATAGACCGGTAAGAGTATGGCCGGCCTCATGAAAAGCGGATGTCTTTTTTTCATCTTCATGGATCAGGATACTTTTTCTCTCTACGCCCATGATTACTTTATCTTTCGCTGCCTCCAGGTGCTGTTCATTAACCTTTTTTTTATTTTCTTTCGCAGCTATAAGAGCAGCTTCGTTTATGATATTAGCCAGATCAGCACCGGTAAAACCCGGTGTTCCCTGCGCTATAGCATCCAGGCTGGTCTTGTTCTCCAGTTTTATTTTTTTGGCATGCACTTCCAGAATAGCTTTACGGCCCTTTACATCAGGATTGTCAATGATAATCTGCCTGTCAAACCGGCCGGGACGGAGCAGGGCTTTATCAAGTACATCAGGGCGGTTGGTAGCTGCCACCAGAATCACACCGCTGTTGGTATCAAATCCGTCCATCTCCACCAGCATCTGGTTAAGGGTTTGTTCTCTTTCATCATGACCGCCGCCATACCCGGCGCCGCGGGTACGGCCTACTGCATCGATCTCATCAATAAAAAGTATACAGGGAGCATTTTTTTTACCGGTATTAAACAGGTCCCTAACCCGGGAAGCACCCACACCGACAAACATCTCTACAAAATCAGAACCGGACATTGAAAAAAAAGGCACCTTGGCTTCGCCGGCAACTGCTTTGGCTATGAGTGTCTTTCCTGTGCCGGGCGGACCTACGAGTAAAACTCCCTTGGGTACGCGCGCACCTATACGCGAAAATTTCTGGGGATTTTTAAGGAAGGCTATAACATCCTCCATGTCTTCCTTGGCCTCCTCACATCCCTTAACATCCGTAAACCTTTCCTTGACCTGTTCCCGGTTTATAAGCTTAGCCCTGCTTTTACCGAAATTCATACCGCCGCCCATACGGCCGCGCAGCTGGCGCATAAGAAAAAACCAGATAACACCCATGATAAGAATCCATGGCAACAGCTGGATAAGCGACTCAACAAAAACAGAACGCTCCTCATCTTTGGAATCTATCTTTACGTCATGTTTTCTTAAAAGAGCCAGTAAACTCTCATCCTGATAAGGTATTTTGGTTTCATATTTTTGTTTGTTGATTGTATAACGGATAATATTTTTATTTCGAATAAAAATACATTCTGTAATAACATCATTAACTACATTATTATAGAAATCAGTATAGCTGGCTTCCTTTACCTGCTGCTGATTATTGCCGGAGTTTACCAGCATATAGATAGTAAATATAATCAGACCCAGTATCAGGAAAAGGGAAAAACGGCCCGGCGTATTTTTGTTTTTTTGTTTGTCATCCTTTTTTTCTTTATCTTTTCGGGATTTTAATTTTTTTTCCAGATCCTGCAGAAAATCATTTTTATTTTTATTATTATTATTATTTTTATTGTTTTTTTTGTCTTGGTCGCTTGCCATTAAATAAGTCCGAAATATCTATGCAATATAATAGTTTCCCGCCTAAAAGTCAAATTTATCCGTTTCCGGTTAGGTATTAAAAATAAACAGTTTATAACTGAAAATAACAGCAATAGCAACAATTATTTTAGAGGGTATGGACAAGATTATCCATACCCGCACAGATGTTAAATGATAAATATTAAAAAAAAATAAGCGGAGATTACCCCAGTAATCTCATTACCAAATTGTTTTTCATATTGGCCTGCGCCAGCATAGCAGTACTGGCCTGCGCCAGAATATTGTTTCTGGACAACTCAACCGTTGCCAGAGCCATATTGGTATCGCGCATCTTACTCTCAGCCGCCTGCAGATTCTGGGCAGCTATATCCTGACCTTTCACAAGCAGCTCCATTCTGTTTTGTACAGCGCCAAGGTCTGCTCTCTGTTTGGATACTTTGGTTAATGCTTCATCAACCATACCTATGGTTTTATTAGCCTGATCAGGTGTACTGATACTGACATCCGTAACTTTTAAAGCATCAGCTGTCATGGTGCCGACATAAGCTTTTATACGCTGGTCCATATTAGCGCCTATGTGAAACCAGATAGGATTCTCAGGCTGGGAGCCGTCTACACTGCGGGCAAACTGTCCCTGGAGTAAGGGAAGCTCATTAAACTCGGCATGGGAAGCTATACGGTCCACCTCATCAACAAGCTGAGACACCTCAACCTGTATCTGCATCCGATCCTCCGCAGAATAGATACCGTTGGAAGCCTGTACAGCCAGCTCTCTAATCCGTTTTAAAACATCCTGTGACTCCTGCAGATAACCCTCAGTAGACTGAATAAAGGATATACCGTTAACCGCGTTCTCCGAAGCTTTATGCAGTCCCATGATCTGAGCCCGCATCTTTTCCGTAACTGCCAGACCTGAAGCATCATCTCCGGCTTTGTTAATCCTTTCACCGGAAGCAAGCTTTTCCATGGTTTTGGTTTGCTGCTTAACCCTTATATTCTGCAGTCTGTTGGCATTAATAGCTGATAAATTGTGATTGATAATCATCCTTGAACCCCTAAAAAAAAATTATATTAAAGTTTAACTTTAAAAATACCGACAATGTTAAATTGTCAGCTATATTATAACGATAAATGGCAATTGTTGCAAATGATAAATGGGTTTTTTATGAAAAAAACGATTTTTTTTATAAAATATGCTTATTTTTAGTCTAAAAAACAGAAAAAATTTAAGATTTATTTTCCTGATCATTATCCAAAAAATCAAAACTCTTAATCTCTTTAAGAGTAGGCAGTTCCTTTAAATTTTTCAAACCAAAATGAGTTAAAAATTTGGCTGTGGTTTTATACATAAAGGGTTTGCCGGGTACATCTTTTTTACCCGCAATTTTAATGAACTGATCATCAAGTAAAATTTTGATGTAATTGGCGGAATTTACCCCGCGGATATCACTGACCTCACCGTTGGTAGCCGGTTGTTTATAGGCAATAATAGCCAATGTCTCCAGTAAAGCGCCGGAAATTTTTTTCTTTTTGCCGGCATATTTTTCCAGAGCCGGATGATAAAAGTCATCCCTGATAGTAAGTTTATAGGCATTTTCCAGTTTAACAACTGTAAATACAGAACCGCTTTTTTTATACTTGTCGTTTAAAGTATCTATATAACGGTCAACTTCCTTTTCCGAAACAGCAGCGGCTTTAGCCAGTTTTCGGGCGCTGACCAAAGCATTTTCCAGCAAAAGAATTGCTTCACATAGATTTTCTGTTTTCTGCATTGAAGTAAAAAATTATTTTCTCTTTTCCGGATGAAGTTTTAAATAAAAATATTTATAGAAAAAAACAACGGTTTGTTCCGTACTGAAATGATTAATAGCCTCGAATTTTTTTATATTCAAATACTTTTTTTTAAAAGCTTTATCTTTCGCTGTCTGTTCGTCTATATAAGAACTGACTGCAGCAATCTCTCCTTTTTTAAAAGCAGCGGTAATCTCTTCATTACCAAGCAAGCTGTAAAATTTATCCAAACGGTAACGGAAAGTATCACCTTTGTAACAAGTAAAAAATAAACAACTTACCAAAACCAACCTGCTAATCAGTTTCATAATATAGCTCCTGCTGAAAATATTACCGTCATTACTGACGGGAATAAATTATAAAATTTTTTTGAAAAAAAAACAACAATATGCTAATATAACCGCAATCATATATCACTACAAGGCAAGTATATATTATGGATATAAAAAAGCTTGACAATATTATAAAAGCAGTAGCCAATAAAAATATAAACGAAGTACATATCAAAGGCCGCGGGGTTGATCTGCAGCTTACCAGTAAACAGCGCTTTACTGGTGCCAAAGGCAAAAAAAGCAAACATACGGCAGAGCCGTTTGATTTTTCCACTGAAAATCTGCCTGCCAAAGGTTTTGCCGGCAGTTTTCAGAGTACTGATAACAAAAATGATATCTGTTCCGATTCTATCGGCTTTTTCAGCAGGATCAATAAAAAAAACCAGCAGAAATATATTAAACTGCGTGACGTAATAAAAAAAGGCGACATTATCGGTCTTGTTACTTCTATGCATATCGAACATGAGATTCTGGCTGACAAGGAAGGTAAAGTGACCGAGATTCTTGTGGAAGAGGGTCAGCCGGTGGAGTACGGCCAGCCGCTATACCGTCTTGAACAAAAGAATACGCCATAATTAAGGAACATCTATGATTAAAAAAGTTTTAGTAGCTAACCGCGGTGAGATAGCCCTGCGTATAATCAGAGCCTGCAAAGAGTTGGGACTTAAAACCGTTGCTGTACATTCCACTGCTGATGAAGATTCCCTGCACCGGTACTTTTCCGATGAAGATGTATGTATCGGTGACGCACCCGCTGCTGACTCCTATCTGAACATACCCCGCATTATTGCCGCAGCTGAGATAACCGGGGCTGACGCTATCCATCCGGGCTATGGTTTTCTGGCGGAACGCTCCGACTTTGCTGCCGCCTGTAAAGAAAACAACATTGTCTTTGTTGGACCTTCCCAAAAAATCATTCAGCAAATGGGTGATAAAGCCAATGCCCGGGAAACCATGCAAAAAGCCGGCGTACCGATTACACCCGGTACGGATATTCTGAAAAATTTTGACGACGCGCGCGATAACGCCCGTAAAATCGGCTACCCGGTCATATTAAAAGCTACTGCCGGCGGCGGCGGTAAAGGGATGCGGATTTGTAAAAACGATAAAGAGTTAAAATCATTTTTCCAGCTTGCCCAAAACGAAGCACAGGCCAATTTCGGCAATCCCGGCATTTACATGGAAAAATATATTATCAATCCCAACCATATCGAAGTGCAGATAATGGCAGACGCTTACAAAAATGTCATTCATCTCGGAGAGAGGGACTGCTCTATTCAGCGCAAACATCAAAAGCTGATTGAGGAAACACCGTCTCCTTTTTTATCAGATAAGATGCGTGAAAAAATACGCCGGGCGGCCGTAGAAGGGGCCAGGGAAGCAGGATATGTGGGTGCAGGTACGATTGAGTTTCTGGTTGACGAAAAGAAAAATTTTTACTTTATGGA
>CAZFAK010000110.1:0-9019 GCA_964517045.1 uncultured Spirochaetia bacterium | reverse complement strand
TTCCGATAGGGGATGATATATTCCAATCCCTCGTGATATTTTTCTTTCAGATAAGCAAAACATTCAAAAAGTCTTTCATAATAAAAAATTTTATTCAATACAAAGCGGTTGTTTTTATGTGTATAATAATGCTGCGGTAAAAAAACCCGGCTTAACTGCTCTTCGTAAAAAGGTATATAGCGGTGCAGGTTTTCCAGATCCATTATGACAGCCTTTAAACCCCTTTTCCTGAATTCCCTCCCGATTTTTTTATCTTTTCCGGTGCGATTACCTCCTCTGGTGGTATAGTAAAAATAAGTGGAGATAATACGGTCCAGCGGATTACGCACCACAGCGAATGTAAAATAATCTTTATAGCGGGAAATGTTCTCCAGTATTTGCAGACTTTTCCGGTGGGGAGCTTTTATCCTGGGCAGGCCGTATATAAAACGCTGAATACTGCTGCCGCCGGTTTTGGGTATATGAATCTGAATTAATTTATAAGTAGAACATACCAGTTCATTCATAAAAACATTTCCGGAAATTATTAAAATAATTATTATACAGAAATATTTTTTTGTCAAATTCAGATTTAAAAATTTACGGTTTTATCTGATCTAATTTGTAAAATCGTATAAATTATAGTAGAATTTGCGTCTATTTTGCAAACATGGAGATATAAATGGCCCTACCTAAATTCCGTAAATCCAAATCCAAAACCAAAATGCGGCGCAAAGCCAATGATAAAAGAAAGCCGCAATTTGCCGGCAAATGCCCGGACTGCGGCGCACTAAAACTACCGCACCAGGTATGTCCGGAGTGCGGCATGTATAAAGGCAAGACAGAAGTACGCAAATAAAATACTGCATGCACCGTATAGGCATAGATATCATGAGCGGAGACTATCCGCCGGAAGAATTAATAAAAGGCTGTGTGGACGCAGCCCGGGCACTGGATACCCAGGTCGTTATCGTGGGAGAAGAAAAGGTCATCCATAAATATTTTGCCAAAAAAAAAATAAAAGATACCCGCCACAACCTGGAAGTTCTCCCCTCCTTTGATGTTATCCACATGGATGAAAACCCGGTACAGGCCTGTCGTAAAAAGAAAAAATCCTCCATAATGACCGGTCTGACAGCTTTGAAAAACAATAAAATAGACGCTTTCTGGTCACCGGGAAACACCGGCGCTGTTTTAACCGGCGCCCTTTTTACCGTAGGCCGCATACATGGCATAAAAAGGCCGGCTATTGCTTCCCTGTTTCCCAACAAACATGGTTTTTCTCTGCTGGTTGACGCCGGTGCCAATGCTGAATGTCACTGGAAATTTTTAAAACAGTTTGCTATCATCGGTGATATCTATTTTAAAAACATTTATAATATCAAAGCCCCCAGAATCGGCTTGCTGAATATCGGCGGCGAAGCATCCAAAGGAAACGAACTTCTGGTTAAAACTTTCCGGGAGCTGTCCAAAACTTCACTGAACTTTATCGGCAATATAGAGCCGGCTGAAGTGCTTGATAATAAAGCTGACATTATAGTATGTGACGGTTTTACCGGTAATATATTTTTAAAGACCGGTGAAGGCACTGCCAAATTTATTACCGGTATAATAAAAAAAACAGCATATAGCAGTTTTTTGTGCAAGCTGGGTGCCTGGCTGCTCAGACCGGCGTTTAACCATATACGCACCAAAACAGACGCTAAAAAATACGGCGGGGCTCCTTTACTGGGCATTAAAAAACCGGTTTATATCGGCCATGGCAGTTCCAATGCCCAGTCTACAGCCAGTGCAGTTAAAACCTGTTTTAAAGGTTTGCAGTTTGATATTCAGGCGCAGATCAAAGATGCTATTAAACATACCGGATAATTATTATGTCATCTCTTTGCTCTGTTGAAAAAACTGCAGCTGCGGCCAAAAAAGCTTTTAATGCAAATCTGGGCTTGTTAACTTCGCAAAAAGACAAAGCACTGCGGGAAATGGCAAAAGAGATTAAAAGGAAAGCTGCGGCCATTAAAAAAGCCAACAAGCTTGATCTGGAAGCAGGCAGGAAAAACAACTTGTCAACAGCTATGCTGGACCGCCTGCAACTGGATGATAAACGTATTAATAAACTGGCCGATTCTGCCTTGGCAGTAACCGCCCTGCCTGACCCTGTAGGGGAGACAGCCTATTCCACCCGCCGGCCGAACGGGCTGGAAATAAGACAGGAAAGGGTACCCATAGGCCTGATAGCAGTCATTTTCGAAAGCCGTCCCAATGTAGTGATTGATATTGCGGCTTTGACTGTAAAAAGCGGTAATGCGGCTATTTTGCGGGGAGGAAAAGAAGCAATCCATACCAACATTGTTCTGGGAGA
Organism: uncultured Spirochaetia bacterium; assembly: GCA_964517045.1. GTDB lineage: Bacteria > Spirochaetota > UBA12135 > COTS27 > CAZFAK01 > CAZFAK01. The sequence goes on along the minus strand of CAZFAK010000110.1, from coordinate 6,681 downwards.
GATAGTTTCCTCTGCGTTGAGTGCTGCCGGGCTTGATCCGGCTCTGATACAGGTTATTGATAAAACAGACCGCTCTCTGGTAAAAAAAATTTTAACCCTGGATCAATATATTGATATTGTAGTTCCGCGCGGCGGACACAGCCTTATCAAATTCGTTACGGAAAACTCTACTATACCGGTTATTAAACATGACAAAGGCAACTGTCATACTTTTGTGGATCAGAATTGCACTCTGGAAACCGCTGTTAAGGTTTGCGTAAATGCCAAAGTGCAGCGCCCCGGTGTCTGCAATGCCATGGAAACTCTTCTGGTACATAAAGATTTTCCTCATACCGAAAAACTTCTTGCTGCCCTGCAGGAACAAAATGTAGAACTGCATGGAGACGGTGCCATACAGCAGCTGGCCGCGGGTATTATCCCGGCTACTGCTGCTGACTGGGAAACAGAGTATCTGGATCTTATACTGGCTGTTAAAACCGTTGCTGATGTAGGGGATGCTGTTCTCTGGATAAATAAATACGGCTCAGGTCACAGTGAAGCTATTTTAACCAATGACTATAATAATGCCTGTTATTTCCGGGAAAAAGTTGATGCGGCCGGTATATTTATCAATGCTTCCACCCGGTTTGCCGACGGCAACCGCTACGGCCTGGGAGCTGAAGTGGGCATTTCCACGCAGAAACTGCATGTACGCGGACCAATGGGGCTAAAAGACCTGACTTGTCTGAAATATATTGTTGCTGGTAAAGGTCATATAGTAAACTGACTATGAGCGGGTATGCTATTTTCGGAGGCAGTTTCAATCCTCCGCATAAAGCTCATCTGTATATTGTTACCCAATACCACCGCTTGTTCCCGGGACATAAAGTTTTTATTATCCCCTGCCATTATCCCCCTCACAAAAAAAAAACTTTTTTTTTAAAAGACAAGGACCGTCTGGAATTAACCAGAATATTATTCTCCGGGAAAAAGTATACCAGTATACTGCCTTATGAGATTAATAAAAAAGGCATTTCCTACACTATAGATACAGTTAAATATATAAAAAAAAAATACAGTATTAGCAAACCCCTCCACATTATAATCGGTGATGATCTGCTGCCTGAGCTTGATCAATGGAAAGACTTTGATAAATTACAAAAACAAGCTGTCTTTATCTGCTTTAACCGTTACGGCCGCCGGCAGCACACAGATAATTTGTATTATTACAGTATAAAACCCTATCCGCTATCCTCAACTGCGCTCCGTAAAGATATGAAAAAACTTTATACCGGCCGCAAATTAAACCGGTATTTAACCCGCAGGCAGATAACTTATTTAAAAAAAGAAAAAATCCTGTAACAGCTTAAGCTTTTTTTTTATAATTCAAATATTCCATTAAATATTTAATACCGGTTTTACTTTCTTTATCCTCACGCAGGGTACTGATGGTTGAAAAATCAACCGGTATAATCTCTGTATCATCAAAAGCTGTCTGGGCATTAATGCGGTCCCGTATTTTGTAGATCTGCTGCTGCAGCTCTTCCGCATTACCTTTGAAGTTTTTAAAATTTAAAACAGCAAATAAAGCAGAAAGTTTGGACCACTCAATATAGTTAATATTTTTTATATCTTTCCAGTCCAGCCCCACCTCATAATCAATAACATAAATAACTTTGTTTATAAAAACAAAAAAGGACTCATCATCCATCCAGGGGTATTCAGTACGGTAATCATGACTGGGAGCATCAATTAACACTCCTTTGGTTTTAAGCATCCTGTTTCTGATCTTGATATCTATATAATCAATGGTGGAGAAATTGGTTTTTAAAAAATCACAGAACTCACCTTTATGTTTTACTCCTATAGAGTAATCACCTATTCCTTTAAAAATCACATCATTTTTTTTGTAGTGAAATTTAATATAATGTTTTTGACCGTTTCTTAAAGCGAGAATGATAGTATTGTTACCATAAGTAAGATAAGTAGGCCGGTAGGTTTTTTCATCTTCAATTTCGGGAATAAGCTCCATACCTATCATGCCGTTAATAAATTCTGATTTGGCTTTGGTGAATTTACCGAGCAACAGCGTAAACGGCCCTTTAGAGCGCAGTTTGCTTATCAAATCCCTGCGGTGGACAGCTATCAGCTCTTCAGGTATGAGTTTGAATATTTCAGCATTGTCTGCCTCTAATTTTTTAAGGTAATAATCAGCTTTTTTTCTTAAGTGACCAAAACGGTAAATTTTCGAAAGAGCATCTCTTTTAGCTGCCAGCGAGCCATGTTTAAGAGCACGGTTGATATATACAGGCGCGATCTGTTTATAGACCCCTTTTTTAAATACACCATAGTATTCAACAAGATAGATCAACCGGTATATAATATAACCCGCTACAGCAAGCGGAAGCAGCCAGAAAAATTTGCTGACAGCAAGCAGATACATAAACAGATAGCCAATAATAAAAACAGGTATCTCTATCAGCCAGACTATAACACGAATTACAGCCATAAGCGGCGCCGGATAAAATAAAAATAAAAATAATAAAGCTAATAAAACCGGCAAGCCCAGTTTCCAGGACCATCTGAAAGTGTAAAACAGAATCAGGAATACAAGCACCAGCCCTACAATTATCATACTGATCTGGCGGAATTTTACTGTACTGCGTATTTTAAAAACCCGGGGCAGATTAGCAAAACCCTTGATAACAGTGGTTCGTTTAAAAATATTATCCCATATTCTGCTGAAAATATTACGGCCATCAGTTGAGGAGGCAGCATTATAATTAACAATATATACCTGCCATTTAACCCGGTCTAAAAGGCTTAGAGCATCACGGGACAGATCAACCCGCAGATCAGCTTCCGGAACACCTGCCGGCGGATCATTTTTATTGTCAGTAAAAAATAAAACCACTCCCTGATAACCATTGTCTGCTTTATCCAGAATATCCAGGGTAAATCTCTTGGCCTGGGCAAGGTAGGTCTTCATTCCGCGCGGTGTAAGTGAATTTATTTTATTGATAAAACGGGAGCGGGATTGGGAAGTCATCTTTTTACGGATAAAAACATTTTCCGCGTTATCGGCAAAAACAATTAAAGTCAGCAGATCACCATTACGGATATTTTTAACAACTGAGATAAGATTGGTCTGGACTTCAGGAAATATCTGCCGCATACTGCCGGAAATATCCACCGTGATTATCCAGTTTATTTTATCAAAATTATTAATAAAATGCAGCCGCTTGCCTATAACTGCCTCCCCGCTGCTGCCGGGGTTACCGGTCTGGGCGGCACTGCAAAGAAATACTGACAACAATCCAAATATTATTATTTTTTTCATATTTACTCCCGGAGCGATATATATTATTGATTACAAAACGGTTTATATTTATTAAAGATTTTTAATTTTCTCCAACTCAAATACAGAACATCAAATAAACTGTTTTCTAACCCTGTCTGTAAATTTACTATATATTCAAATTACGCGCAAATTTAAAACTCATTTCTCATTTTTTATACTGAATCCCTTATATAAAAGGGTTTTAAATTAAACAGGTCAGGCGGAACAATATTGTTGCTTATGTCTCCGGCAACTCTGTTATATATCCGGGCCGGATCCGGGCTCTGGTATCTATCGCGTACTATAATAACATTGTTATTATTTACATCCGGAAGATGCTGCACGCCATTACCGCAGACAATTATTTTATTGTTTTTATCCGGTAGTTTATCCTGCATTGCGAACGGATCAGCTGCCTCAGGATTTTGCAGAAAAGCAGTCAGTTTTTCAATTTTAAGATCCAGGTAATTACCAAGACAGCGGCCATTGTAAAAACAGGCGCAGTATAGAGATTGCCGGTAAGCATTTACTGCAGGCAACACAACCGCTTTATTAAAAGACAGGACACTGGCAGCAAGTATATCCAGGGTATTATATCCGTATAAAGAAATATTACCGGCATAAGCTATAGTTTTAAAAAGAGAAAGCAGTACCCGCAATGAAGTAAAATTACCGGGGCCGATACACACTCCCATTCCGTGAATACTTTTTATACTTAATTTTGCCTCTTTTAAAAGTTGATCTGTATAAAACAGCACTCTGCCTGTATCGCGGAAATCATTAATAATATATTTTTCCAAACTCTGCCGGTCTGTGTAGAGACCAAGCCCCAGCGATTCACAAGCAGCTGCACAGGTAAGAATATTCAAAGTACCTCCATGTCTTTCTCTCCGGAAGCCAGCCTGACATTCACCCGGTCACCTTTGGCCAGTTGTGAACTTTGTTTTACTGCTTTATTATTTTTCATAACTACAGCATAGCCCCGCTGCATGATATTGTAAGGTGATAAAGCCGTTAACTTGCCGTTTATCTGTAAAAAAAAGTTTTGCTTTTCTTTATAATTATCCTGCAAGCCTTTAACAGCGCGTACCTTAAGATCATCCAGCTCCTGCACCAGTTTATCATGCATGTTTTGTAAAATCCGGGCTACTTTTGCTCCCCGGCAGGCTTCAAGCCGGTATCTGATACCTGCTATTCTGCTGTTCACAGCATTTATTATACGTTTATCATAAAAAGATATACCGGCAGCCAGTTCCTTTTTGTTCTGGGAAATATATTCAGCTGCTGCTGTAGGAGTAGCAGCCCGGTAATCAGCTACAAAATCAGAGATGAAAAAATCAACCTCATGACCAACTGCTGAGATAACAGGTATCCGGCTGGCATAAACAGCCCGCGCTACTTCTTCCTCATTAAAAGCCCACAAATCCTCCAGGGAACCGCCGCCGCGGCCGATGATCAAAACATCTGCTATATTTTTTTCATTAGCCAGCCTGATCATACGCGCTATACCGGCTGCTGCCTTGTCTCCCTGAACTACAGTAGGCATAATAATAAGGTGCACTCCGGGAAAATGAATATTGGTAGTCTGTATAATATCCCGTACAGCAGCGCCGGTAGAACTGGTAATAAGCGCTACCCGTTCAGGATAAAGAGGTATGCTTTTCTTGTAACGCCGTTCAAACAATCCTTCCTGTTTTAGTTTTTTTTTAAGCTGTTCATAAGCAAGCTGCAAGTCGCCAATACCTTCGGCAGTTACCTTTTCCGCAATAATCTGATAGTACCCTCTTTTTTCATAAACCGAGACACTGCCGAAAACTTCGACTTTCTGCCCCGGTTCCAGTTTGAATTTTAAGCCGGATGCAAAACGTTTAAACATGGCACATTTAAGCAGAGCATATTCATCTTTTATATCAAAATAAACATGGCCGCTTTTGGCATAAGAGACATTGCTTATTTCACCGCCCACCCATATATGAATAAACGCTTTTTGTTTAAGAGCATCTTTTATCTGTCTGGTAAGACTGCTTACAGTAAAAACAAACTTTTGCTCATCAGAGCCGGAAGCACTGGAGTTTTCCTTATTATAATCAAACAGAGAGAGGCCGGAAGTGATCTCAGACATAAAAAATCAGATTTCTAAAGTTAAATTTTCCCGCGCTGCAATGATTTTAAAATTTTTATCAGGAAATTGTGTCTTTTTATAATTCTCTGCCAGTTCAAGTATTTCAGCCATTTTCCCGTCTGTACACAGGGGGTCATGATGAAATAAAATAACAGTTTTTATATTAGCCTTGTTGGCAATATCCAAATCTACCTGCAGTGATGTATGACCATAGTCTATTTTTTTCAGTTGTTCCACCAGGGTATACTGACTGTCTATAATCAACACATCGGCATTTTTATAAAACTCGATAGCCTCCTGCAATTCCTCCATATTTTTATAATTATATTCAACATCAGAGGAATATACAAAAACTTTTTTACCGGTTTCAAACTTGTAAGCATAACTAACACCGGGGTGCGACTGTTTATGACAGGTTACTGTATAGTTGGAAAAACTCTCGGGCTGCCCCGGCTTAAGCTGAAAGAAATTCTTTTCCGCCTGCATGTAATCAAGGTTTACAGGAAAAAACTTGAACTCCTGCTGGTAACGGAGCCTCTCCTCCAGCTCCGGATGGCCGGCATAAAAATCAAAGCGGTTGCCCGGTATAAATAAAGGCACAAAATACGGGATCCCCATAATATGATCCCAGTGCGTATGACTGATAAAAACACGGGCATGACCTTTGCCCTTGCCAAAATCACCGGCAAGCAGATCACCGCCCAGAACCCGCAGCCCGCTGCCGCAGTCTAAAATAACCTTTTCGTTATTTATTTCCAGAAGTACACAGGCAGTATTGCCGCCGTAAGTTGATTTTTCATGAAAAGGAATTTCTTTTAAAACAGCAGCAGGACTTTTATTTTTAAAGCGTTTATCAGTTAATGCTTTTGTTAAAACCTGTTTTACTTTTTTGTACAGATCAACAGGAAGCACGGGTGTAGGCAAAGAGCCGCGCACACCGTAAAATGTTATTTTCATAGTATATTCCTGATTAGATACCAATATATCATAATCCCGGCTAAATTATAATATATAAAGGATTAGAAAAGCAAATAAGAAAAATACTGAACAGAGAACAGGAAAAGGGAATAGCCACTGTAGACTTGCTTGTGCATATTACCGCCGGTCAACTTCCACCTCAACTGCAGGGAATACAGTATGTTTTACCGGCTGGTTATAAAAACCGGCGCGGCACGGAGGCCGCGCAACCTGCCCTGCATCGGTTTCAGGAGGAAACCGCAAGCAGGGTGCCCTTTCTTGG
>CAZFAK010000109.1:0-9273 GCA_964517045.1 uncultured Spirochaetia bacterium | reverse complement strand
GAAAAGTATAGTACAGAAATATATTAAAGAATTTAACACCAATCTTAAAAAGAAAAAAATAAGGGTAAAATTAAACAAAAGCGCTCTTACGTTCCTGGCGCAAAACGGATTTAACAAAACAGAAGGAGCGCGGCCGGTTAAAAGACTCATAGACAAGGAGATAAAAAACAAACTTACGGATGAGATCCTTTTCGGGAAACTGGTGCACGGCGGTAAAGTAACAGTCGCTTCTAACGGTAAAAAACTTACTTTTAAAATCACTCCCCATGCCGGAAAAAAATCACGTTCTTCTAACTCATCTGCATAATACTGCTTAAAAACTGTGATATTGTTTCCCGGCTTCATAGGCAGCAATGGCAAATGCCGCAGCCACGTTTAAAGAGTTTTTCCAGCCGCAAGCAGGAATATTTACTACATCATCAGCCTGCTTGAGCAGTTTTTGCTCCAGGCCGTATTTCTCATTACCAAACAGCAATGCTCCGGGAAACACAAAGCTGTATTCAGTCAAAGTAACAGCATCCTTAACTGTCTCCAAAGCAGTTATACGGTAATTTTGATACTGCAAATTTCTGACAGCTTCATAAACATCATCACAACGGCGCCATTTAATTCTGGCCGCAGTTCCCATAGCTGTTTTCTGCACACCGGCGTGATGCGGATCAGGCGTATAACCGCACAGTACAACCTGTCCAAAGCCAAAATACTCGGCGCTGCGGAAAACCGCACCGACATTAAAAGCAGACCGGAAATTATGCAGTATTACCGCAGCCGGCACCGGACGGACAGGACCACTGCCGTCGCGGCTGCATACAGCCGTAAAATTTTCTTTGGCATGCCGGTGCATATAATGTTCCAGTTGCACAAGCATACCGGTTAAAACAGTATCTGCCGTATCCGGTGTATAACTGCTGAATATACTTTTTACTGCCTGTCCATGCTCGGTAGCAGCATCAAAACAGGATAAACAAGTATATAGATCTTTTCTTAAGGTATGACTGTTTTTTGCATCACCGGTTTGTTCAATTTTATGTAGTAATTTTAACAGGTGGTTAAGCTGCCGCTGCGGCGTAAAGGAATTAAATTTATCTCTGGTATAGCTGAACAAGTTTAACTGATACGCTGTCCCGGCTTGGCGCCGCTGTCCGGCGATAGAATAAATAGATCACTGCCCCCTGCACCGGCAGCAAGAATCATACCCTGGGAAACACCGAATTTCATCTTACGCGGTTTAAGGTTGGCTGCTACAATGGTCAGACGTCCGATCAAATCCCCGGGCCGGTAAGCTTTTTTCAAACCGGCAATAAGCCGGCGTTTTTCATAACCGAGATCCACCTCTAAGCGCAGCAGCTTGTTAGCCTCTTTGATCTCTTCTGCCGCTGTAATCCTGGCAACACGCAGATCAATTTTAAAAAAATCATCTATAGTTATGACAGCAGCTTCTTTTTCATATGTCTCAGTATCAGCGGCTGTTTTAGCATCAGTATCATTTTCCACAGAGTCGGAAATAATTTTATCTATAGTATTTTTTTCTATGCGGGTAATCAAATGACGATAGGAGTTTATCTTATGATCCTGTAAAACTTCCCGGCTGCTTTGCCAGTTGTAAGGTTTTTCATTAAAGAGCTGCTCTGTCCGGGAGACAAACTCAGGCAGAATGGGTTTTAAATAAACAGCCATGATACGGAAAAGATTAAGCACTGTACTCAGTACTTCCCGTGCCGCCTGCTGATCAGTTTTAATAAGCTGCCATGGTTTCATCTCATCAAAATAACGGTTACCCTCTTCTGCCAGGGATCTTACTTTAAGAATGACTTTATTGTAATCAAGATTGTAGTAAGCAGCTGCTATTGTTTCCGTCTCTGACTGGGCACGGGATATCAGTTCTGCTCCCTTTGCTGACATAGAACCAATCACCCCGTCCAGCTTTTTGGTCAGCATCTGGGCGCCGCGGGAAGCAAGGTTGGTAATTTTACCGATCAGATCAGAATTGACCCGGCTTATAAAATCGTCAAAATTGAGATCTATATCCTCCTGGGAAGAATTTAACTTACAGGCATAATAGTAGCGCAGATAAGCCGGATCCAGATGTCTGCTATAGGTAGAGGCCTTGATAAAGGTACCCCTGGATTTGCTCATTTTTTCACCGTTAACAGTCAGAAAACCATGAATAAATATCCGGTCCGGGGTTTTAAAGCCGCCGGTTTTAAGCATGGCGGGCCAGAACAAGGTATGAAAATAAACTATATCCTTACCAATAAAATGATATAACTCACTCTCTTTATCCTGCCAGAATTCAGCCAAAGAACGGTTGTTTTTTTTACACCAGTTAGCTGTAGAGGCTATATACCCTACCGGCGCATCCAGCCACACATAAAAATATTTACCAGGATGGCCGGGAATCTCAAACCCGAAATAGGGTGCATCCCGGGAGATATCCCAGTCCTTTAATTTACCCTGCAGCCATTCCTGCAGTTTATTCGCGGTCTGCTGCGGCGTATGGTCTTTTACCCATTTTTTTAAAAAATCTTTAAAATTTTCCAGTTTAAAAAAGATATGTTCACTGGCCCTGGTAACCGGTTTACGCCCGCAGAGAGTACAGTAAGGTTCTTTTAAATCAGCCGTAGCATAGGCAGCGGAACACTTGTCACAGGAATCACCATACTGGTCCGGCGCACCGCAGTTGGGACAGATGCCTTTTACAAAACGGTCCGGCAGAAACATGCGGTCATGCGGACAGTAGGTCTGACTGATCTCCTTAACCGTAACATGACCCTGCTCCTCCATATTTTTAAAAATATTGCTGCTGATCTCCCGGTTTTCCGGGGAATTGGTAGTATAGTAGTTATCAAAATGTATGTTAAAAGCGGCGAAATCTTTAATATGCTGCTCCCGGCTGCGGGCAATCAGGGTTTCCGGTTTGATACCCAGCTTGCGGGACTGAATCATAACCGGCGTACCGTGCGTATCATCAGCACAGACATATATGCACTCATCGCCGCGCATTTTACGGAAACGTACCCATATATCCGTCTGCAGATACTCTACCAGGTGACCGATATGTATATCGCCGTTTGCGTAAGGCAAAGCAGAGGTTACCAGAACTTTTTTTGCTTGCGCCACTAATACTCCTTTAAACCGCTGTTTTGCAGCCGGCACAAATTATAATTACCTGTCAGCTGTTTTTTTCAGCTTATACCAGCTATAATACAGGGACAGACCTATAAATATAAAAAATAAAATAAAATAAAAAACACGCTGCCACAGAACAGATTGATAACGGAAGACCAGTTTATGCTCGCCTTTATCCACAAAAACACCGCGGTAAAAATAATCAGCCCGGTGAACCGGCACCTGTTTACCGTCAAGAAACGCTTGCCAGCCGCTGTGATAATAGTCAGCCAGCACAGCCATCCCTTTGGCCGCAGCCTGTACTTTTAAGACCACTTCCCGGGGTCGATACTTTGCAATGGTAATTGTTGAAGCCTGCTTTGGAGGAGTTGCGGGAAAACGGTTACTGTAACCCCCCTTTTGTACAAATAAAACCTCTTTTTCCGGTTTAAAAGCAGGCGAGGTCATTGTATTAACAATATTGTTAAAATTGGTTAAGGTAAAAAAGCTGTGGGCAAATACAGCGCGCGGCATGACATTGGTATTGATAAAGAGGTTATAGCCGTTAAAATTACCGGCGTGTCTGGTCCGGGTAAGTACATCTTTGTAGATATAGTAGAAACGGGCCAGATCACGGCGGCGGGTCTGATAAAAATATTTGATTATCTGCCCGAACCGCGGCGTAGTCACCAAATATTTTATATTTAAAACAGAGTAGCGCTTAAGCTGGACCGGGGAGGCTGTGCTGAGAAAAGAGTCAATATCTTTATCCGGACTGCGCTGCGCCGGCGGATCAATGCTGGACAAACCGTATTTTAAAATATAATGCTGTCCCATTTTACCGCCGCGCGGTAAAAATTTAATACGGCCCCTACCCTGCTGCTGCAGCTGCTTTATCTTTTGCAGAACAGGGAAATCACGTCCGGTCTCGTCTTTTTCCGTGGTTATATAATGGCGGTTAACATAATACTGATCAAAGATAATAAACAGGGTAAAAAGCACCAGTAAAAATTTATATAAACGCTCTCCCCCGTCCTGATCACTCTGGCGCAGTACAGCAAAAATAACACCCAGAAACAAAATAATAAAAACCGTGACAGCCCAGTGCATGTACCAGCCCAGAAAAGCCATAGCGCCGCTGATCATAAATATAAACCAGATCAGTATATTAAGCTGGCGGTCCTGTTTTACGCGGGCACTGAAACCAAGCAGAAGCAGGGCTGCTATGCTGAAAACAACCGGTATAAAATGAAGTACGGAACTCATGAAATGCTCATATATCCTGTGCGCAACCTTGCTGTTATACAAGGTCTGCCAGTAATTCTGTAAAGATCCGGCCAAAGCTGTCTGAGCCATTATATAAAAAATTACCGCGGCAGCACCCAGACCGGCGGCGACCGCTGCAAAATATTTAAAAGCAGGACTGCCGGTTAGAGCACGGCGCCGGGCTGCGTCAGCCCGGAAAGCCTGTAAAAAATAATCAAGACCGTATACCGCCAGCATACCGGCACAGAAATGCACAATATGCAGAAATTTATTGGGATTACGGAATTTATCCATCATGGGAATATAATAAAAAAGACGGTAAAAAGGCGGTATAAACTTGCCGTAGGATAACAGCAGAGCGATCAAGAGAGCACCTCCCCAGAAATAGACCTCTTTTTTCCGGACAAAAACCAGACCCATGACCGCAAATAGAAACAGAAAAATGCCGAAATAATTGGAATTAAGGCAGAGATTGCGCATACCCTTACGGTTTTCCGGTGTCCAGGAGGCGCTGCGCCCGATACGGCCCCAGTAAGGCGCCTGGCGGCTGGAACTGTGATAACCGAAAAGGCCGGGCATAAAAAAATCAACCGTCTCCTCCGGCGGAAAGGACCACTGCGTAGCCCATTCCCAGCCCTGGGTATTTTCAAACTCTTTACCCGGAATATCACCCTGGCCCCGTTCGCTTTTACCCATAAAACTCTGCAGCAGGCCAAAGGAAAAAACCACTGTGATAAGAGGAATGATCAAAAATAATAAAAGTTTTTTAATACCCGCAGGCTGCAGCCTTTGTTTAAACCATGTTTTCAAACCGGCTCCGGGCTGCATTACCAAATAGTAAGCAGTTAGCAGAAAAGCAAAATAAAGAGCAGTCTGTACACCGATCTGCAAAAACATAAAACCCAAAATAAAACCGGCCAGCAGGTAATGAAACAGCCGCCCCCGGGGTGAAGCAGCCTTTTTAAAAAACAGCAAAGCCAAGGGGGCAAAAGCTATCACATAGGTTTTGCTCTCATGTCCGGTCAGTATATAAGAAACTCCCAGCGGTGAAAAAGCCAGCATCAGGGACCCGAGAAAGCGGACCGGCCGGGAAAAATTGCTAAACAGCAGAAAGGAAGTTATGAATAACAGAAAAAAAGGAAAAATAAAATTAATATGGCGGGCTGTAAGCGGAGGAAAAATGCTGTGCATCAGGTTCTGCATATTTAAAGGACGGTAGGTTTTAGCCAGGCCCAGTTTAAAACTGGTGTCCCATACTTTATTAAAAAAGGAGACGCCATGGCGGTAGTTCATCTTGGCAGCGTAATAATTGTAATCACCGGAATGAAGAACTTCATCCGCGGCAAATAATTCATTAAAATATAAAGTAAAAATTAAAGCAAAAACCAGGCCGGTAATTATTAATAATATATGTTTTTTATTCATAGCTAATTATAAACTCTATTTGTTTTTTTTAAAAGTATTTTTTGTCCGGCGGCTGACCCGGTACAGATCCCCTGCCAAAAGCAGCAGCATGGTTATACCTATGCCCATATTAACTTCCACTACCCGGTACAGAGACTGTTCCGGGCCGTTGTTTAATAAAATAATAAGCACAATCTGCAGCACAGGGAAAAAAAGCAGCAGATAAAGTATTTTAAACCGTTTCATTGCCGTATAAAAGGTTATCAGAATGGAATTAAGTACAAAAGGCAGTATGGCAAAGGAATACCAGCGGAACAGGGGTATGGCATCGCCGTACTGATGCGTAATCCGTTTGACTGCGGCCGGGAAACAGAGAAAAATATTAAAGAACAATACTACGCTGCCGGCTACGAGCAGTACCATCAGCAGACCTTTTTTAAGAATACGGAAAGTATTTTTATCATCCAGCCTGGCCTTAACTACATCCGGCATTAAAACAGTTATAATTATTTTACAAAGATGGAACATGGAAACACCGATAATGGAAGCAAAAGCATAATTTCCCGAACTGGCTGTATTTTTAAACAGACTTCTTACCAGTAAAATATCAGTATTAAAAAAAAGGATAAACAGAGCAGTGCCGCTTAAATAACGGGTAATGCTCATTAACTGCTCTCTGCGGAAATAACCGGCACGGCTGACGCTTTTCATTGTGAAAAAGAATTTAACCTGCTGCATTAAAGAAAAAAAGCGGCGCAGCCAGACAGTCTGAAAAAAAAAACTGAAGAAAAAACCCAGGAAAGCACTAACGCCAAAGATAACCAATACCTGGTTAAAGGTAAGGCCGGTTAAAATACAATAGGCTACAGTCAGGGTTTTAAAAACCGCCACCAGAAAAGCAGTAGCGGCAAACTTGGCAAACTCGCCGGCGCCCTGCAGAAAAGAGGAAACAGGAGTTTTAATAAAAAGAAAAAAAACTATTACCAGAAATATAACCAGAACAAGGGGATTATTGATACGGAAAATATCAGTAATAACTTTTTTATAAAAATATAAAAAGAGGGTAACCGGCAGGCAGAACAAAACAGCTTCGATCATAAAATGCCGTATCTGGTAAAAAAGCGCTTTATAATCAGCTTTTTGCAGACTGGCGCAGTACTCTTCGATATAACGGTAACGCATAGCCATTACCAGCACTGATAAAACCAGGGAGCCGGAGAGCACACTGTTTAACAGGCCAAAGCTGTCCTTGGAGAGATTACGGCCCAGATAGACCTTGACCACCAGGTTAAGCAAGCCGGCCAGCAGGTTGAAAAAAGCTACTACTGCTGTACTTTGGAAAAATTTATCGCCGAGAACACGCCGCAGTAATTTTACCAAGATAAATTCCTGTCAGGATTTTATCATTAATATTAATATTTGTGTTAACTAAAACCACAGGAGTAAGGGACTTTAATTCCTGTAAAAGCTTATCAAAGTTCCTTTTTAGTCATCTCATCTGCTGTTATACGTCCGGACTCATAAATAGTGGGCAAACCGCTGCCCGGATGTGTACCGCCGCCAACCAGATAACAGTTTTTGAATTCCTCAAAATCATTATGGGGCCGAAAGACCAGCATCTGGGTAACATTGTGGCCCAGATTAAAAGTAGCGCCCTGGTAAACAGAGTATTTTTCTTCCCAGTCTTTGGGCGTAATAACCAGTTCCTCCTCTACATGCTCACGGATATCTTTCAGTCCGCCTTTCTCTTCCAGATAACAGTATATCTTTTCCTTAAAAGGCTCTTTTTCTTTTTCCCAGTCAATGTCAGCCTTGAGATTGGGTACCGGAACCAAAACATATATAGTGGACTTACCTGCCGGAGCCAGGGTCGAATCTGATACAGATGCGTTCTGAATATAAAATGAAGGATCATCCGACAATCTGTAGGTTTCGGAAATTTCTCTTACATTCTCTTTATAATCCTCTGCAAAACAAATACTATGATGAGGAATATTATCATAAATCTTATCAACACCCAGATAAAGCATAAAAGTAGAACAGGAAAATAATTTCTTTTTTAATTTTTTTGGTTTCCAGTGCCGCAGTTTTTTTTCCTCTACAAGGTGACTCATAGCATGACCAAAATCAGCGTTAATAACCACATTATCTGCCCTGATCTCGCTGCCGTCTGCCATTTTCAGGCCGGTTACTTTACGTTTGTCCAGCAGCAGCTCTTTTACCGGTGCGTCAAGATGGATCCTGCCGCCCTCTTCCCTGATAATTTTTGCCATAGCTTTAGAAACCTGATTCAACCCTCCGGTAATATGATAAATACCTTCAGCATGTTCTATATAGGAGATGATACTGAAAGCTCCGGGAGCACGCCAGGGTGACATACCGATATACTTGGCCTGGAAACCATAGGAAGTAATAGTATCCTGATGCTTGAAATAGCGATGTAAAACATTATACAGAGACTTATGCAGATCCAGCCAGGGGAGACTGCTCAGTAGACGCCATTTTAAAAGGTGATACCAGCGGCTGTAGGGAATCTGCAGACACGGCACCAGTTTATTATATTTATAGCTCTCTTTTTGTAAATATTTTTTATAACCCCGGGAACTGCCGGGCCAGAGCCGTTCCAGCTCTGCTGACATTTTCTCTTTAATATGAGAAGGAAAAATCTCCCTTTTGTCACCAAAACGGAGACGATACATGGGATCTAGCTGAGTAAGTTCTACATAGTCTTCAATTTTACGGTCTGCCTGGGCAAAAATATCATCAACAATATGTTTCATCAGAAAAAATGTAGGCCCAATATCAAAAATATAATCGCCCATTTTAATATGACCGTTTCGGCCGCCTACATAATTGTTTTGCTCATAGATATCTACATCAAAACCCCGTTTAGCCAGAATCATCCCGGCTGTCAGACCTCCCGGCCCTGCGCCAACGATAGCTACTTTCTTTTTTCCCATTATTAACATCCTTAATTTAAAAGCTTTATAAAAATATTGGTTTCTGATACCAGTTTAAAACGTGCCCGTTTATAAGCGGGTTTACCATATATAATACCGAAAGGACCGGATACTCCCCAGGGTTCTGCCGGGATACCGAAAATATTACGCTCCAGCAGTGTGTCCCCGTTCACGTCCTGATAAACAGCCAGGGCATAATGACGGTTGCCGGGCAGCGTCAGCTGCACTCTTAGTTTTTTATTAAAGTCATTACTGGTTATGGGGCTGGTAAAATTGGTGTATGAAAACCGGGGATCAGTAAGAAAACCATGGGGACCCTTATAAACGGCTATATACATCTCGCTTAAAACAGATTCAAAATTGGAAAGTGATAAAGTAAGTACAACCGGCTGAGAAGCACTCAAGGACCATAGTAAAAACAAGAGCATAAAACTGCTTTTCATAGCAATATTTTAGCATGAATAAAGAGTAAACTTACTAAAAGGGTGTGAATTTTCATTCCTGTAAAAGTTACACAGAGAGCCGCTGAGAATCG
>CAZFAK010000108.1:0-9394 GCA_964517045.1 uncultured Spirochaetia bacterium | reverse complement strand
GGCGCTCTGAGCTTTGACTACAAGGTTACAGCCGGCTCTGACGGCCGTTTCGGCTTCTTTTTTGAAGATTCAGCCGGAGGTAATGCTGCGGGCGGCAATACTGTATTATTCCCTTCCAGCCTGGTCTATGACGGCAGTGTAAATAATGCAGTGATTTCTACCGCAACCCTGTTCGGAGATATCGACCCGTCCGATATTACTCAGTGCTGGATCATTATTAATAATGCAGGTACTGACACTCCTACCTCAGGAGATCTGACTGTACAGGTTGATAACCTTAAATTTACCGACGGCTCAGCCGACGCCATGGTTTTTGACGGCGGTACTGATAACCTCGGTCCGGTATGGGATACTACTCCCAGCATCTCTACCTCTAAAGTTCCGCTCGGTGATCTGTAAATAATATTACGCATACAAGGTACCGGCTTCAGGCCGGTACCTGTATTTTCTATTAATATAATATAATTATCCAATCCAAATAATGATTAGAAGCTACTGCGCTATCATACTGTCTTTTGGGCTGCTGGTTACCTGTAAAAATGATGCGGCTGCTCCGGATGAAAAAACCGCTTTTCTGCTTGAAAATAAAGTACGGGTATTTATTTTTGCGGGCCAGTCCAACATGGAGGGTCAGGCCGGCTTGTCTGAGCTGGCGGTTGCTTTACGTCCTGTTCCTGCTAACAGCATGACTTTTTATTATGCCCTGGATGAACTTGACCTTGACCCCGCCGCTCTGGATGTTTTTTATCATGCAACCAAATATACGCATGGTCCGGAGGCCGGCTTCGGCCATTCTATCACCAACCTGCTTGCCGGCGAGGAGATAATTATTATCAAGTACAGTAAAGGCAGTACTACTCTCGCTGTTGACTGGAATGCTGACAGCGGCAGTCTCTATACCAATCTGGTCACCCTGGTAAACAATGTGCTTGGCGGTACGGATTACCAGCTGTGCGGCCTTATGTGGCTCCAGGGCGAGTCTGATGCCTACAATATGAATCAGGCTGCTGCTTATTATGCTAATCTGACTAATTTTATAACCAGCCTGCGCACTGACCTGCATGTATCATCGCTGCCGTTTTTTATAGGCGCAACCGACCTGCCCGGCACCAATACAGCATGGGAAGCGGAGGTGAGTAATGCCCAAACGGCCGCCGCTGCTAATGACCCTGATGTTGTAACTTTTTCCACGGCTGCTGTTAATTCCAACCGTATCAGCGGTGATGCGATCCATTATAATTCACAGGGGCTGGTTAAACTGGGGCAGTTGTTTGCGGATAATTTTATTACCTGGCTTAACCGGCAGTAGGCTCTATACAGAAACCGGTTTTTATAAATACCCTTTAAAATTAATACTTTGCCTGTTGTTCAGCTTACGGTAAGTAACAGGCGCCGGATTCAGCCAGTTAATTAGTTTGTCTTTGATACTGAAAGCAAAAAAATGATTGCCCGCCGGATTATAATGGCCCACGAAATAGCGCTTGCGGTAATCAGCCAGGCTGAGATTGAATTTTTTATAATCCTCTCTATGTATCAGATTCATATCAAAATAATCAAAGCTGTTATGCTCCAGCCAGTCAATAAATTCCTGGTCATAGCGTGGTTTGCCTTTGATCAGGCTCCAGGTAACTTCAGGGTCAAAGCAGATGAGCAGCAGTTTTTTACGTTTATCAGCACAAAAAGTTCTGAGCCGCTCTAAAATAAAAGCGGTAGCTCTGAAAGCGTATGAGTCGCTCAGACGTTTTAGCTGCCTTTTAACCGTATCTTTTTTTGCCTTTGGATCAAGGGCAACCCCCAGTATAGCTGCAAGTCTGCTTATTTTATCCCAGTCAATGTTCCGGATATCATCACGCAGATAGAGCCTGAGCTGCAGCATAAGATCGTCCCGGCAGTTCTTATACATAAACTCCGGATCGCACATCCGGTACAGGGAATCAGGTGTAGGGCAGAGCTGCGGTTTCTCTTTGATCCTGCCTGTGTTCAGGTCCATCTCCACATGGGACCAGAAATTGCCGTGGAACATCTCCCCGTTGCGGGTATGCTGCCAGTGGCGGTAGGTCAGTACGTGGCGGCAGCGCATGAGGCTGCGGTGGTGGTCATCGCCCCAGATATAAAAGATAATATTGGGCGCCTGGTCAGCGGTTTTTTCAATATTCAGCATTCTTCTGTAGGCCTGGTACACACCGTAACCGCCCATACCGAAGTTATTAAGCGGTTCACCGAAATGGGCAGCCAGATACTCCTGCCAGGTCTCGCCGTCACTTACCTGGTGGCACTGGGTAAAGCTGTTGCCGTAAGTATTGATCCGGCATGGTTTATTCCGGTAAAGACAGGCGCGCCGGCCAGTGTTGTCTGCAGCAGTAGAGATAGTATAGCTGTTATCCATACCGTCACGCGGCATGTAATTGCCCAGGGTATAACCGGTTTCCGGGTTGAACCTGGCCCAGGAAGGCTGCCCGGGGTCAAGAAACAGGTCTGCCTCAGCCCGGCTTAATACGCTCTCCCTGATATATTGTTCCAGTGTCAGCATAATTTTTCCTTTTGCTTCTCATTGCGGCAGGGTGATACTGTCACCTGCTCTCAGTTCTGTTATTCTGTCCTTTAACTGCTGTTTTAAAAAGTCTGTTGCTTTTTTTCCGGTACAATGCAAGGGTATGATCCTGCGGCAGCGGCTTTTTTTTAAAAAAGCTGCTGTTTGTTCCAGCCTGGCAGGGACTGCTGCTTTCAGATGCAGACCGCCCATGACAGCGAGAAGCTGTTTGCGGCCGCTTATCTTCCGGATATAATTAACCGTATTGATCAGCCCCGCATGACAGCAGCCGCAGATAATGATCAGTCCCTGGACAGTATCGAGCCAGAGAGCCTGGTCATCATTGATCAGATCCGTCTTTTGTCGGTTTTGATCAAGAAAAAAAGGCCCGCCTGTATCTTCATAAGGATTTATTCTGGGAATAGGTCCGGTAACACCAATACAGGCAGTTATATTGTGCGGTTTGGTTACAGTAATGCGGCCGGATTTTTTATAAGCAGCCAGTTTTTTCAGGGCGGGCCGGGGAACTGAAATAAGATGTGCCGGCTTGCCCGGATGCAGCGAGTAGCGTTTTAAAAAAATATCAGGATGATAAAATATTTTTTGCAGACTGCCGTTTTGTAAAAGGTCAGCCAGGGCGCCGGTATGGTCATAATGGCCGTGACTGATGACATGGTAAGTGAGAGCAAAGGGATCAATACCGGCCTGCTGACAGTTATGCGCAAAGGTCTGACCCTGGCCGCTGTCCAGCAGTACAGCTTTTGTGCCGGTTTGCACCAGCAGGGACAGGCCGTGTTCTTTTTGAAAAGATTTTCCGGCTTCATTATTGCATATAACCGTAATTTTTACTTTGGCTAAAGCCTGCTTTTTCATAGGTCCTTTAAATGTATAAATATATTCAGTTTAATTATTATATACATTATTATATTTTGTCAATGGCCCTCTTTATTCATAAAGCTTTGCTGGAATTGAGAAATAAATTAAAAATTTATAAGGTACGGTAACCGGGCCTGCTGCATTTTTATTTTTAAAATCACCTGAAATTTGACTTAAAAGCATATATGTAGTAAATTCCTAACAACTTATTCAGGAGTAAAATATGCAGTTACAACTATTTGTTCTATCGGTTTTGATTTTGCTGGCCGGGGTGGCTATACTCTTTTCTACCCTGCGCAAACCAATGAAAACACCCCGCCGGGTTAGCTATGGCTTTATTATTATAAGTTTACTTATTTTTATAGCTGCCTCTTTGATCCAGGTGGACGAGGGAGATGTTCTGGTTCTTACCCAGTTCGGCAAGGTTTATAAAACCATAACCACTCCCGGAGTTCATTTTAAATATCCCTGGGCTGCTAAACATGTTTATCCCAAACGTTTGAAGTCAAAAAAACTATCCATTGCCGTACGCAGTCTTGACGGCATGGAGATTCATATAGATGTTACCACTCAATACAAAGTCAACTCTGATAAAGTCGGGGCTATTTATAAAGACATAGCCAAGGATGTAACTATTCTGGAAAACAATTTTATTTACCCGGAATTACGGAAAAGTATCCGTGATTCAATAGCCCGCTTAAGCGCGAAGGGTATTTATTCCAACCGGGAAAAGCTTAATGACAGCATAACAGCTGACGCCAGGAAAAAGCTTTCCCGCAAACATACTATTATCAGGGATGTGCTTTTACGGGAAATTAAACTGCCGGATCAGGTGGAACAGGCTATTGAAATGAAAATCAAGGCGCAGCAGGAAGCGGAAGCAACTGAATATAAAAAAGAAAAGGCTGTAAAAGAGGCGGAAATCAAAGAGATAGAAGCCCAGGGCCTGGCCAAAGCCCAGCGTATTATCAGCACTACCTTAACCTCCAAGTACCTTCAGCATGAGGCCATTAAAGCCTATACTGAACTTACCAAGTCTACCAATACAACCTTTGTGATAATGCCTACCGGCACCAAAGGCACGGGCATGCCGCTTATACTGGGTAATAACTGATTTCAATTTTTACGGAAAATACGGGCGGCAGAATCGGCCAGCGACTCCCGGGGCTGATAGGCAATATCCGGAAGCGCCTTAAGAAATGCCTGCCCGTATGCTTTGGTCAAAAGCCTTTTGTCAAGCACCAGAAACAGGCCTTTGTCATTATCACTTCTGATAAGACGGCCAAATCCCTGTTTGAATTTGATCACAGCCAGGGGTACACTGTATTCAAAAAAAGCATTGCGTCCCTCCTGTATCATTTTTTCAACTCTGGCCTCGTACAGCGGTTCGGTCGGTACGGCAAAAGGCAGTTTTATCATAATAAGACATGAGAGGTTTTCTCCTCTGATATCAATACCTTCCCAGAAAGAAGATACACCCAGCAGTACATTATGACTGGAGGAGCGCATCTTTTCTATCAGGGCATTACGGGGTTCACTTCCCTGTACCAGCAAGGTTACTCCCTGTTGCGCCAGATCATTTTCCAGCTCCTGCTGCAGTATGTTAAGCTGACGGTAGGAAGTACATAAAACTACTATACGTCCCTGAAATACACTAACCGCTTCGCGGATTTTATCCGCGGCCCGGTAAATAAACTCGTAATCTTTAACAGGCGGCAGCTCCTGCGGAAAGTTTAAAACACAGTTTTTTTTATAATTAAAATTATAGGGCAAGGATTTAGCGCGCAGACGCCCCGTCTCCAGCAGGGTTAAACCGCTGCGTTCTTTAAAATAAGCAAACCCGGCGGCATCCGAGATGGTAGCTGAAGTAAGAACAACTGTCTGCAGATTGTCGTAAACTGTTTCTTTTAATTCCTTTCCAATAAACAGCGGCGCTATATTAGCCGCAAAAAAATAGTACTGTTTCCCGGCTCTTCCTTCAACCCACTTGATCTCATTGTCCTGTAAAGCTGCCATACTCTGATAATATACTTCGGACAGGGCTGAGAGCCGCCGCACATAAGCTGACAGATCAAACAAACAGTGATTAAGCTGGTCGTCGCTTATCTGCTCTTTGACGGTTTTTATAAACTGCGCAAGTTTGCTTTTCATTTTTTCCATTAGTTCAACAAGAGACTGCAGCTGTTCTTTGTAGCCGGTCTGCCATTCGCTGTTCCGGGCAAAGCCGGATTTAAAGCGCAGTTTTATTTTTTTTTCGGATTCATCTCCCTTGCCGGCGCTGATATAAAAATACAAAGCTGTATAAACTGCATTTGCTTTTCTGAAATATTCTTTTTTTAGTTCTTTAAACTTTTTTAAAAGGGCAGCGGTTCTTTTTAAAAAAATTTCATCTTTGCATAAAGCATGTAATTTTTTTCTGATTATTCCCAGAGCCCCGGCCGGCTTGTTTTTTCTGCCGGCAGCTGATCCGGATATAAGGCTTAAACAGCGCGAGACTGCAGAGGATGAGGCTTTTTTACCGAAATAGGAGGTAGCGACATCTTCAATATTGTGCGCTTCATCAATTATCAGTCTGGAGAAAGCCGGCAGTAAAGCATAGGAGTTAAAATTTCCCATCTCTTTTTTGATGGCCAGATCTGCACAAAGTATATGATGGTTAACTACTATAAGATCAGCGTTAAAACTGTTGCGTCTTACTCTTTGGTAAAAACAGTTTTTTTGTTGCGGACATTTGGACCGTAAACAGGTGTCGGGACCGGAACAGATACTTTCCCATAATGTATAATCAGGCACAAAACCAAGTTCCATTTTATCCCCTGTGCGGGTATGCGCCAGCCATTTATTAAAAATGGAGAGCACTTCATCATTAAGACCGCTCTCCTTTCTGATCTCGGGAAGACGTGCAGCAGCATCCTTAAACTTGCGCAGACACAGATAGTTGGACCGGCCTTTAACCACTGTCCATTTAATCTTTACGCCGGCTGCTTTGATCGCTAAAGGTATATCCTTGCCGGCAAGCTGCTCCTGTAAATTGATAGTGTTGGTAGAGACTATTACTTTTTCTTTATTCAGCGCAGTCCATTTAAGAGCAGGCACCAGATAGGCCAGCGACTTGCCGGTACCGGTTGCTGCCTCACATAAAAAAACCAGATTTGAATTAAAAGCCCCGGCTGTTTCCTCAGCCATAGTGATCTGGGACTCACGCTCCTCAAATGAATCGGCATTTTGTGCCAGGGAACCGCCGTTTTTAAATACGGACCTGATTGTTTGGTTATCCAGCGGGGTAATCTCTTCCGGCGGGGAATAGGGAAGCACCTGGTTGACGTCAGTCACACTGTTGTTAACAATGTAAAAGCCGATACCATAATTGCCAAGAGCCCCGGCTATCTCTACATCAGCTGCTGAAGGTTTGAGCACTCCGGAAGGATGATTGTGAAGCAGTACATTATAGTTGCCGGCCTGCTGAAAGGCCACCGGTACAGCCTGCATATTACCCCTGCCCAAAACAGTGTAATCATATATTTGTAACTGCTCGTTTACCAGACAGCCGCAGAAAATTTCATTTCCCTCATACACGGCAATCGATTCTCTAAGGGCAGTAACAGTTTTTTCCGTAAACAGATCAGTTATTTTTTTCATTTTGCGTAAAATAATAAGCAAGAGTTAAATCAGCAGTAAAAGAAACATTTTTATAAGTGAAACCAGGTAAAGTATAACGGCGGCTGGAAACCGCTGCGCTGTCAGCTGCGGTAATATTTTCCGTAACCGTTATTTTATTTACTTTTATAAAGCTTACAAAGATGCCGGCCATTATACTTATATCAAACTTTTTATTTAAGGAAAAGATCAAGCCGCTGTTAACTTTAAAATATCCTGTCCTGTTATCCTTAAAATCAAGGGTCTCCTCTACAAGCAGATCTCTCTCCTTACCCAGGCTGCTGCCCGGTACCCCGTAAGCAGGAACGTTTGTCTCATAGCCGCTTATAAGAAAATGATATTCATTTAACAACAGGGTGTTTTTATTTTTGAATTTAAATATTTTACCGCCGCCGCCGCTTAGTGATATACGGGGCCGTATCTTTAGTAAGCGGATAGCGGGCCCCTCCCAGGAAAGACCGGCTCCCGGCAGTATGCCCCAAAGTGAAACTTTATCACTGCTGAAACTTTCCAGAAAATAATTATAATTATCAGCAGCAGCATTGGTAGAAAGCAGATACTGACCATAACTGTAATAATTTTTCCCGGCTCCGAGAAAACGGAAATGAGCAAACACAGACCAGTGATCAGCAAAGCGGTAGCGCAATCCTGTTTTAAAGGAAAAAGCAACCGGTGCTATTAGCAGTTTTTGTCTCTCTGTATAGTTTAAGCCGCGGGCGCGTTCTTTGTCATAAAGGCCGTCTGCTTCTATCATTGCCGGAGATAAACTGGTCAAAGCATTAGTTAAAGGATATATACGCTCGTAAAAGGAGTTAAACGATAAACGTTCCAGGCTGCAATAAAAAGCCCCGCCTGAGGCTGCGGCCTGCAGATAAAGGCTCAGAGAGATAAAAAAAAAAATTTTTTTTTAAGCATATATGCTAAAATTATATTATAAACTTACTTTAAGAGCAAATTTATTGAGTATTAAGTTCAGGCAAGACTTTCGGGATGAACCGGCATATTTTGACACTCACTGCCATTTAACTCTGTGCGAAAACCATATACCGCTTGATAAACATATTAATAGCTGCCGTCAAAATCATATAAAGGCTGTTCTGGATGCCGGGGTTCATCCTGATGATTATAGCTTGCGCCGCCGAAAATTAACACCCTATCCCGAGGTTTTAATGGGAGCAGCCCTGGCGCCTCATTCTGTCAACCAAAGCAGTGAAAAGGATCTGTATAAACTGGAAAAGTTAATCCAGCAGGAAAAAGTTCAGGCTGTTTCGGAAACCGGATTGGAATATTTTCATTTTAAAAATAACCGTAAAAAGCAGCAAAATTTTTTTTATAATCAGCTGCTGCTGGCCCGAAAATATAAATTGCCTGTATTTTTACATATAAGAGATGCTTATCCGCAGGCAGCTGCAATGGTAAAAGCCGCCGGTATACGCAGAGGTGCGGTTCACTGTTTTACAGGCAGTAAAGAGGATGCCGCAAGTTTTCTTGATCTGGGTTTTTATCTCTCTTTTTCCGGCATTATTACTTTTAAAAAATCGGAAAAATTACGCGCGTGTTTAAAACAGCTGCCTGCGGATAGAATATTAACTGAAACAGACGCCCCCTATCTCTCGCCGGAGCCTAAACGCGGAGAAAAAAATATTGCTGCTAATATTATACATACCAACAGGTTTATTGCCGGTCTGCTGCAAACAGATTTAAATGATCTGAACCGCAGGTTAATGCAAAATGCAAAAAAATTATTAAGCTTATGAAAATTAATAAAACAGCTTTGATGATTATTGATATGCAGAAATACTACCTGCATTCCGGCTCTGCTTATTGCCGTTATTTTAAGAGTCTGGACAATTCCTGTCTTAACTATATATTTAAACGCTGCCGGGATGTTGTTATTCCTAATATAAAACTGCTTTTAACACATTTCCGCCGCCGCAAACTGCCGGTTATATACCTTTGTTTATGCAGTAAAAAAAAAAACCGTTCCGACCTGCAGCATTTTTTTAAAGAAATACATGATCAGGCTTTAAGTAAAAACATCAAAGGGGTTTACCCGCTTGTAGACCAGCCAATGGCAGCAGTGGTGGATGAATTAAAACCGCAAAAGCAGGAAAAAGTATTTTACAAGACAACTTTCAGCGCTTTTACCAGCACTGATATAAACAGCTACCTTGCTGCTAACAAGATAAAAACACTTGTGTTTGCCGGTCTGGCAACCAGTCAGTGCGTTGGTACCACAGCCCGTGACGCCTCGGACCGCAATTTCAATATTATTAATATTGAAGATGCCCAGGCTGATTATGACCTGATGATGCATCAAACCGCACTTTT
>CAZFAK010000107.1:0-9451 GCA_964517045.1 uncultured Spirochaetia bacterium | reverse complement strand
CATTAATATATTAAACGGTAACGCTCCTGATCTGGAGCAGGAGTGCCGAGACTATGAAGAGAAAATAAAAAAAGCCGGCGGTATTAAACTATTTCTCGGCGGTATCGGACCGGACGGTCATATTGCTTTTAATGAACCCGGTTCCTCCCTGGTCTCCAGAACCAGAATAAAAACACTTACCTATGATACAATATTGGCCAATTCCCGTTTTTTTGATGATGATGTGGAAAAAGTTCCGAAAATGGCCTTGACAGTTGGTGTGGGTACGGTTACTGATGCCGAGGAAGTTGTTTTGGTAGTAAACGGACACAAAAAAGCGCATGCTCTTAAACATATTGTAGAGGAAGGTATAAACCACATGTGGACCGCTTCCATACTGCAGCTGCATGATAAAGCAATGATTGTGTGCGATGATGAAGTAACCGGTGAAATGCAGAAAGAGACGGTTGATTACTTTAAAAGTATTGAACGCAATAACCTGGAACCGGTTCAGGTATAATTTTGACTATAAATTATTTTCTATAATAATCCTGCTTTTTTACAAATACTGCAGAAAAGCAGGATTACAGTATTTGCAAATTTTAGCTAAATTATTAATTATGGCAGGAAAAAGTTATGGCAGTATATAAGGAAAAAAGTACCGGCTTTATAGCGGGAGACCCTGATCAGCCTTCTTTCCCGGACGGTTATCAAAGTGATGAAAAAGCAAGAGCAGATGCCCTGGATAAAATGATTTTATCTCCGTCGGGCTGGCGGAAAGTTTTTGCTGCTGACGGAGATGAGGAAAGCATCAATACAGAGATAGCTCCGGTAGATAAAGAGCTTGTTGCCGCTATAAGTTCAATCTGGTCAAACTACATCAAAAAACATGCAGCTGCCGGCAAGGCTGTGGTTTTGGTAGCGCTGGACAGCCGTTATACAGGGCCGGTTATAGCTGATATTATTATTCGAGGCTTGCTGGCAGAGGGGATTGAGATAAGATATACCTTTATTACATCAGCGCCGGAGTGTATGTCCTATGCCCGGATGGATAAGGATATTAACGGCTTTATATATATCTCAGCCAGTCATAATCCGATCGGGCATAATGGTATAAAGTTTGGCCTTAAATCCGGCGGGGTGCTGGCAGGCAGTGAGACAAAAAAACTTATTGCTGAATTCAGGGAATTAATACAAGACAGGGAAGCCATGAGCCGGATTGTTATGAACATTAATCAAGTCCCCGCAAAAAAAATTAAAAAGGTTTTCAAAAATATTAGCCGATTTAAAAAGCAGTCACTAAGAGCTTATACTGCTTTTAGCAGAGAGGTTGGCTCTTTCAGGGAGGGGAAAAAGGAACAAAAACGTTTTTGGAGCACTCTTTACCGGTCCTTAAAGATAAATCCGGTCGGCATACTGGGAGAATTAAATGGCAGCGCCCGCACAGTTTCTATTGATAAAAAATTTTTATCAGACCATGGCCTTAAAACAAAGTTTATCAATGACTTACCGCGCCGGATAGTACACCGTATCGTACCGGAAGGAGAGTCCTTATCTTTGTGTCAGCAGGAACTGGAAAAGTTATATCAAAGGGATAATGATTTTTTATTCGGGTATGTTCCGGATAATGACGGCGACCGCGGCAATATTGTCTATATCGACCGCTACCATGGCCAGGCCCGCGTACTTATGGCCCAGGAGGTTTTTGCTCTGGCCTGTATAGCTGAAATTTCCTATTTAATATATAATCAGACTTTAACATACAACGCAGCCGGTCAAAGCCAACAGCAGCAAGCTATCGTAGTTAATGGTCCTACCTCAATGCGCATCGAGCAAATAGCTGCGTGTTTTGATATAAAAGTTTTCCGCAGTGAAGTAGGTGAGGCTAATGTAGTTAATCTGGCCAATGAAAAACGGGATCAGGGGTATATA
Organism: uncultured Spirochaetia bacterium; assembly: GCA_964517045.1. GTDB lineage: Bacteria > Spirochaetota > UBA12135 > COTS27 > CAZFAK01 > CAZFAK01. The sequence goes on along the minus strand of CAZFAK010000107.1, from coordinate 7,540 downwards.
GTCCGTATTCTCGGCGAGGGTTCAAACGGCGGCAATATTACTTTTCCGGCTGCTGTACGGGATCCTCTGAATACAGTTTTCAGCCTGGTAAAACTGCTTACCCTGCGCACAACATCTGATCAGCCAGGTTTGTTCGCCATATGGTGTGAGAGGAGCGGTCAAAAGGATAAATATAAAAGTGATTTCAGCATAGCAGATATAGTTAAAACATTACCGTTATATACAACTACCAGCAGTTTTGCAGAAAACGCTAAAGTGGATATCAAAACCCGGGACCATGCTGCATTAAAGGTCAATTATGAAAAAATTTTTGAGCAGGAATGGGAACAGCGCCGGTCAGAGTTGAAACAAAAGCTGAATATTACCAGCTGGGAAGAACATAACTATGAAGGGACCAGGCTTTGTAAAGGGATGGGCCCGTCCTGCCGCAGCGGTGAGCAGAAAGGCGGATTTAAAATTATTTTTCGTGAGGCAAACGGCAGGGCGCGGGCTTATATTTGGATGCGCGGTTCCGGAACCGAACCGGTTTTCCGGGTAGCTGCTGATGTTGCGGGTAAGAATAAGGATCTGGAAAAATATTTACTTGACTGGCATATCAGTATTATCAAAAAAGCTGACCAGCAGAGTATTTCCTGATACGGCCGGTTAAAAAATATTTTATTTAATCAGTAACAGTAATAACCATTTTTCTTTTATTAAAAATATTATGCGGTAATGATATTACAGGAATATTTTTATGGTTATCCCAAAACGGTTTTTGCTGTTTTTTGTTCAGCTTGAATTTCCGTTTGCCCGAGTTATTGTTGCGGTATTTTATAGTAACCGGTGTCTGCCGGAAAACAATATTAAAGGTAAAGGAGGCAAAAGGGTAATAGGCGGCAGGCTGTATATAAACATTTTTAAACTTAACTTCAAAACCGAAGACAAAACGGATAAGCAGTTTCATAAGTACGTTAGAACTGCCGGTTTGCCAGTCATTCATACTTTGCCCGTCAATGTTTAAGTGCGGATTATAACCGTATGAATTGGGAACTACAAAGGGTGAATGGGACAGGTTTTTATGAAGTTTGGTAAACGGCAGTATTTTTATTAATTGTTCCCAGCCTTGCCTGGCCTCGCCAATCTCAAACAGAGACATAACAGCAAATAAAGAAGCATGTATATATACAGCAGCGTTTTCAGCTGTGCCGGCAGGCAGCTTACCAATCCGCCCCAAACCGGCTGTATCCGGAGCAAAAAACGGCGTAAAGGTTTTTAACCCGTATTTGGAATCCAGACGGTTATAAGCTTTAAGTATATCAGCTTTAAGACCGGGAAAGTTTTGGTTCATACCGGATAGTACCCAGAACGCATAGGAAGTCAGACCATCTCTGTTTTTACCATCAGCATCTTTAAAACTGCCGACATAATACTGCATTTTGTCTCCCCAGCCATGTACTATCTTAACTGTTTTATTCTTTTTGTGGAGTCCGTGTTTTTGGATTGACTGGGCAAGTTCAGTACGGGCCTGCTGATAGCGTTGAATCAGCTTTTTATTCCGGACTGTATTATAATGCTGCAGCAGTTCAATTATCTCTCCCAGATTTTGATAGACCTGTAAAGTAACCATAATACTGACCCCGCTGCCGTATTCACGTTCAGGATCCCGGGTGGTTCCCAGGCCGTCCAGAGCATCATTCCAGTCACCGAACATAGCCCGGATACAGCCGCTGTATTCCTGATCGCGGTGTTTGAGCAGAAAATCCATTACCAGCAGTAAATGTTGCAGCACACTGGTTTTTTGCTTTGCTTTTTTTACCTTGCCGCTTGCTTCATTGACTATTTCGTGAAAACCGCATTTTTCTTTTAAAAAATTAAAATCACTGGTCAGACGGAGATAGGTTACTACGGTTGAGATAACCCAGGTGCCCTGGTCAATAAAATAACGCAGATCCATTTTTCCGGTTTTACCGGCTGCAGTGGGCAGGGAGTATTGCCGGAAACAGCGGCCTTCAGGTGTCATGAAAGCAAGGGCTTCCAGCATTTTTTTACGTCCGGCTTGCGGCTGCCAGAAGACAAGTGCTTCAACAGCCTGAAAAACGTCTCTGATACCGATCAGTGAACCGGAGGAGAGCTGTACATAACCTTTGATAAGAGCGCAGAAATCGATCTGCCGTTTTAGATGTTCAAAAAAGGAGTTGAAATTTCGGCAATCAAGCATGTCATTTTTACTTTGAGCGATACTGGCGGTTATATTTGCATGTTTTTTACTGTCTTTTATTTGCTGTTTTGAACAGAAAGTATCAATTTGTTTCCGGTTCAGGGTTTTGTTTTTTAGGTTATCTATCTTTTTCCTTTTAAAAGTATAAGTAAACTCCATGTCATATCTCAGACTGCTGCCGGGTGCTGTTACCAGCTGGATAAGATCTGAAGCGGCAGCTGTTTCCGTAAAGGTGCATATATTATTTTGCCTGGTATAATGACCTCTGATCAACGTAAAGGGTGTGAATAAACTGCTGTTGGTATTGCCGGTAAAGTGTGAGCGGGCTGTAGATGCCGCATGGCTTTTTACTTTGCTTTTTTTATCCAGCGATAAACAGCTTCTTAACAGAGCATAATTGGAAACAGAGTGGTAACGGTCTTTGTCTTCGTTTACTCTGATCAGAAAACTTCCCGGTCTGTTGCCGCCTGCCGGTAAATATTTTATCTCTTTAAACCATACATCTTCAGCAGTAGGGAAAACAGCGTGTCTTAAAAAGGGATTAAAATAAGAGGAAATAAAAAAACGCTGTTTAGTTGCGGAATTATTTTGTATCTGTAAGGAAAAATAAATTTTCTTGTCAGCTGCTGTAAAGACGCGCAGGCCAAAATACAAAGCTGCTGAATAAGTTATGTAATATGCTGCCGCAGGAGAAAAAACGGTATATTTTTGAAATTTACTGTCCGCAGGGTTATTAACAGCAGGTGTGGGCAGTAGAGGTACGGGATAATTGGTTTTATTATTTTGGGGTATACCTGCAAAAAATGCTATATAAGGTTCACCGCCTTCGCTTTTTCTTAAAAACGGTGAAAAAAGCCCTTCATTACAGTGAATATTACCGGAAGCATATGCCCAGAGGTTAAAACCGTTTTGTCCGTATACATAACGGCTGTCGCCTTCATCTCTGGGACGGCAGAGAATATTGTTATTATCCAGGAAATAACAGTTACCCGGCATTTGCTGTGCGGCCGGGGTCTGACCCTTGCTTTTTAGTTTTAAAAACTGGCAGTTGAAATTTTCAATTTTATTTTTTAAAAGATTCATTTCAATCAGGTATTATAATATGATTATATTATAATATAAAGATTTAATTCAGTAAATGAAATAAATATTTATTTTTTTTTATTGACAAACTCGTTTATTTAGAGTATAATAAATGTAAGAGTTATTTCAATGGTTGAAATAAAAGTATATTATTAGTGAGTTATATGAGTCAAAAGAGTCGATCTGTTATTGCTCATGCTGTTTGTCTGACTGTCTGCTATATATTGATTATTTTAAGTGTTTCGCTTTACGGCCAGCCAAGTCTGTCCCCGCAGCCGGATATCCTTATTTTATACGGTGAAAACACAGCCGGCTCACAAGCGCTTACTGCAGTATCCGGCGCCCTGGATAACCTCTCACCAGTTCAAGTATATGATACATGCAAAGTTTTAACCAATGATTCCGGTATTATTGCTGCTCTGAACAGGGGTATTGACAGCAATCCGGGTACTCCGGTGAGTTTAACCAATTACTGCCAGGTATGGGATATCCGTTTTGCGGTAAACAGCGGCAGTTCAGGGACTACGGCTTTTGATACGGTTACTGTTTCCGGTATCAGTAATGACCAGCAGTTATATGAGGAATATTTGTCTAACTGCGGTGCCCTTTTTTTGGGTCTGGAAAATGAAATGTTTTACTCCAGGAACGAAAACGCGACCATGATGCTCAATGACTGGAGCAGCAGCGGTACGGTGAGCAACCCGATGATATCCGGTACTTTTACAGGCTGGACCAATTTCCCGCCGGACAGTCTTAATTTTGCCACTACTCCCAACCTTTTAACCAACTTGACCGCAGCGGTTACCGGTTATATACCTTTAACCGGTACCGGTTCAGCGCGCCCCCTGGTAACCGGTGAGCCGGGCGGAGCAGACGGGGCGGTGCTTATCGGCTTTTTAGCTGAGGATCTCACTACAGGTAAGGGGCGTGTAATAGTTGCTTATGATTATAACGGTTTTCTGCAGTTTAACCCTGTTGCAAACCGGGCTGCTATTCAGAATGCCTATACCTGGCTGGGCAACTGTCAATCCTGTGTTATACCGCCTGCGGTTACTCTTGACCCGGCCGGCAGTTTTACTACTAACACCGCTTTCATTCTGCATATTGCAGTGGACAGGGACAGCGGTTACTGGTCTACTAACAGCGGTGCTGACTGGAATACCATTACGGCTGCTGCGCCGGATGATATAAATATTACCGCTGCTACTTCCATTATATATTACGGTGAAGATACATTCGGCAATAATAGCGGTACTAATACCAATACTTATACATTTGATACTGTACCGTCCGGCCGGGTTTATATTTATGAAACCAATACTGCTGTTTATATTAAAGCCGCTCATACTTTTAGCGGTATTGCTACCAATACTGTGCCTGCCTGTGATCCGCCGGCAGTTTATTATACTACTAACAGTAGTGATTTTATTTTTATAGAAAGTAACATTAGCTGGCATGTTGATATCAATACATCCAATTATAACGACGGCCCCGGACAGTTTATTTTCCGGGCTGTTTCCAAAAGTAATCATACTAACTATTATACCAATAATGTGATTATTGATAACTCCCCGCCGGTAATGGCTGATTATAGTTCTTTTTTTAACTTTTATTTTTATAAAAGTGAAAATATTGGCCTGGCGGATTCAGATCCTCATTCCGGTATAAGTAATCAATATATTTTGCTGGTATCAGATAGCGGGACTACTAATATAAACAGCAGTTTAACACAAATAGATCCGGCTGATTATGTTAACGGTGATTATACTTTAATAGTCAATAGTGTTAACGGAGCAGGGCTGGTGAACACAGTTACACTGCCTGTACATATACTCAATCTTGAACCGGATATAAAAGTTGGTCCTAATCCGGTGGTGCTGGATAAAAATATTTTTATCAAGGGTCTGACCCTGGATTCAACTGTTAATATTTATAATGTAACCGGTTTTCCGGTAAAGTCCTGCAATGATATCCTTAATACTTCCCTAAAACAGGGTTTTACACCCGGAAATATTGCCTGGAATCTGAAAAACAATGATGGTTACCCGGTAGCACCGGGATTATATATTATTATCATTTCTGATCCTGCGCTTAAACAGGATTATCTGTATAAGCTCCTGGTTAAAAGACGATGATTGGTATAGGTGCGGCAAAGCAAATTATTTCATTAATTGAATTATGTATAATTAAATTTATAATTATCTGTTTATTAATTAGCAGAAAATTTTACTTTTTTTGTTTTAAAATGAAAAAATACTTCAAAAATTATGTCTTATTATTTCATTTATTGAATTAACCTTGACATTTTGTATATAAGATTGTATAATTAACCCGTTAGTTAAAGGTATAAAATATAATTGACGGATTTAATTTAAACGTTTAACAGTAAAGGAGGCCTTGTATGAGATATCTGCGACAGTCGCTTATCAGGATCAAGCTGGCACTGGTTATATTAACCTTTAGTCTGTCAGCTCAGGTAACAGTATTCCAGACCTATAATCATACCAATGCTTTGGATAATGACAACAGTTATACAGCAGGCATGCCTGTGGTAATCTATGCGGAAGCAGACAGCGGTATGACTATTGATTACACTGTTTCCTCCAAATGGTTTGGTCTGGATAATATTAAAAGCGGCCAACTGGTTGAGGGCTCCGGCGGCACCTATACCAATCTGTGGTTAACTTCATCTTTTCTGCCGGCAGGTATTGATTATCAGATATCTTTGTTTACCAATGGTAACGCGATAGGTGATTTAAAGCTTGCTTTTAAAAGCGCTGCTTACCAGGGTTTTGTGATGAATATGGACAGCCAGACCAGCAACAGTGCCGGCGGTGAGAACGGGCTGTTTTCAGATCGTGATGAGGACAGCGGTGCCGCTACTACTGTCACTACCAACCTTACCAATATAAACGGCAACAAGCGTTATGTAATAGATTTTGATGTAGCGGCCAACACCAATCTTGGCTACCAGTATGCCGGCGCGTATTTTTCATTCAGCGGTCCCTTTTCCAATGTCAGTAATTATGAGAACCTTGCTTTTAAAGCCAGAATAGTCAGCGGCTCGGTTTCTACTACTTTTCTTACCATCAGAGATAAAACAGGTGCGCGCAGTGATTTTGCCCTGGGTACTACTCTGGGAGAGGCGATTGATAGTTCCTGGAAAACCATTACTATTCCTGTCACAGATTTGGTAATGACTGCCGCGGATTTTGGTACCGGTGCTGATTTTACCAGGGTTGACAGTATTCAGTTAAAATGGATCAATGCCGGTGATACAGCCAGAGTAGAGGTTGATGATATTTCTGTTTATAAAGGCCCGGGTAATCTACCGCAGATTACATCCGGTTATGTATATAATGTTAATACTCCTGATAAAACTTATTCAGGCCACAGCCGCATTTACGTAAATCAGGGTCAGGAGTTAAAGTTTGTGCTAAACGGCAATGTTGCTGATCCTGATGCTGTAGTGGGACAGATAAAAATATATCAGGGGTCATTTACTAAAGATCCGGCTACCTACTATCTTGATGACACTATGACCGGCGTATCAGCCAGCCAGTGGCAGTACACACTGGATACCGGTTCACTTGTTTTTTTAAGTGACGATTACAGCGTTGAACTGCTGCTGGTCAATACCAATACTATGAAAGCAGATGCTGACGGCTTGCGTCCTGGCAAGGATATACCATTATCCGTTAATAACTATATTAATTTTGTTTCCGGCGGGGTTATTACCATTGACGGCGGTATTGTTATTGCTTCCAACGCATCATATAACGGAGCCCTGAATATTGCCGTGGAAATGAGTTCCGCGGCCGCCGCGCTTCTCGCTAATGATACCTATTCTGCGCAGGGATTAGCCCCTTTGCAAAACTATTTTAGTCTTGATATAGCCCTCACTGATCCGGAAACATCGGAAGAGATGAATATACTTTTGGATAAACCTGTATTAATAGGCATCGGGATATCTGCGACCAATACCTTTCCTTATTCTACCAATGATTTTAAGATCTACCAATGGACCGGTAAAGACTGGATATATTGCGGCGGGCAACTTATAAATTATAACGGAAAGAGTTACCTTGCTGCTTCAGTTAATAACATTAATGGTATTTTTGCTGCTTTGGCACCAACCCAGGGTCTGGATACCAGGCTTGACCAGGAAAATTTCAGCCTCTCTGCCAACCCGTTTACGCCCAATAATGACGGTATCAATGATATTTTACTGATAAGCGCAGAAATTAGTAAGAAGCC
>CAZFAK010000106.1:0-9463 GCA_964517045.1 uncultured Spirochaetia bacterium | reverse complement strand
TTTAACTTTTTTTTGCGTGAAATCCATATAAGAAGCTGTTACTTCCATAAAAAAAGCAGGATCAGTATCCTTGAGGGAAACAGCGCTTTGCGGGTCAAAGGCCTGTTCTGGTAAACTGTTTATTATTTTTTGGAAAGTCATTTTTATATTTTAGGAAAAAATAACGATTATGTCAAATTCATGTCTTTTGGTTGCTTGTTTACAGCCTCCGTGCCGCGCCGGTTTTATAACCATTTTAAAATATCAAACTGTAACCCTTAACTTGAGGTAGAAGTTAGCATGCGGTAATATGCAGCACCTGGGTGTATTGAAAAGAGAACTGCTTTATACTATAATGTTATTAATCCGGAGGGGCTAGATGAGTGAAAAAAATGTAGTAATAGTAGGCGCTGCCGGCCGTATGGGCCGTAAAAATTTATCCATTTTTAGCGAGCACAGCAGTTTTAAGGTAAGCGGAGCTGTCGAACAGCCGCATAATGAGTATATTGGACAGGATATCAGTTTGTTAACTGGCGGCAGTAAACAAAATATAAAAGTAAGTTCTGATATCTCTGTTTTGCTGGACAAGGCTGATATAGTTATAGATTTTTCCCATCCACGGGCCACGCTTCCCTGTCTGCAGCAGGCGGCAGATGCCCGGGTGCCCTGTATTATCGGTACAACCGGTTTCAGCAGTGCAGATATGAAAATCATAAATAAAGCTGCTGCCAGCATTGCCGTGGTATTATCAGGAAATTACAGTACAGGTATTAATCTGTTACTGGGTCTGGTAGAAAAAGCCGCAGCTGCTGTCAGTGATTTTGACGTGGAGATCATTGAACACCATCACAACCAAAAAATAGATGCTCCTTCCGGAACCGCTGCTATGCTGGCCCGGGAAGTCTGTAAAAGCCGCAATCTGCAATATGAAAAAACGGTCAATCAGGGCCGTTGCGGCAGCAATGTCAAACGCGGCGGTCCGCAGGCTGAGATAGGCATTGCGGCAGTACGGGCCGGTGGTATTATTGGTGAACATCAAGTCATACTGGCAGGAAAGGATGAAAAGATAGAGATAAATCACAGCGCTCTTAACCGCCGCGCTTTTACCAGCGGAGTCGTACAGGCCGCCTTATGGCTGACAGACAAGCCTCCGGCGCTCTATTCCATGCGCCATGTACTGGGGTTTGCATAATTTTCAATGCTGCGTTTTATAACTCTGTTTTTGTTTTGTATAAGCTGCGGATCCTGTTCTACTAAAGTAGCTTTGCCTGATATTATTTTATATCAGAAGCAGGTCAAACCTGTAATTAAGAAATGGCAGAGACTGGTGCAGGAAATCAACAGCTCGCTTACATCGCCGGCGACAGCTGACACAGAGCAAGCAAAACTGTTTCATCGTAAAATAAAATATTATTACATGCCTAAACTTTTATCTGTACAGTCTGCACTGGAGCAACTGGAAACAGTGCCCCGGCTGCAGCGCATGACAGAACTTTTTATTAAGGCTAACAAGGTTCAGACAGCCTGCTGCCGGAAACTGATGCGGTATTATAAAAAGGATAGTAATAAACAGAATTCATATTTTAAAAAAGCTGCGGCAGACAATAAAAGAGCGCAAGAGTTTTTCAGTGCCTATAAAAAGGAGATAGCCGGGCTGCCTTAGCTGTCAAGATGCAGCGGCCGAATAATGGCAGCGTCTACTACAAAATCAGGCGGAGATACATTAGCCAGACGCGGGCCTTTGGCGGGCCTGCCTAAAAGGGATATATTGTTTATATCAAGGCGTATAATATTACCGGCAGAAGAGATAATTAAAACATTATCTTTGTCAGTTACAGTATTTATAGTTGCTATATCACCTGATTTTTCATTGGTTTTTAAATAGATCTGGCCTTTGCCGCCCCGGCCTTTGGGTGAAAACTCGGAAAAAGCGAGTTTTTTCCCGCAGCCGTTTTCCGTAACTACGAGCATATTATGATCAGGCTCTACTTTGGTTAGGCCCACAACTTCGTCACCTGGTCTGATGCTTATACCGCGGACTCCTGCTGCAGTTCGTCCCATAAAGCGGATATTGGATTCATGGGTGCGCAGGGCCAGCCCTTTTCTGGTTGCGAGAATAATATCTTCATTGCCCAGAATCTGGGTAGTGCCAATAAGTGTGTCATTGTTTTTTAAATTTACAGCCTGGATGCCTCTTTTTTTGGCATTAATAAACTCTTTTATTTTGGTTTTTTTAATTATTCCCTGGGCTGTGGCAATGATCACAGCACCTGCTTCTTCAAATGTATTAAAAACAAGGTAGCTTTGTATTTCTTCGCCGGCAGCAAGATTAAGGTACATTTTTATGTGGGATCCCCTGGCAATACGGGAGCCTGCCGGCATCTCATGGGTTTTTAAATAATAGGCCTTACCGCGGTTAGTAAAGAACATAACAGTATCATGCGTTGTAGCTGTAAAAAGCATATTGATAATATCTTTATCATTTTTATGGGCGCTGCCTCTTACGCCTACGCCGCCGCGTTTTTGCTGTTTATAGGAACGTGATGCAATTCGTTTTATATAACCGGATTTGGTCAGTGATATAACAGTATTTGTTTTTTGAATATATGCTTCTGCGTTGAGTTCATTCAACTCTTTATGTGTAATTTCGGTCCGCCGTTCATCTCCGAATTTTTTATTAATCTCGGTTAGTTCCTCTTTGATAAGGTCATAAACTTTTTTCGGATCAGCAAGTATAGCCTGCAGTTCGCTGATCAGTTTTTTTAATTCTTTAAATTCCCGGTTCAGTTTTTCAATTTCCAGAGCTACCAGTCTGCTAAGGCGCATATCCAGAATAGCCTGAGCCTGTTTTTCTGAGAAAGAAAACTGCTGCATGAGACGGCTGCGTGCTTTGTCAACGGTTTGACTTCCTTTAATTATTTTAATAACCTCATCTATGTTGGCTACAGCTTTTATAAGACCGGCGACAATGTGCTCCCTGGCTTGTGCCTTTTTAAGATCAAATTGTACGCGGCGGGTTGTTACCTCAAAACGGTGTTTGACAAAACAGACAATAATATCTTTGAGGTTGAGCATTTTGGGAACACCGTTGACCAGGGCTATATTGTTTATGCCGAAACTGTCTTCTAACTGGGTATGCTTATATAACTGATTCAGTGTAGTCTGGGTATTAATAGCTTTTTTCAGTTCTATTACTACTCTGATACCCTCTTTGTCTGACTCGTCGCGTATGGCTGCTATGCCTTTAAGTGTTTCGTTTTTAACAAGACGGGCCATTTTTTTTATCATTTCCGCTTTATTAACTAGATAAGGTATTTCCGTAATAATAATGGCTTCCCTGCCTTTTTTAAATTTTTCAATGTTGACTTTACCTCTGATACGAAAAATACCTTTACCGGTTTTATAAGCTTTTTTTATGCCGTCAGTATTGTATATGGCGCCGCCCAGCGGGAAATCAGGTCCCTTGATATGCTGCATAAGATCCCAAACCGAACATTCCCGGTGGTCAATGTAGTGTATAATAGCTGCGGTTACTTCACGCATGTTATGGGGCGGCATATTGGTAGCCATACCTACAGCTATACCGGATGCGCCGTTTACCAGCAGGGCAGGCAGGGCAGCAGGAAGAACTACCGGTTCTTTGGTACTTTCGTCAAAGTTGTTCTGGTAGTCAATCGTTTCTTTTTGGATATCTTTAAGCATCTCGTCAGCGAGACGGTTCATCCTGGCTTCGGTATAGCGCATAGCAGCTGCTCCGTCACCGTCAATCGAGCCGAAATTACCCTGTCCGTCTATCAGGGGATAGCGCATGGAAAAAGGCTGGGCCATTCTTACCAGAGCGTCGTAAACTGCCTGATCTCCGTGAGGATGAAAATTTCCCAGTACATCGCCTACTGTTTTAGCGCATTTTCGGTAGTGTTTATTGTAGGTGTTGCCCTGGCGGTACATGGAATAGAGAATCCGGCGGTGTACCGGTTTGAGTCCGTCCCGTACATCAGGAAGGGCGCGGGATATAATAACGCTCATGGCATAAGTCAGGTATGATGTTTTCAGTTCATCTTCAATAAGCCTGGGAATAATATTTTCTGCCAATACAGACTCCGGTTAATTACTATATTAATGTAAAAATTTTACAATGACTGACTATATTCTGCAAAAGCAATTTTATTTATCAGGAGCAGTTGACTTTTTTAAAATTATTCATGATCAATATTAATTGGTTAACTGTAGTTTTTAGGGGGGATCTCCTTTACATAATGAAAAAAAACAGGTAAAATAGTACCTGTTATGTATAATTTTCCGGTTACGCCGCAAAAAAACCGTATGCTGGCAGAGGCTATGCAGGCCTGTCAGATAGAGGAAAAGGATCTGGTAGAGCAGTTTGTCAGGGCAGGAGGCAAAGGGGGACAAAAGGTTAATAAAACCAGTTCCTGTGTTATATTAAAACATCCTGCCAGCGGCTGTGTGGTAAAATGCAGCCGGGAAAGGTCCAGAGAGGTTAACCGTTTTCTGGCCCGCCGCCGCCTGGTGGAAAAACTAAGCATGACTGATGAGAAAGATAAAAAGAAAAAAAAGATCAGAAAAAATAAAAAAAAACGGCTTAAAAGGGCCAAAGCAAAGTATCACCAGTGAAAATTTATCTGTGTCAGTTGGAAATTAAGGAAAACAGGCCCGGCGAGAACAGAAGCGCGGTGGCTGAACTTATGGCAGCATCTTCCCCTGCTGCCGGTAGTTTGGTTATTTTACCCGAGATGTTTTCTACCGGTTTTACGGCTGATCCCCGGCTGACTGATAACCGCCTTTATAAAGAGGACGCGGTTTTTTTAAGCGGACTCAGTCAACAGTACCGGGTTAATATTCTGGGCAGTAGTATTTCCTGTACGCCGTCACTGACTAAAAAATATAAAAACCTAAGTCTTCTTTTCAGCGTAGACGGCAAACCGGTCACAGAGTATACTAAAATATATCCTTTCTCTTACGGCGGCGAGCATAAAAAATTTACTGCCGGCCAAAAACCTGTTACAGCAGAGATCAGCGGGTTAACTGTTTTTCCTACTCTTTGTTATGATCTGCGTTTTCCCGAGCTTTACCGGGCCGGCGCTGCACTGGGAGCCGAACTTTTTACAGTACAGGCGAACTGGCCTGCCGGCAGGGAAGAACACTGGCTGACGCTTTTACAGGCCCGCGCTATTGAAAATCAGTGTTGGGTAGCTGGTGTTAACTGTATCGGAACAGTAAGTAAAACCGAATGCCGGGGCCGGTCAGTGCTCGTTTCACCCTATGGCAGGATAACAAATGACGGCCGGGATCAAGCTGGAATGTTCAGCAGTGATATAAAAAAAGAGATAGCGGTAAAATGGCGTCAAAAATTTCCTGCTTTAAAAGATAGAAAAAAAGCCGATTTTTATAGTAGGGCATATGGGAAATAAAACTTTATTTATTTTAGGCTTTTTAATTGTTTTAATCCTGCTCGCAGTATATCAGATTGTTACAGGCGGGGAAAGCGACAAAACCAGAGCAGAGATGTTTACTGCAGTTGATCCCGGGGAAGAGATAACCAAAACCAGACTGCAGCAGGATACGAGTAATACCTATATCCTGGAACACAAGCGCTCTGCAGCCGGACGAAAATTTAATCAGCTGCGGGTGTTATGGCACAAACTGCTGCGTTTTGATTTCAGCAAAAGGGTGCGCTACCTGCCGGAAAAAGGTTACAGCAATGTCCCAACCGACCAGCTTACAGTTGAAAATATCTTAGCCCGCATGCGTTCCAATGATACAGTGCAAAGGCGTAAGCGGCGCCATGTCATGACTGAACCGTTTGATATACTGGATGTAGAGAGTCTTTTTAATGATAAGCTACGCCGGGAATTTTCCGCTTTCCCGCAGTGGTATGTGCATGATATGTTTTACGTAATGCTCACTTACTGGCGTGATGCCAGTCTGGACAGTTCCCGGGATGTTTTAACTTTATGTAAACATAAAGTACCGGCCAACTTTTTTAAATTTTATATGAAAAAACATGTTTATGAAAGTGTACATACCTATAAGCATCTTCCTGTTAAAGATATTATCGGGTTGTACCGTAAGTACCGTCAGAGAAAAAAAAGCAAGCAAAGTTAAAGCTTAAGTTTCTTTTTTAAAAATGTTTTTATCTCTTTCAGTTTATCCGGATTGACAAATATACGTCCGAGAAATATTTTTTTTTGAAAAGTAGTGATAAGGTAGCTGTGTTTAAATATATCTGCAAGCATATAAGTGTCATGCAGAAGATTTTTCAGTATTACTTTTAATCCCAGTTTACGTGTAGAAATTTCCGGTTTCAGACTGGTAAGACGCTGCGTAGTTTCAAAAGTCAGAAAGTCCTTCTGGTAGATACTGTTTTTTAAAGTTTTAACAATTTTGTTAAAAATATTTTTTTCTTTCTGACGGACAAAGGTGGAACCTAAAAAAATTTTTTTCCAGGGACGCCGGTTTTTAAAAAGATCATCACATAATCTTTGCCGCAGTTTGCGGTAATTATTATTTTTTAAAGGAGCTTTTATTATCAGCTCGTAAAGTTTATCATCAGTAAAACCGCAAAAGTTTTTTATAGTAACCGGATAGTTAAATTTAATCAGCGAGCATACACGGCTGAGCATGGCTTCCATGGCAGAATTGGTTTTGTGAGTATAGATCTGTATGTACATCTGGTAGCGGCCTATAAGATAATCTTCAAAAGACTGCAGCCCGCTGTAATTTATGCATATACGCGGAGTATGGTTTTGCATGTAGAAACACATATTTGACAGAAGTCTTTCCAGATCAAAGATGCCGTAGTTTACGCCGCTGGAATGGGAATCGCGTAAAAGGTAATCCATACGGTCCGCATCTATTTCGCTGGTAATAATATCATGCAGCAGGGGCCGCAGATTGTATTTTTGTAAAACCGATCCGGAAGCCAGGGGTATATCCTTATCCAGTATGGCCAATACATCCTGCAAAAGGTTTTTTTTTTTCAGCTTGAGTTTTTTAAATAACTCGGCTGCAAGAATTAAACCAAACCATTCATGGGAGATTTTTTTACCATTGTCGACTTTAAAGCGCAGGGTCTGCTGCAGAAAAGAGGGCACATGTCTGAGGCTGAGCAAAGTCTTTTTATTACAATTGCGGGTAAGGGATTCGCTGGCATGGGAAAAGGGGCCATGGCCCAGGTCATGCAGTAATCCGGCCACTCTTAATCTTGTAAATACAGCCTTGCTTTGCAGCGGTTTGAGCAGGCGGGCAGTAGCATAAACAGGATGGCTGGTGTTGGCTGAAAAGGGAAGCGGATTTCTGGTAATAATATAGGTCTGGTTTTTTAGCAGGGATAATAACACTTTACTGCTTAAGTGCATAACTCCTATAGAATGTTCGAAACGGGAGTGGTTGGAGCAGGGAAAAACATATTTTAAAAATCCCAGCTGGGAAATTCTGCGCAGGCGCTGGAATATAGGGCTGTCTATAATTTTTTTTTCAAGGTCATCAAAGTAAATATTGCCATGAATTGCATCACGGATAATATTATGATATTTTTTTGACTTAATGTTAACAGTTTCCACCTGTAATTATAATATTATTGCTAAATTTTCTGTATTTCTTGAAAATTGCTATATTTTAGACTATAATACCTGCATATTGACAGGTGAAAATTCACTTCAGTATAACTGAAGAGGAAAGTCCGGACTCTGCCGGGAAGGACGCCGGGTAATACCCGGAGCAGCCGCAAGGCTGCATGGAAAGTGCAACAGAAAGATACCGCCGGTTATATTACAGCGTAATATAACCGGTAAGGGTGAAATGGTAGTGTAAGAGACTACCGGGTCAGACAGCAATGCTGACTGCCGGTAAACCCCGTCCGGAGCAAGATCAGATTTCTTATCAGGTTTTTACCGCTGTTCCCGGGCAGTAAAGATAAGATGGTAGATCGCCTGACTGCATACAGTAATGTTTGCAGCAGATAAATGAATTTTTTTAACAGAATCCGGCTTACAGCCTGTCATTTTTATTTTTACTGCTGAAAGGAACATTATTATGAAAACTAAAACTCTTTTACTGCTAGCTGTTTTAAGCTCTTTATGGGTATATCCTCTTAAAAGGCCCCGTTTTTATTCCACTGACTGGCAAACCCAGGAAGAGTACAAGATAACCAGGGTTTTTCCCTATCTGCCGGGTTTTGATAATTTTCGTTTTTATTCTACAGTTGATAAAGTAAGGGAACAAATTCTCAAAGACAACTATGCTGCCGGTCCGGACAGCATTATTCAGTATACCAATGACCTGTATAACTATTTTGATGTCAAACAGGAATTTATTTTCTATATGTCCGGCGCCAATGTTTTCTACAATCTCTCTTTTACAACCAATATCCATGCTCTGAAAAAACTGAAACCGTACCAGGTATCGCATCTAAGACAACGTGATACGGAAAACTATATAGTTATTGAATGCCCGGCAGGTAAAGAAAATAAAAAATATCCCAAATGGCAGCATAAGTTTGTTTTTTATAACTATAAAAAAAGAGTTTATAAACTGTTTGCTGTTGTGGCTACTTATAAAAATTTTTCACCTGGTGAGACAACTAATGCCCAGTTTCATTTCATCAACAACGCAGCCTATGAATATTACACAGACCAGATATATGACCGTTACGGAAGCTACACTTATAAGCATCACCGCAATATTGACAAGTATACTTATAAAGAAATTATGACCTTTGAGCATAACTACCGCAAGCAGAGCGGCCATAATCATTATGATATCTTTATTCAGATAAATGTTGCTTCAGTAGTTTTCGGCGGCCGCCGGGCTAATTTTCAGGTAACTTATATAACACCTGATTATATCAAGCATGATCTGTTTCGTATAAAGCTGCAGGAGTATACTGATCCGATTGTTGAGGGAAAGGAGATGATCTTTTAGGACCGCAGTTATATTGACAATATTTTTCAATCATTATAAAATTATCGTCTGATTTACTTGTATATATTCAAGTAAACAGATATTATTATTTGTTATTGTATATATTCCTCGATAGCTCAGCGGTAGAGGCCGCTGCAGATTGCGCCCTCCTGGCGCGGCAGCGGCACTTGGGCATCGTGCCCGGCGTAGGTGACTGAACAGTCACCTGCAGAAGTTGACTTTTGCGAGAATAGATATTATTATTGTTGTTATATATTCCTCGATAGCTCAGCGGTAGAGTAGGTGACTGTTAATCACTTGGTCGTTGGTTCGAATCCAACTCGGGGAGCCATTTTCTTCCATCTTTCCGGACCCGCACCTTGCGGTTTGGCTGATCGGCGCGGACTGCGCTGCTCTAGGCTCTCGCCGTGCCGAGAAAGCGCTGCTCGAGCCTGAGCGCCGTGCCGCGCAGCAATTCGCGCATGGGGTCCTCGTAGAACTTGAACACCAAAGTCGCGAGCAACGCGGTTCCCGCTGTGCCCAGGATGAAGGTCGTCCAGCTGGC
>CAZFAK010000105.1:0-9521 GCA_964517045.1 uncultured Spirochaetia bacterium | reverse complement strand
CATGGCATGCAGGTTCTGAAAAAGGGCGGTATCATAATTTTAATCTCTGCCTGCAGAGACGGTATCGGAGCAGAGAGTTTTTTTAAATTATTGCAGCGTTATGCAACCCCGGAGGCAGTACTGGCAGAGCTGGAACAAAGCAGTGTTTATAAGCTGGGCTACCATAACAGTGTAAAGATAGCCCGTCTGGCCCGGTATGCTGATATCTGGGCTTATACCAGTTTACCGCATAATGTTCTGGCAGATGTTTTTATGAAACCGGTCTGTAATCTGCAGCAGGCAATTGATAAAGCTGTGCATATTATGGGAAATAATGCTAAAATGCTGTTTTTACCGCAAGCCAGTATAACAGTTCCTTTTTTACACTAGTATTTTATTAAGGGATAATAAATGAAAAAACTTCCCAACAGCGCCCAGTACTCACTTGCTTTTAATGTTGATGCGGGCCAAAGTGATCTCAAAGTTTTTAAAGATGTTATTGCAAAAGCCGGAGGCTTTATCAGTAATATTACGGAAAAGCAGGACGGTACTTGCATATACGAGGTTGATAACAGCGGCCCGGTCCATGCTGCTCAACTGCAAAAACGGGTGGCTGCTGCTGATATTAGAATCATTGCTGTCTGGGATGTTACTTTCAAACTGCATGAAGAGGGAAAACTGATTACGGAAAGCAAAAGCCCATTATGTAACGCTTCTGACCTTTCCCGGGCCTATACTCCGGGTGTAGCCCGGGTATGTATGGACATCAAGGATAATCCGCGTCATGTATACAAATACACGATCAAAAATAATACGGTCGCTGTAGTAAGTGACGGTACAGCAGTACTGGGCCTGGGGGATATCGGTCCGGAAGCTGCTATGCCGGTTATGGAAGGCAAAGCACAGCTTTTTCATGAATTTGCCGGCCTGAATGCTTTTCCGGTTTGTCTTGATACCAAAGACCCGGACGCTATAATCGCGGCCGTACGGCATATTGCACCGGGTTTCGGCGGTATAAATCTCGAAGATATAGCAGCACCCCGCTGTTTTGCTATTGAAAAGGCTCTTATAGAGGAACTGGATATACCGGTTTTTCATGATGATCAGCATGGTACGGCAGTTGTTTTAACTGCCGGAGTTTTAAATGCCTTAAGAATTAACGGCAAAAAACCGCAAAATTTAAAGGCTGTAGTATGCGGAGTGGGTGCTGCCGGCACTTCATGTACAGCCATGCTTATAAAACTCGGGGTTGAAAATATTATCGGCTGTGACCGGAAGGGAATTTTATACAAAGGCCGTCCTGGCATGAATGAGGTCAAAGAGCGTTACGCGGCTATGACTAACCCGGATAATATTAAAGGAGATCTGTTTAAAGCTTTGTCAGGGGCTGACCTGTTTGTGGGACTCTCCGGTCCTGATTTGCTTCATGGTGAAGACCTGAAACTAATGCGGAAAAATCCGATGATATTTGCCATGTCCAATCCGGTTCCGGAAATAATGCCGGAGGAAGCCCGGCCCTATGCGGAAATTATTGCCACTGGCAGAAGTGATTATCCCAATCAGCTTAATAATGTTTTGTGTTTTCCCGGACTTTTTAAGGGCGCTTTACAGGTTAAAGCCCGTAAAATCAGTGAAAAAATGAAGATGGCCGCTGCTGAAGCTATAAGTAAATGTGTAGCAGATAGGGAACTGCGGTCTGATTATATTATTCCGGATGTTTTCAACCGGAATGTTGTTCCTGCTGTAGCCCGGGCTGTGGCGGAAACGGCCCGTACAGAGAAACTGGCCCGTATGGTCTGAAAAAAGCTAACTGTTTGCTTTTGTTTTTTGTTGTCTTAAATATTCTTCAGCCAAAGCTATTAATACCAGAAAAAAAACATTTTTAGAGACATGAAACCAGGTGAAAAAACGGTAAATCAAGTTCACGATTACCATGTTCATAAGTAAAATATAAAACAGGGAGAAGTTCTGCACCCGGCTGAGCTGATAATAAAGTTTAAAACAGAGAAAATAAAAAGCAAGCGTAAAAAGCAGTCCGGGAATTCCCCAATTGTAAAGTTCGTTAAGCGGCACCACAGCTTCACAGCTTCCCAGATGTATTTTTTGCCGGTAATCTTTTCCGTTTTTTTGTTTGTAGACAGCATATTTGGCTGCGTTTTCGTCAAGTGTTTCAAAACCAAAACCGGCTGTTGCCTGCAGCCAGTCACCCTTTTGCAGTGCTTTGTAAATAACATTTACCGCGGCCCATCCTTTTTCCAAACGCTTTGAGCTTAGAGCGTTTAAGCGGGTATATTCTGCGGTTCCTTTGGTAAAGGTGTTTTGTACTTGTTTAACCGTATTGCTTTTAAATAATATTAAAGCAGTTGCCGCAATTAAAGTGATAAACCCGACCATAAGGATTTTTTTGCTGCGGCATAATAAGTTAAAAAAAGTTGAGCGGTAATTTGCTAAAACTATAATAAACAGGCCCAGGGATAAAAACTGTCCGGCAATATTGGAACGTTTATGGGAGAGTATTGTAACAGTTACAAATAAAACAGCGGCTGCAAAAAAAAGTATTTTTTTAGTTATATTTTTTTTTTTTATAAAAAAGTAAACCGCTGCAAAAGAGGCAAGGGCCATGAGCAAACCGGTAGTAAAAACAGTACCGTACAGGCCATGGGACTGCGCTTCAAATTTAAAATAGTCAATAAGAAAAGGTACGGTCCAGATAAAACCGCCGTAAAAAAAAATAGTCAGCAAATATTTTTGCAGGAAGGCAAGCAGTGCCTTTCTTTCCTTTACAGGAACAGCTTTAACAAATCCGATAATAATTGTAAAAAAAAGCCATTCTGTAACATAATCAAAATCCGGCCACAGCCTGTAACAGGTCATTATAACCATGGCCCAGAGAGCATGCAGCATGCTTATATAAAAGAAAGGAGAAGAGATCATATCTTTGAAGGTGTTTTTTTTAAAAGCTGAGTATAACTGCAATAAAATTACTATGCCGAAAAAAATCTGAAGCAGACTTATGGAAAGAAAAACAAAAAACATTGCAGCCAGAAGGCTTGCTGCTGTAAGAGCTGTGGTTAAACTGGTCTGCCCGGCAAGATTTTTAAAAGGTGTGATTAATCTTTTTACAGCTGCGTTTAGTATTGTCATTGTTAATTTAGAGTATTTTATCCAGGTTGAGAGTATAACCCAGCTGCTTAAGCATAGCCTGGTTCAGATGTTCGTTTAAAATCATTAAATCCTGTTTGCTGTATTTATTTAAAAAGGTTTTACTTAAGTAAGCAGATCTTTTTTTTTCCGTGAACTGTTTGCTCATATAAACTTTTTTTGTGTCTTTAAAACCCTTTTTTTTATGCGGTTTTAATTTTAAGTTGAATTTGTCTTTTAACCGATTCATAATCATTTTCATATCCTGCAGAATATCCTCCTGTCTTATAAGAAATATTCTGTCAGGATTATGCCGGTAAAAATCTGTCCATTTACTGTAAAACAGGTTGTAATCAATCATATAGTGAGGGTTAAGACGGTTTTTTTGAAAATTTATCCATTTATTTTTGCGCCACCAGCGGGCATAGCGCCGGGCCATTTTACAGTAACTCAAATACCAGCTAAAGGGGTTTCTGACAGTTACGATAAAATTAACATGCCGGGCATTGGTTAAGCGGGTAATATGTTCCTCCAGTTCCGCGAGAGAGGAATAGTGGAAATTATTAAAATAACAGGGTTCAGGTATGTAATACTGCTCCTTGTACAACCGGAAGTGTTTATGTACAGGCAGAGAACGGGCATAACCGTCATTGAGAAAATTAATATCACTGAAATTTTTTTCTATTATTTTTTGTGCGTAATTAGTACCGGTACGGTGTAACCCGTAAAGCATTAGTTTCAGCATAAGGATTATCTTGCTTATATTACGTGTATTCTACCATAGATTTAATTTTTACGGTTTGCCGGGCAAGAGCTGTTCCGCCGGCACTATTGCCAATAAAAATAAAAAAAAGCAAAAAAATTAAAAAAACACTTGACAAAAATATATTCTTGTTATATAGTTATATTGTTATGTATTTATGGTACAATAGCTTGCGGACAGGTTAAGCAGTGAGTTTTAAATTTAAATTAAATAATTCCAGCGGGGTACCGTATTACCGGCAGATTATTGATCATATTACTTACAGTGTTATAAACAATATTTTAAAACCCGGTGAACAACTGCCTACTGTACGCAAGGCTGCCGTGGATCTGGAGGTAAACTTAAATACTGTGGTCAAAGCCTATAATGAACTGGAGTACAAGGGCATAGTTACCACACAGCAGGGTACCGGAACTTTTATCACCCATAAAAAACCCGAAGTGGATCCTGCTAAGCAGGAACAGATGATTGAGCATTTATGTACATCTTTTCTGGATAATATCAGCTCACTCGGCATCTCCACAGACAAGGTTATGACTTTACTGGAAAAGATTATAGCGCAAAGAAAACAAGGAACAAAAAATGAATAAAAAACAAATGGATACCAATGAAACCGCCGGTTTCTGTTGGAAGTTTACCAAAAAAATTTTTGGTTTTAAACGTTATGGCTTAAATATTTTATTGCTGTTTCTAAGTATGGGTTTCTTTCTGTTATTCCATAAAACAGCAGCCATACCGCCTTTTTTTTCATTTTCAGTACCGGTTTTACTTTTGCTGACTGGTATCTGTATCAGGATTGCTTTTGAATGGGAAAGGGTCCCGGTATTAAGGCTGGGCAAGTTTTATAAAACCAAAGGGCCGGGTATCTTTTTTGTTATTCCGGTTATAGACACTATTATTGAGTATCTGGATTGCCGGATTATAGTAACTGATTTTTCCGCGGAAAAAGTTTTAACCAAAGATGCAGTGCCGGTTTATGTGGATGCGATTATCTTCTGGATGATCTGGGATGCGGGCAAAGCCAAACTGGAAGTAGAAAATTATGAATTTGCCGTACCGTTAAGTGCCAAGACTGCTTTGCGTGATATTATCGGCCGTAATAACCTTTCCAAAGTGCTTACTGACCGGGAAGGTGTTGGCCGGGAGCTGCAGCAGATACTGGACCATAAAACCAATCCCTGGGGAATTACATCTCTGTCAGTTGATATCAAAGATATTATTATCCCGCCGGAGCTCGAGGATGTTATGAGTAAGGAAGCCCAGGCTGAGAGAGAAAAGAAGGCCCGGATAATACTTAGTAAAGCAGAGGAGGAAATAGCCGGGATCTATGCCAGAGCTGCAGAACAATACACAGATAAAGACAAAGCTATGACACTGCGTTCTTTGAATATATTAATGGAAACACTTAAAAAAGAGGGTTCAATGATTATGGTTCCTTCAGAGGTGCCTCATCTGATGAATAAAGGGGTTGCTGCAGCCATTGCCAAAACCCAGGGTATGTCTCCGCAGCAGAACAGCAATGCCCCGGAACAATAATAAAACTACAGGAGTTATCTATGGCGGTTATACAATGTAAAAATCTGCACAAAGATTATCAGACCGGCAAAACTACAGTAAAAGCTTTGCGCGGGTTAAGCCTTGCTATTGAATCCGGTGAATTTCTTTCTATAGTAGGACCTTCGGGCAGCGGTAAATCAACCCTTTTAAATCTTATCGGCTGCCTTGATACGCCTACAGCAGGCGAAGTATATATAAGGGATAAACTTGTAAAAGAGCAGGGCAAAAATGAACTGGCTGATTTAAGAAGAGATAATATAGGTTTTGTTTTTCAAAGTTTTAATCTTATACCGGTACTGACAGCTTATGAAAATATAAATTTCGGACTTTCCTTAAAAGGTAATTTATCTGCCGCAGAAGAGCACCAAAAAACAATGACTATCCTGGCTGAAGTAGGTTTAAAAGGGATGGAAAACAGAAAACCGGCAGAGCTTTCCGGCGGCCAGCAGCAGCGTATAGCAGTTGCGCGCGCTATTGTAAAAGAACCGGCTTTGGTTCTGGCAGATGAACCCACAGCTAATCTTGATTCTGCTTTGGGAGAAGAGATTATGCATCTGATGCAGAAGTTAAACCGGAACAAGCAGATAACTTTTATATTTTCCACCCATGACCCTATGGTAATGAAACATGGCCGCCGTATAATTGAACTCCAAGACGGGAAAATAAGAAATGATAATTTTAAAGCCGGGGGTTGATTATGAAATTTGTATTACAGCTGGCTTTTAAAAATCTTTTCCGCCATAAAAAACGAACTTTTATTACCTGTATTGCTATCAGTGTAGGCGTGGCTTTGCTTATCTGGATGGACAGTATGCTGCGGTGGGCAGATGAAGAATCGCAACGCAATCTAAAACGGCATGAATACGGCAATTTTATCATAGCCACAGAAGAGTATCAGAAAGACCGTAATAATTTTCCTCTGGACTCTCTTATTGCCCGGAGTAATGTGGCAGAAATTTTGGAAATCAGCCGCAAGCGTAAACTGCAGGCCTGTAAAAGAATTAATTTCAGAAGTTTTGTCAGTCATAACCGCGGTTACGGACTGCCCTATATAGTTTCCGCCGTACCGCCGGCCCAATTCGGATCAGTATTTGATCTGCGGGATTATATGGTGTCCGGTTCTTATATGCACTCTAATACAAGAGGCGTCATGATCAGTAGTGCTGCGGTAAAGGAACTGGGAGCTGAACTGGGAGATGTTATCTCGGTTATGACCCGTACACCCTATGATACCCGGCAGCTGCTGCGTCTGAGAGTAACCGGTATTTTTGAAGTACCTGATCCCCGCGTGCAGCTGCATTACCTCTTTATCCCCTACAGCCTGGCGGAGAAACAACTGCAGGCTGAAGGCCGCGCCGGGGAGATAGCTTTTAAAACCCCTGATGACAGAAATCAGCCCTATCTATCCGGAATGCGCCAAACAGTTAAAACCAGGCTGGGAAGCGGTTACCAGTTTAAAACCTGGCAGGAACTTGGGCACGATTATTTTACATTGGCCCGGACCAAAAAAGGGGGTACCAGGGCTATAATATTTTTAATTTTTATTATTGTAGCTGTAGGTATTATAAATACAATGTTAATGGCTGTTTTTGAAAGGGTAAGGGAAATTGGTATGCTGCGGGCTCTCGGCATGCATGACGGCAGTATTATCCTGACTTTTATCCTGGAAGCAATCGGTATCGGTCTTATTGGTTCTGCAGCAGGTATTATTACCGGTATTCTGCTTAACGTTCATCTTATCTATTACGGTATTGATTTTTCGGAGCAGTTTGCCGGGGTTGAATTCGGCTACCGTACCGGCATGGTTTTTCACGGTGTATGGAATGTAAAAATGATGTTCACTGCTTTAATATTCAGTACTTTATGCGCGGCTTTGGTAAGCATCATACCGGCGCGCAAAGCGGTCAGGATGCCGATTACAACCGCAGTGCGGGAAGTTTAAGGGGAAGGCATGCTTATAAATAAATATATTTTTAAAATGGCCTGGCGTAATATAACCAGAAATAAACGGCGTACAGCGCTCTCTGTTATTGCTATAATGCTGGCAGTTATGATTGTCTGTTTTGCCCAGTCTTATGTAGAGGGTCTTCTAGGCAGTATGAAATCCAATGTTTTCCGGTTTCAGACAGGTCATATCAAGATCCTTAATAAAAATTATTTAAAAGAACAAAAACTTATGCCGCTTGATCTTAATATTTACGGCTACAGTAATGATTACCGGGAGGTAATGCAGACCGTAAAAACGGTAGCCGGAGTTAAAACTGTCCTGCCGCGTACCAAATTTATAGGTATGGTTAATATGAAAGGAAAAATGAAATATATTAACGGTTTTGCCCTTGATGCGGAGCGGGAAAAAAATGTTCTGCCGCTGGCGGATAATATTATAAAAGGACGGATGTTCCGTAATTTTAACCCTGATACTGTTGCGCAGGAAATGGTTATGAGTGCAGGCCTGGCTTATGAGCTTGATCTGCAAACAGGCGACAAGATAACGCTTATGGCTAAAGACGCCCATGAGGGTTTAACCCTTATGGATTTCAAGATTGCCGGTCTTGTCTCTTTTGGTGTGGCAGAGTATGATAGCATATATTTTTATATACCGCTTTCCACAGCAGCCCGCTTTTTAAAAATGCCCTTTTCCGTAATGGAGCTGACAGTTTTTTTAAAGGATACAGCTGACAGTATGCCGTTGGCTTCCGTTATTAATAAAAAAATAAAGCGGCACCCGGCAGCCCCTTTTCAGGCTTATCCCTGGGAAAAACAGGAAAACGGACGATACGGTAAAATGTTCGCCATGTATGATGTATTGATACCGATTATATACTTTGTATTTCTTTTTCTCGCGTCCCTGGTAATTATAAATACAACTATGATGGTGGTTTATGAACGCATGCGGGAGATAGGAACTATTGCAGCTATGGGTATGCGGGGAAACAGGATAATACAGCTTTTTTTCTACGAAGCAGTTATAATAAGCATTATCGGCAGTCTGAGCGGTACTCTGGCCGGCGGCAGCCTGGCTTATATTTTTTCAATTACCGGTATTGATTTCAGCAAGTTTTCAGGAGGGATGAGCGGATTTCCCATAACCGATATTGTTTATTTTGAGTTTACCCCCGGCCTGCTTGTTTTTTCATTTCTTTTTGGTATAGTGGTAGCTTCCCTTTTTTCTTTTATTCCCTCCAGCAAAGCAGCGCGTCTGGAGCCGGTTAAGGCTTTAAAAGGTGTATTTTAATTTAAACAATATTCGTAAAAGGAGTTTAATGATGTTGATAATGAAAAACAAAAGTTATAAAACAGTTTTCCTGCTGCTCTTATTTAACACAGCCGGCCTGTTTTCAGCAGATCTTTCCCCCGGGGAGATAATAAAAAAAGTGGATGCCAACGAGACCTTCACTACTATTAAGTATACCGGTATTATGACCATTCACCGGGATAACCGTCGCCGGGACCGGGTGAAAAAATTTAAAGCAGTTGCCAAAGGCAGGGAAAAATATCTGATAGAGTTTATCAATGCTTCCGATAAAGGTACGAGATACCTGAAACTGGGTGAGGCCTTATGGATTAAATCTCCCTTTACCGAAGAAGCAACCCGGATAGCCGGGCATATGCTCAGAGAGAGTATGATGGGCAGTGATTACTCCTATGAAGATACCATGCGCAATAAAAAACTGTTGGACCAGTATAACGTTACACTGCTGGGTACAGATAAACTGCAGGACAGGGAATGTTACAAACTGGAGCTTACTGCTAAAGTAAAAGAAATCAGCTACCCCAAACAGATGCTCTGGGTTGATAAAAAAAGAATGGTTGTTATACAGGCTTTTTACTATGCCCTTTCCGGCGCTTTGCTTAAAAAGATGGTTTGTCTGGATTTCACCAAACAGAAAGGCCGGTTTTTCCCTACTAAAATCAAGATGATAGATAAAACCAGAGATAATTCCTATACTCTTTTTGAGATGGAGAATCTGCAGCTTGATGTCCCTGTTGCTGCCGGTACATTTTCCAAACGGGAACTGGAACGTTAAACTCTTCTAAACAGCAGTGATAATGAACAGGAAAAGTTTTTTTTTCATTATTT
>CAZFAK010000104.1:2158-9524 GCA_964517045.1 uncultured Spirochaetia bacterium | reverse complement strand
TGCGGAAAATATGATAGTAGCCTCTGCAGATCTGTCCAACAGTGATAATACCAATGCTTTTTTGAAAAAAAGCAAAGCGTTCAGCAAAGGTGATTTTAGCGGGGCTTTTTTGCAGGCCGGAGTGTCGGAACTTACTATGGCGGCGATTTGTAACGGTTTGGCTTTACATGGCGGTGTTATACCGGCTTGTGCTACCTTTTTTGTATTTTCCGATTTTATGAAGCCTGCGGTAAGACTCACTGCCCTGCAGCAGCTGCCGGTAAAATTTATCTGGACCCATGACGCTTTCCGCGTGGGGGAAGACGGACCTACGCATCAGCCGGTAGAACAGGAGGCGCAGATACGCTTGATGGAAAAATTAAAAAATCATAGCGGTAATAACAGTATGCTGGTGCTGCGGCCTGCAGATGCCCAGGAGACTACAGTTGCCTGGAAAATGGCCATGGAAAACACAACTACTCCCACAGCTCTTATTTTATCCCGGCAAACTATTCAGGATCTGCCGGCAACAGGCAGTTCCCGTTACAATGATGCCCAGCAGGCGGAAAAAGGGGCCTACATTGTTAAAGAGTGTGACGGAACACCGCATATTATTTTACTGGGTAATGGTTCGGAAGTATCAACTTTATATGCCGCCGCTGTTCAGCTGGAGCAAAAGGG
The DNA here is from genome assembly GCA_964517045.1 of uncultured Spirochaetia bacterium. GTDB lineage: Bacteria > Spirochaetota > UBA12135 > COTS27 > CAZFAK01 > CAZFAK01. Next base: position 8,864 of record CAZFAK010000104.1, on the reverse strand, counting down.
TAAAAAAGTACGTGTAGTTGCCGCTATATCAGAAGGCCTTTTCCGTAATCAGGATAAGAGCTACCAGCAAAGTATTCTGCCCCCAGATGTTCCGGTCCTGGGTTTAACTGCGGGTTTGCCCTGCACTCTGCAGGAACTTAGCGGTCCGAAAGGAAAAGTTATCGGACTGGATCACTTTGGCTACTCAGCTCCGGCTGCTGTTCTGGATGAAAAACTGGGGTATATACCTGAAAACGTGGTCCGGGAAGCGGAAGCGTTTCTCAAGGAAATAAGCTGACCGGCAATGCTATATAATTATAAAGATAAAAAGCCGGATATAAGCAGGGCTCTTTTTATAGCTCCCAGTGCTGACATTACCGGGGATGTAGTGCTGGCAGAGTCAGTCTCTGTGTGGCATCAGGCAACCCTGCGCGCCGACCTGGAACCGGTAATAATAGATAGCGGTACCAATGTCCAGGAACAGTGTGCTTTACACGTTGATCATGGCGCGCCGGTAAAAGTCGGCCGGATGGTTACTTTGGGACATGGGGTCATCCTGCACGGCTGTACTGTGGAAGACGGGTGTATGATCGGTATGGGCGCTACTGTGCTTAATAATGCGGTTATCGGCCGGGAAAGTATTGTCGGTGCCGGTGCTTTGATTACTGAGGGTAAGCAGTTTCCTCCCCGCAGTCTTATACTGGGCAGCCCGGCCCGGGCAGTGAAAACAGTCTCTGACCAAGCTGTGGACCGAGTCAGAAAAAACAGCGAGCTCTATATACAGCTGGCCCGGGATATGGGTTCTGCTGCAGGTAAAAATTACAGTGCAGGAGGAGACAATGAAACAGGCAATTAAAGACCTGATTGCCGTATCGCATTATTACGGCCGCAATAAAAATTATATTATTGCCGGCGGAGGCAACACTTCATATAAAAACAAAGAGTATATGTGGGTAAAAGCCAGCGGTGTTAGTCTGGCGGATATAACCGAAACAGGTTTTGCTGTTTTAAAACGTGCTGCGCTGGCTGCCATGTCCGTAAAAAAATACAGTTCCGAACCGGCGGCCAGAGAAGCTGCGGTCAAACAGGATCTGCTTCAAAGCAGCCTGCATCCGGAAAACAATATCCGGCCTTCAGTAGAGGCTTCTCTGCATGCTCTGCTTGATTATCATTATGTGGTCCATACGCATCCTGCTTTGATAAACGCTTTTACCTGCAGCAAGCACGCTCCCAAGCAGTACCGGCAGGTTTTTGGAAAAGATGTTTTATTTATAAAATATACTGATCCGGGCTATATTTTATATAAAGAGGCGGAAAAACAGCTCTCTGTTTACCGCAGGCAGCATAAAAAAGACCCGCAGATTATACTATTACAAAATCATGGTATCTTTGTAGCTGCTGATACTATAGCCTCTGTAAAAAGGATCTATCAGCGCTGTATGAAAGCTGTACAGCAAAAGATAAAAAACAGCCTGCAGGTAAAAAAAACAGCGGTAGCTGCCAAGGCATCCGGTGTGCTGCCTGCTGTACGGATGCTGCTTACAGATGACAAAGGCCGGATCTGCCGTGTACGGTATAACACCCTTATTAAACATTTTGCTGCCGGACGTAAAAATTTCGCGGCTGTATCCCGGCCCTTTACCCCGGACAACATTGTATATTGCCGCGCCAATCCCCTTTATGTAAACTGCAGCGGTACGGCTGCGGCAATAGTGTCTGCGTTTAAAAAGGGACTTGCTGAATACCGCCGCAGTTACGGTTATGATCCCCGTATAGTAATTATACCGGAGATTGGTATTATCGCTGTGGAGGAAAACTATAAAAACGCTGATACGCTGCTGGACATTATGGAAGATGTAATGAAAATAGCTTATTACAGCCGTAATTTCGGCGGTCCCCGGCCCATGTCTGCTGCGGCAGTGGATTTTATCAAAAACTGGGAAGCGGAAAACTACCGCCGCCAGGTGGCAGCCGGCAGGAGCTCTTCCCGGCTGGCAGCAGACAAGATAGTAGTTATTACCGGCGGCGCCCGCGGTTTCGGCGCAGGCCTGGCTGAACAGTTTGTGCGCAAGGGAGCCAATGTAGTGATAGCTGACCTGGACAGCAGGGCAGGCAGACGAAAAGCAGCTGAGCTTAACCGGCAAACAGCTAAAAATTGCGTCCTCTTTGTAAAAACCGATGTTGCCCGGAAAAAATCGGTTAAACACCTGCTGGAACAGACTGTTCTGGAGCTGGGCGGGCTGGATGTCTTTATCAGTAATGCGGGTATTCTTAAAGCCGGCAGTCTGGAACAGATGAATGATTCAGTATTCCGACTTATGACAGAGGTAAACTACAGCGCCTATTTTTTATGTGCCAAATACGCAGCTGCGGTTTTGAAACAGCAGCATGCCTGTAAAAATGATTATTTTACCGATATTATTCAGATCAATTCCAAATCCGGACTTAAAGGCAGTAATAAAAATTTTGCTTATGCCGGCAGCAAGTTCGGCGGTTTGGGGCTGACCCAGTCTTTTGCGCTTGAGTTAATGCCTTATAAGATCAAAGTTAATTCTGTCTGCCCGGGTAACTTTTTCAACGGACCGCTCTGGTCAGATCCGGAAAAAGGCCTGTTTGTGCAATATTTGCGCGCCGGCAAGGTGCCGGGAGCTAAGACAATTAATGATATAAAAAACCATTATGCAAAGCAGGTGCCGGCCGGCCGGGGATGTGAAGTTACTGATGTCATGAAAGCGGTTTTATACATTATGGATCAGACTTATGAAACCGGCCAGGCAGTACCGGTTACCGGCGGTCAGAACATGCTGAAATAACCGAATACAATGGACACTTTAAAGCAAAAGGAGCTGGAAGCGCAACTGAATGCGCCCCGAAAGCATACCCGGCTGCAGGCTTTAGAAACGCTTGGCGCTATGCTTAAACAGGGGAGCATTCCAGCTCCGGTCAAGGTCCGCAATGTTAACAACCATATTCATACCAGTTACTCGTTTTCTCCCTATTCTCCCTGTCTGGCCTTGTGGAAGGCTTATCAGGCCGGTTTGGAAACAGCCGGAATTATGGATCATGATTCAGTTGCGGGCGCGGAAGAGTTTCTCAAAGGAAGCAATCTGTTAAAAATGCCGGTGACGGTTGGTATGGAATGCCGCTGTTCCATGCAGAGGAGTGCGCTCGCGGACAAGACCATTAACAACCCGGATCAGCCCGGTATTGCCTATACCGCGATCCATGCCATTCCGCGGTCTGCGCTGCCCCGGATCAACTCTTTTTTTAAACCGCTGCGGGAGGCACGCAATGAACGCAACCGGGCCATGACCGCTAATTTGAACAAGATACTGGTATTGCCGGAGCTGAAGCTTGATTTTGAAAAAGATGTTCTGCCCCTTTCCCAGGCGCATGCAGGAGGAAGTGTTACCGAACGCCATCTCCTTTTCGCCCTGGCCTGCCGCCTGGTGGCCTGTTTCAGCAGAGGGGAAAAGCTTACCGCTTTTCTGGAAAGGGAACTTGACATTAACTTGAAACAAAAACAGCTTGAATTGCTTCAAGCCCCGGATAATCCCTATTATGAATATGATCTGCTCGGGGTTTTAAAAAGCTGCCTGGTTGCCGCATTTTATATTCCTGCTGCTAAAGAGACTCCGCCGGTTAAAGAGGTGCTGGAGCTCTGCGCGCAAACCGGCGCGGTCAGCGCTTATGCCTATCTGGGAGACGTGACTGATTCTTTAACCGGTGATAAAAAAGCCCAGCAGTTTGAAGACAGTTACCTGGAGCTTTTATTTTCCGAGATCAAAAAACTCGGCTTTAAGGCAGTTACCTACATGCCCTCGCGCAATACAACTGCACAGCTGAAAAGACTTACCAGGCTTTGCCGTGCGTACGGGTTTATGGAGATAAGCGGTGAGGATATCAACTCGCCGCGCCAGTCCTTTATCTGTGAAGCGCTTAAACAGAAACGTTTTGCCAATCTCTTTGACGCAGCCTGGGCTCTGATCGGCAGTGAACAGCAGGGTGCTGCGCAGCCCGGCCGCACTCTTTTCAGTCCGGAAACGGAAAAGCTCTACCCTGACCTGGAGTCGAGGATCAAGGCGTTCAGTGAGGCCGGCCGGCAGGTTTTTGCCGGTGGATAAGGAATATCATTTAAAAAACCTGAATAATCCTGAAACCACGCCGGAGCAGCGGCTGGCCAGTGCTGCCTTTCTTAAGGATTTTATCCCTCCTCTGGAAAAAGCGGTCTGTGAAATCGATCTTCATATCCACAGTTTTTATTCTGACGGTTATCATTCACCAAGCGGCCGCGTTTTTGAAGCGCGCCAGCGGCAAATGAAAGCGATAAGCCTGACTGATCATGACAATTTTGACGGCTATCCGGAAGCACTCCGGGCCGGTGAAATTTTAAATATTGAAGTTGTGCCCGGTATTGAATTCTACACAAACCGTCCCGGGATTGAGATTATTGCTTTCTGGCCGGATAAAGATCATTTTTTAAAATGGCTCACGCAGGACGGCGGCCGTGAGTTTATCCTTCCCCTTAAAAAAGCCAAACAAAAACAACTGAAGCAGATGATCAGCCGGGTGCCGGAGTGTATGGCTGTCCACGGTTTGACTGCAGCGATCACCGGGGAAGATATCCGGCGCTATGTACGGCACGGAGTTTCTACCAAAGGGGATATCTCCGTGATTATGTGGCAAAAATACGGCGTCTCTCTCCAGAAAAAGGGGATTGCCGCGGACGTGAAAGATTTTCAGGCCCGGTATACTACCAGGGATGACCAGCTTAATGTGCCGCTGGAGACCGGCCTGGACTTGTCACCGGTAGGGATCGTGAGAATGGTACGGCAGTGGGGAGGTTTGCCCGGCATCTCCCATCCGACAGAACTGCGTAAAAAAGAGGGGCTGGGTAATGCGGTCCTGTATGAAATTATCAGGGAACTGGGCAGAGCCGGCCTGCAGTGTCTGGAGGTAGACGGCTGGCGCAACAGTATCTGTCCGGAAACAGGGAAGCACCACACCCGGGTGTTTGCCGGAATGGCAGCAGCGTATCACAAACGGTTTCCCAATAGGCCTGAACTGATCCTGACCAACGGCTCGGATGATCATAACCAGCCGGGTGAGGGACTGGTCCTGGGCTCTGGACGTAACCGTAACCTGGACCCGGCTTACGGCAGGTTTCAAACAGTACTTGATCTAAGGGAAAGACAGCGGCAGCTTTTAAACTTGCATTAAGCTGAACAGCTGATTTTATTTAACCCGGCTGCAGGGAAAATGTTTGTTTTAAATTATCTGACCTGTTCGTAAGCCCATTGCAGCCATGGCATGAGCGCGTGCAGATCCTGACTTTCGATAGTGCCCCCGCACCACAGGCGCAGCCCGGTGGGAGCGTCGCGGTATGATTTGCAGTCATAAGCTGCTTTTTCATCTGCCAGCAGTTTTACCATTTCACTGACTTGATCCTTATTAAGGTCCAGACAGAGACAGACACTGGTGCAGGAGCGGGTCTCCGGTTTTTTTGCCAGGAAGCTGATCCAGTCATGCTGCTGCACAAAATCAGTTATGATTTTAAGATTATTTTCGCTACGCTCAATCATGGTTTTAAGACCGCCGATAGATTCGACCCAGTTCAGCCCGCTCAGGTAATCTTCATTACAGAGCATAGAGGGGGTGTTAATGGTTGAACCCTTGAATATGCCTTCGTTTAACTCCCCTTTTTTAAGCATACGGAAAATCTTGGGCAGGGGCCGGTCCGGCTTGTAGGAGGTCAGTCTGGCAGCTGCCCGGGGGGAGAGAATGAGCATGCCATGGGCTGCTTCACCGCCAAGTACTTTTTGCCAGCTGTAGGTGGTTATATCAAGTTTGTCCCAGGGCAGGTCCATGGCAAAAACAGCTGAAGTGGCGTCACAAAAAGTAAGGCCTTTTCGCTCTGAGGCTATCCAGTCACCGTCAGGGACTTTTACACCGCTGGTAGTTCCGTTCCAGGTAAAAACCACATCATTGTCAAAATTTGCCCGGGAAAGATCAGGCAAACTGCCGTAATCAGCGCTGTAAACATTAACCTTGTTTAGTTTTAATTCGTTTTGGATATCATTGGCCCAGCCTTTACCAAATGACTCCCAGTAAAAAACGTCAACCGGACGCTCTCCCAGCATGGACCACATGGCCATCTCAAAAGCACCTGTGTCAGATGCCGGTACAATACCGACCCGGTAATCGTCAGGGATCTTCAGCAGGGTTTTGGTTTTACTGATAGCCTGTGCCAGTTTTTCTTTACCGATGCTGCTGCGGTGGGAACGTCCCAAAGGGGCATCCTGTAAATCACTCAGACTGAATCCAGGCCGCTTACTGCAGGGGCCGGAGGAAAAATTGGGGTTTTGCGGTTTCTTTTCCGGTTTCATATATGCTCCTGTTTTAATAATTTAAGTATAAATATAATGCATTAATAATAAAAAATGGATAAAACTGTTACATTTGTCCATCTATAACACGAATAGCTATTGTACTATAGAGTTAAAAAAGATTCAAATGATGCCGGTCCGGCCATTATTTTTCCATTAAATAAATTCATTAAATAATGTTATCATTTTTCCTGATTTATTGTATAATTATACATGAGAATGCGGAAATTTTCTCTTTTTTTCCATACAGGTAAAATATTTATATTAACAGGCTTTTTAATGTTTTTTATATGCGATTGTTCCTTTGTGCAGGGATGGTACCGCAGTATCAGCTCCTGGTT
>CAZFAK010000104.1:0-2148 GCA_964517045.1 uncultured Spirochaetia bacterium | reverse complement strand
TGAGTCCGCAGATGTTAGCGGTGTTCCGGTTACACCTGTTTCTGAACTCATTTCCCTGTTTAACAATGAAAAATACAGCCGCATACTTAATGCCCGTATAGATCATAATGACCAGCGGGCCAAATATACCCTGGCGCTGGCTTTCTACCGCCGGTTCCAGCAGCAAAAAAAAAATGAAAAAGATGCCGGTAAATATCTGCTGCACAGTGTTCAGATACTGCGGGAGATCCGGGAGAGTAAAAGAGGCTCAGCTCATATCAGAGCCAAGGCCGGTTTGTGGTTTGCCATGCTTTGTGTCCGTTATCTTTATGATCATACTGATTTTAATGAACTGCGCGATACGCTGGTGAGTCTTAAAAAACCGGCCGGTAATATTTATTATAATGACGCTGTTTTCTATCTCGCCCTGCTTTACCGTAAAAATAAAGACTATTATAAAATGAAAAACTGTTACTACTATTTGAGTACTTTCCGGGGCAAAGATCCGGTCTATGATATTTTTAAAAACCGTTCCGTGAGTGCTGCCACTGCTGCTGCCGCTTATCTGAAAGGTTCTTCACCGGAACTGCATACCGGCGAGCTGGCCAGCCAGGTAAAAAAGATACATAACGAGATCAGTACTGAACGCCGGCGTGAGGACAGTGATATATTTATCGATAAAAAGGTTTCCGAATATAAAAACTGAGCTTAAACTTTAATAAGCGTGTTTACGGGGCCGGTTTCTCATCCGGATATACCAGCTGCCACTGCTGCCGTATTTGATCCATAATTTTCATAACTGCCAGGGTGTGTTCAAAGGGCCGTAAAGCGCTGCCTGTTTTGCCCTGCTGCAGACAGCCGGCAACTTCCTCAATCTCATGCAGATAACCATTGCCTCTATGCGCTGTTTTTACCGTATGTTTTTTACCTGCAGCCGGTATAACAGTAAAATGATCCGGACACAGAAAAAAGGGTATCTCAATCCGGCCTTTACTGCCGTAAATAACAGCCGGGATGTTAACCGGTAAAGACATGGAAGCAGACAAAAGAGCCATGGCGTTATTGCTGTATTTTAAAAGGTAGCCGGAAGTCTCATCTACACCGGTACTGCTCATGCATGCAGTACTGTGTACTGCAGCCGGTTCATAACCAAGTACCATGCAAGCCAGGGACAAGGGATAGATGCCTATGTCGAGCAGGGCGCCGCCAGCCAGGGAGGGGTTAAGCAGCCTTCCGTCAGGCCGGCCGGCAATAGTATTGTAAAAATGGGCATGGACCATACTAACATTACCGATAATGCCCTGGTCCAGTTCCTGTAAAAGCTTTTTAACAGCAGGTACAAAACGGGTCCACAAGGCTTCCATCAGAAACAGTTTTTTCCGGGCTGCGGTCTGATAAAGGGTTTGCGCCTGACCAGCGTTTAAGGTAACCGGTTTTTCTAACAGGACATGTTTGCCGTTATTAAGGGCAAGCAAGGCATTGTCAAAATGAAAGTTGTGTGTAGTAGCAATATAGACAACATCAATCTCCGGTGATTGTATCAGCTGCGTATAATCTTTATAGGCCTTGCCCTGCTTATGCTGCGCAATGAAAGCTGCTGCTTTGCCCGGTGTGGCTGAAGCAGCACCGGCCAGTACGGAGCCGCTATGCAGTTTCAAGTCAGCAGCAAAGGCATGAGCTATTTTCCCCGGACCGATAATTCCCCATCTGATTTTTTGTTTTTTCATATTTTTATTTCAAGAGCTCTGTTTTTTGCCGGTAAAAACCAGCAGGGCTTCCACTACCATCCACAGGGCAAGTATAAAGATTAAACTGTTGGTCACGGTTAAGAGCCATTTGCCGTTATTGATAAAATTTATTTCATTAATAATAATGGACCAGAGCGTCATTACGATCATGAATATAAAGGGCAGCAGTGTAACCAGATATTTAAGCCCTCCTTTTTGTTTGAGATAGATACTCAGCACAATCAGGGCCAAAGCTGCCAGCAGCTGGTTGACCGCGCCGAACATGGGCCAGAGCATAAGCGCTCCCTTGCCTTCAGCCCCGTTGGCAAAAGCAAAAGCACCGGCAGTTACTACTGCCAGACCGGTAGCAATATATTTGCCGCTTAAAAACTTTAGTTTGCTTTTGGAAAAAAGCTCGGCAATAACATAACGCTGGATCCGG
>CAZFAK010000103.1:0-9587 GCA_964517045.1 uncultured Spirochaetia bacterium | reverse complement strand
TGCGATTCTCAGCGGCTCTCTGTGTAACTTTTACAGGAATAAAAATTCACACCCTGCTTATCCAGTAAAATGAATTTTAAGTCTAAAACATGCTAAAATAATATATATGCGGAAACTATTATTATTGCTGTTTCTGATAATACCTTTAAATGCTTCTTATCTGCTGCTGCCCATGGATGACAGTCAAAGCGACCATCTTAAGGCTTACGGTATAACCTATCTGGCTCTTAAAGCAGGCCTGAAATGCAAATGGCTCCTGAACTACCGCTGCGGTTCCTTTCTTATACCCCTTAATGAAACAGTTAAAAAGACAGCTGTAAAACGCGGGGTTACAGTAAAAACAATTTCCGCCAGTGAGTATGCCCGTATTAAAATCCATATTGAATCCCGCAATGCTGCTGCCATAAAACTGGAAAAAGCACCCCGGGTGGCTATCTACACTCCCCTTAATAAAGCACCCTGGGCTGATGCAGTAACTTTGGTAATGCAGTATGCGCAAATTCCCTACGATAAAATATACGACCAGGCTGTACTCAGCGGTGAGCTGGCTAAATATGACTGGCTGCATCTGCATCATGAAGATTTTACCGGACAATACAGTAAATTCTGGGCCACCTACCGCTATTCAACCTGGTTCCAAAAAGAACAGGCTACTTTTAATAAAGCAGCCGAGGAAGCCGGTTTCCCGGATGTACCGTCTCACAAACTCGCGGTTGCTCAAACCATAAAAAAATATGTAAAACAGGGTTTGTTTCTGTTTGCCATGTGCACGGCCACGGAAACCATTGATATCGCGCTAGCTGCTCATAATACAGATATTGTTCCGCCTGAGCTTGACGGCGACAGCTGGGATAAAGACTGGGCTGCTAAAATGGATTACGGTAACACTTTTGCTTTTGAAGGTTTTACTATAAATCCCAATCCCTATATAAACAGTTTCTCTGATATAGACTACAATCAGGTCAATACGCGCCGGAAAATAGAGGTAAGTGACTTTATACTTTTTGAGTTTTCAGCCAAATTTGATCCTATTCCTACCCTTTTATGCCAGTGTCACCGCAACCGGATTAACGGTTTCTATGGCCAAACAACCACTTTTAACCGTGATAAAATCAAGGACGGAGTTATTACATTAGCCAAAAGTATCAATAAATCGGTCCGCTATCTGCATGGCAATATGGGTGAAGGTACTTTCACTTTTTACGGCGGACATGCACCGGAAGATAAAAACCATTTTGTCGGCGATAAGGAACCGAACATGGAATTGTATAAAAACTCACCGGGCTACCGGCTCATACTGAATAATATACTATTCCCTTCTGCCAAACCGCCGCAGCAGAAAACATAATATTACCAAAAAAATTCTATCTAAAAAGAGACCGGTTTGAAAAAAAAATTATAATTATTTGCGAATCTATGATAAAATTAAATATTAATTTATTTATATCCGATAATATCAAAAAACAGGAGACTATTATGAAATATATTACTTTTTTATTAATTTTAATACTCACCTTTTTTATCAGCTGTTCAGAAGAAGAAGATGAATTTGAAATCGACCTTGAAAAAACAGCTGACCAGGCGCTCTCAAATGAGGAAAAAGAAGAGGCTGTTAAAACAGTGGAAAAAGAAGTTGTCAGTGATGAAAGTTACGTGGATACCAGCTATGACTCTTCTATTGTATCGGGCGATAGTGAAAAAATTGCCCAACTGGTTCGTGACGGCGAATATGCAGCAGCCATTGAAAAAGGAGCCAACTCCGGCAATCTGAGTACTAAATACTGGATAGGCATTGCTTACTACTGTAAAATGCTTATGGATAAAACTTATCCGGAAAGCACCAGAGCTGACTTCCGTTATAAAGCTAAAAATCTCCTGCAGGAAGTAGCTTATAATGCTAAAAACGATACCCTGAAAGCCAGAGCTCATTTGTGGCTGGCTATGCTCATTCATCTGAATAATGTTGATCTGAAAAATAAAAGAATCGCTATTAAATCACTGCATATTATCCAAACTACCAAACTTAAAGATACTGTTGTCTATAATGATTCTCTCCTTATCTCTGCCAATATATACCGGCAGATGGGATGGTATATTCAGGCCCGTCGTTTTTTAAAAAAGCTGCGTACAGCCACTGCCCAGGATGATAAAGTCTTTAATCCGGAAACCGGAGAATTTTTATCCTGCAGCCAGGCCGCTAGCCGGGGTCTGGAAAAAGTGCATAATATCTGCTTTGCTGAGGGAGCTGGAACAACCGAGACAAGCGGATATGAAACAACTACTACCAGCGAATCTGCAAGTGAAGCAGTCATTAGTGAACCAGCCGCTGCAACCAGTTCAGCTGCAACTATTACTGATACGGAAACAACAACCGGTACTGCTTCTTCGGCTGCTGCTGGAGATACCACTGCCGTAAGCTCAACAACTGCCGGTGCTGCCAGCAGCGCTCCAAGTTTCAATACAAGCTCCGCAGCTCAGGATACAACTTCATCTGCAGCGCCCGCATCAGAAGCAAACACTTCTTCCGAATCGGAAAGCGACGATATGGAAGAGTTTGAAATGCTTTAATTTTAATATTATAGTTTAAAATTATAGTTTAAAATAAAACGGAAGCAGTTTCAGGAACTACTGCTTCCGTTAAACTCTGCTGTTAATTGCTCATAAAAACTGAAATCATTATTAAAATACATAGCATTGATATTTTTTTCAATCACCGGACCAATGCCGTTTATTGAAGTCAGCTGCTGCTGCTCTGATAACAGCGCAAAAGTATCTTCCGGTGTAAAATTTATAGCCAGAGCAGCTTTCCGGTAAGCTTCCCGCTTAATGCCTGCATAAAGTTTAAAATAATATATAGACAAAAGAATAGCTGTAATATAGTCTTTTTTAGTTAAAACAGAAGCAAAATTATTTACAGCCAGCTGAGGTAAGATTCCCGCTCGCTGAGCTTTGCTGCTTATAGTTTTAAAATGTTCCTTGAAATATTTTTCCATGCTGTTCCGTTCCGCATACAGCTTATGAAGGCTTTTATATACTTCAGACGGTAAAAATGATTTCAAATAGGGGACAGACATTGCATAAACATAAGCAGGTATAAAAGCGGAAACCCCACATTGCGCGAGCCGATCCAGAAAAACCCCTGTCTCGAGTTCACTGTCGTTATAAAACGGTATAAGAGGCGAATAAGCAGCTGCCGTAACAATTCCAGCCTGGTTTAATCTCGTTAGACTCTTAAACCTTTGGGCAGCGGTGGGCAAACCAGGTTCCATGGCCTCTACCAGAGTCTCTTCTACTGCCGGGATACTCATTACAACCAAAGGCCGGAGCTCAGGAGCATATTTTTGGAAAAAACCGGTATCTTTTTCCACTTCTGCAGATCTGGTCATAAGTAAAATTTTATGGCCGGCATCCATTATAGTACTTAATACATTTCTGCCAAGCTGCCGGTTTCCGGCAGCATCATAAAAATCATTAATACCGCCTCCCACACCTATTAAAGAGGGTACAGGCAGGGCATCCAGTTCCCGTTTCAGAACAGCGACAGCATTTTCCTTTATAATAAGCTTCTTGGTACTTTTAAAATTCGCAGGACAAAATTTACAGGAAAAACTGCAGCCGCTGTAAAGATCAAGGGAATAACGGCAGGGGAACCAGTTATCAATAATGCTGTGGGTTTTTAAAACAGTTTTTACCTGACGTCTGTCTATTTTCATGACCTTAAGCCATAGTGTAGCATAGTATAAAACACAAAACAAGCTTGATAAAATTAGTTTCACCATAGCGCCTAATAATATGATCAGAATGACATAATTTCCCGATTATATATCCGTTCCGATATCCGGCTAATGTCATCCTGTTTCTGTTTTTTCCAACTCTCTGTATTGCTGTTTCCGGTTACCGGCGGTGTGTAACACCGGACAGCTTTAGCACTTTTTTTTTGTTTTAAAATTACTTGTGAAACACTGAAAATGCCGTAAATTTATACAACTTAAAAGGATTTAAACCCCAAACAAGGAGGACAGAATGGTCAGATCACTGCACACAGCTGCAACCGGCATGAATTCCATGCAGTTCCATATTGATACCATCTCTCATAATATAGCCAATGTTAACACTTACGGCTATAAAAAAATGCGCGCTGAATTTGAAGACCTTATTTATCAAACCCACAAAATAGCCGGCACGCCGGCTACTGAGGAAACTGTTATCCCTACCGGTATCCAGGTGGGTCTGGGAAGCAAAACTGCCGCAACGCAGAGAATCCTGGACACCGGCTCCCTGCAGGAGACAGGCAATAAACTTGATATGGCTCTGGAGGGACAAGGCTACTTTAAAGTACAATTACCGGACGGCACCATGGCTTATACCAGAGACGGTACCTGGAAAATTGATAAAAACCGGCAGGTAGTTAATTCCAATGGTCTCCGTATGCAGCCGGAAATTATTTTTCCGGAAAATACTATTAATGACTCTATTTCCATTTCCAAAGAGGGACTCGTGACAGTAAAAGTAGCCAATTCCGACGAGCGGATTGACGTAGGTCAGATACAGACCTACCGTTTTGTTAATCCGGCCGGACTCTCCAATTACGGTGAAAACCTGTTAAAAGTTACGGAAGCTTCCGGTGCTCCTATTGAGGGTACTCCCGGACTTGACGGTTTTCCCAAGGTTCATCAGGGCTTTCTGGAAATGTCCAATGTGAAAGTAGTAGATGAAATGGTCAATATGATTACAGCACAGCGGGCTTACGAGTTCAATTCCAAGGCTATTCAGACCAGTGACAGCATGCTGCAGACAGCAGTTGCCCTTAAAAGATAATACCGGTCCGGGAACTCCCCGGATCGTTTTTTAACCAATGTTAAAAAAAACAGCTCTGTTAATCCTCTTCCTGGTAGTTATAAGCCCGGCCCGGCACCGGCTTACTTTACAGAAAAAAATTATAGTTAACGGCAAAATTTGCCTCAGATCCCTGTTCCGATCAGAAAATTTTGTCTTTAACAATCTAAAATTACCACTGACAGCAACGCCCGGCTACTATTACTATACTGCTGCGGAAATAAAAAAAACAGTTGCCGCAGTCCTGCCCGGGTTCAAGTCAGTTATGATCAAAGGAAAGGGTATAGAAATTTATATACAGGCTCCTTACAGTAAAACAAACCAGCAAAAACTTACGCAGTATATAATTGATCGCCGGCAGCAAACCAACGCTGACCCCGGCCTGTTTGACAGGAGAGGGGAAACAGAAGCATTAGCCGGAAAAAGATATCTGCTGCCGGCAGCGCTAAAAAACCACCACCGGTTCCGGCCCGGGACAGAGATAATTATTGAAAAAAAAATACCGGGTTCAACTATCCGTATTTACGGTACTTTAGCAAACTGGCTGATTCCGGGCCGCTATGTAAAGATTAAAATAAAAAATTCCGACAAATTAATAAAAGAGAAAATTTATAAAAATAAGCTTTTTTTTAATTAAATAATACAAATTAGACAAAAATCTTGCATAAAAATTTGCTTATTTGTGAATTTTTATTATATTGTATAACTTACAAGGTATACTTTTACGGAGATAATTATCTATGCCTAAACAAAAAAATGTCAATGAAGTAACCAATCTTTTTGACCTGAAAAACCATCCTGATGTTATTAAACTTATTAAAATCGGTCAAAAAGAAAAAGAGATTACTATAGGCACTATTAATAAAATACTGCCCAGTGAACTGCTCCATCACGAAGACAATATTGACAATATCTTTCTTATTCTAAACGAAAAAGATATAGAGGTTATAGACGAATATCATGTCAAACCGGAAAACACCAAAGATGAAAAAAAACAAAGTAAAGAGATACAGGAATTAATTGAAAAACTGGCTGAAGATAACCGTAAACTGGATGATCCCATACGGCTCTATCTTAAAGATATTGGCAAAGTAAAGCTGCTGACTAAAAAACAGGAAAAAGCCCTGGCCATGGATATTGAAAAAGGGACCAAAGAGATACGCCAGGTAGTTCATGAAAATGAAATAACCTTTGATGAGCTTAATGCCCGTATTCAGAAAGTAAAAGAAACGAAAAACAGCGATTATATTTTTAATGTTTTAAACCCGCCCCGGGTATACAATGTTTCCGCAATTGAAAAACGCAATTTAAAAGAACGTTATGATAAATTCGAAAAAAAATTTCTGCGGCTTTACAATCAAAAACAAAGACTCTACCGGCCGGGAACTGATTTCGACCAGCAAACTGCCAAACATGACGAATATAAAAATAAACTGGTTAAACTCTTTGAAAAAGAACAGATTACTATTCCTATTTATAATGAGATAGCCTCTTTTATCCAGAAAACCGCTAAAGATATCAAACTGTGCGAAAAAAAATTAAATTCAATGAACAAAAAATATAACTTAAAGGTTTCCGATTACCGTTTTATCCTTAAACATAAAGACGAACCCGGCAAATTGAAAAAATATAAAGTAAAAACCAAAGTACGGTCACCGGAAAACCTGGCTGCACGCTATCTCGAATATTATGACCGCATAGAATACCATAAAAAGATGCTTAAAAGCCGTCCCAAAACCATTCATAAATGGAACGAACGTATCCACAGGGCTAACATGCTCATTAATAAAGCGAAAAATACACTGGTACAGGCCAATCTGCGCCTGGTTATCAGTATAGCAAAAAAATACACCTACCGCGGCCTCCATTTCTTTGACCTGATACAGGAAGGAAATATCGGTCTTATGAATGCTGTCAAAAAATACGACTATAAAAAAGGATATAAATTTTCAACCTACTCTACATGGTGGATACGGCAGGCTATAATGCGCAGTATCTCTGACAAATCCCGCAATATACGCATCCCTGTACATATGATAGAACAGGTAAATAAAATATCGCGGGAAACCAGGCTGTTTCTGCAGGAACATGGCAGAGAACCTGTATCAGAGGAACTGGCAAATATTCTGGGCTGGAAAACCAAAAAGGTAAATGTTGTTAAAAATGTTTCCAAAGATCCTATCTCCCTGGAAACTCCTATTGGTGACCGCAGTGATTCTGCTCTGGGAGACTTTATTGAAAGCAAAGAAGTAGAAAATCCCAAAAACAATGCCAATTTCAGCATGCTTAAAAACGAACTGGACAAAGTTCTTCATTCCCTTCCCAAAAGAGAGCGGAATGTAGTAAAAATGCGTTACGGCCTTTTGGACGGCTGCCCACACACTCTGGAAGAAACCGGTTATGTTTTCAGAGTAACACGCGAACGTATACGCCAGATTGAAGGCAAAGCTCTGGCCCGGCTCAAACGCCCGGAAAACAGTAAAATTCTGCGCGATTATCTCAGCAATTAATTATTCTTTACTTAAAGCGTCAAAAAAACGCATGTACACACCGGGATTCTTTTTGATAAATTTACGGAAATCATCACGCATTAATTTAAACAGCAGGGTGCCTTTTTTCACCCGGCAGGAGGTAACTGCCGGCAGCATCTGTTCAAACTCATGATAAGTGCCGATAATATCTCCCCGGCGGCATTTATAATCATTGCCGGCAGCATCTGTTATTACAGCCTCTCCTGAGTGAAAAATATACAGGTTATGCTGTACATCATTTTTCTGGAAAAGCAAAGTATCTTTACTTATCTCTTCCCGGTGCAAAACCAGTTCCAGATCGGTCTTCTGGGAAGAGGTTAAAAGATTAAACAGTTCTGTAGATTGTAAAGCTTCCCAGCTCTCCTGATCCCGGTTCAGCGCAATGTGTTTCAGTTTTTTTTCCGCCTCAGTTCCTTCTATAAGATTTAAAAAAGCCTCTTTACTGATACTTAAAGCCTCTATATCAGTATCAGCAAAAACATCAGCAGAACGGGGTTTGTTAAGTATAAGAGAACGTTCCCCGAAACACTGATAGTGACCATAACGTTTTATATTTTTATCATCAGCACTGGGAACAGTATCTGTACCGATACGTATAGATCCGGAAAGAATAATATAAAATTTATCACCGTAAGTACCTTTGGTTATAATCCGGGTGCCCTTGCTGATCTTTTCCTTTTGTACTACTGCCAGCAGGTCTTTGGTTTGCTGGATGGAAAAATGTTTAAAAAGCTCAACCCGGGAAAGGATATCCAGTATCTGAAACGCATTTTCAAACTCTCCCTCTTCAACATTCACGATCAGCGAATCAGCTATACCGAACCTGGCCAGAGTCAGACTTTTGTCTTCGGGAAAATCCTTTTCCGCAATGTGATAAACTGTTATCTTTTTTTTTATATGTTCCGGTAAAGACTGTAAAAAACTCACAGGAGTGTGAATAGGCGGTACGCCCGCTTCATGATAGATATAATCAGTAGTCTCCCAGGGAAAATTTTTCAACTCCTGATAACGTTCCGGTGTAAGTACTTTTTTCTGCAGCAATTCGTCAAATGATAAAACAGCATCACTTTTTTTAACCGGATGATTCAAATGATCGGAAGAATATATAAAAGACTTATCACGGTAAGAAAAGCGGAAACCGATAGTCGGTACAGAGTGCAGGGAATAATGAAATCGAAACCAGGCACCGTTTATATTAACTTTCTGACCGATAAGCACCGGATGATAATTAAAGAGCTTGGTTAGATCCTTTCTGGGCATCCTGGTTAAAGCAGAGTATTTATGAAACCAGCTGTCAATAACGGTTTTGGTTGTATAAAGGGTAACCATATCACCTTCCAGTATTTTCTGAAAAGTACCGGCATCATGGTCGGCATGGGTGTGAGTAAGAATAATAGAATCAATAAGTTTGGGGTTCACATTGGACTTAACGAGCCATTCAGTTGAGTTTACCGGCGGGTCCACCATAATTCCCCTGCGGTTTACCCAAATAATAAAACCGGAAGTATTAGCGCGCGGATCAAAACCATGCGATGGTCCCAGACAGGTTATACCGCATAAAGGCGGCTGAAAAGGCTCGCTAAGCTTGTTACCCAGATCAAAAGTTACATTGTACTTTATCTCTCCGGAAATAGATAAGGTATCACCCGGAATATATCCTTTGTCTTCAACTAAAAAATCATTATTATCAAGTTTTACTTTAACCTTATCAATCCTGACTTCCCTGTTTTCATCAAAAAGACGGAATTCAACGAGCTTGTCAAGTGTCAACCCGCCCCGGAAATGAGCAAGCTCTGCTTTAAGATCCGGAGGCTGAACATCACTCTGTTCATCAAAGTCCAGCTTGATATTAAACTCCTCCGGACCGAATAAAGATTCATTCAGTACTGTTTTAAAAGCCTGCTCATACTCAGCAAGACAGATTATGATGGTTTTCTTTTTTTTTATAAAAAAATTAAAATAAATGGGAAACTCAATCTCTGCTACGGAAATACCCTTTTCCCGGTTAAAAAACTCATTAGGCAGACAAAAAATACCGGGAACTCCTTTTTCCAGGAGCATGGTATCTTTAACTGTTTCCGGGGGGGAGCCCACCTGCAGATACCCGGCTGAAGTGTCGGTTAAATACCCGCCGCGCGGTAATGAAATAATCTCTCCGGGTTTTACTGTCTTTGCCATCCAAGCCCCCTTCTGACTTTACCCAAAATCAAAATTAATTCA
>CAZFAK010000102.1:0-9792 GCA_964517045.1 uncultured Spirochaetia bacterium | reverse complement strand
GTCGATTTTTTCTTTATTGTCAAGAAAAATTTTGGCTGGAGAACAATCCGACAACTACCAACTGTACGCCCTCAAGTTCAGAACAACAGCTATAGTTGCATTTATTTGTAATATATTATACCATAAATTTATGTATAAATCATTAAATAAAAAAATAAAAGAGTATTGTAAATCAAAAAATAAAAATAATAAAATTACCGGCTTTTATCTGGATACCGTTTACTATTTTCTCCAAAATTATAAGCAAAAAAACATAGCTGATTATAAAAAATTCTTTGACAACGCTCTTGATAAACTATCACGTCAAAAAACAAAGTATGCCAAATATATTAATGCGATAGTACCCCGCTTTAAAAATGAAATAATAGAGCTCTACGCTCAAAATATTAATCCCGAAAGAGAAGAAACTGTTCGTTATGAGGTTAAAAAAGCTGTCAAACTTGGTGGAAAATCTCCGCGTACATACAAAGCTTATATCAGCCATATAGAAAATTTTTTAACTTACTTTGATTTTAAAGTTGAAACGCTTACCACTAAAGAAATATCAGATTATATTTATAAAATTTCAAATCAAAAAAACTATTCCCAATCCACTACGAAACTTATATATGATGCTTTACATTTTTACTATAAAAATATTTTAAAAAATGATATGGCTATAAAAAACATAAGTATTGGCAAACGTCGGAAAAAAATTCATAATATTTTAAATAAAAAGGAAATAAAACAGATTATTACTTATATTACTGATGTAAAACAGCGCTTGATTTTCTCCCTGCTCTATGCAACCGGCATGCGCGTCTCGGAACTGTCTACTCTCAAGATTAAAGATATATCACTAAAAGAAAGACTTATACACATAAAGGAAGCAAAGGGTAAAAAAGACAGATATGTTACATATTCTCCTGCCCTTGATAATGATCTGCAATGCGTCATGAAAAATAAAAAGTATACGGATTACCTGTTTACCGGTAAAAATGGACGTCATTTTTCCAACCGCACTGTACAAAAAATTGTCCATAATGTTGCTGCAAATGCCGGCATTCAAAAAAGGGTCCATCCTCATCTGTTGCGTCACACTTTCGCGACTCATATGCTGGAACAGAAGTGCAACCCATTACTATTGAAAAAAATCATGGGACATTCCAGCCTGACTACTACCAGGCAATATGTACATATGAAAAAAAATGATTTAAAAAACGTACCGTCGTTATTATAACAATTTTGTTCTAATTTATAACTCTGATTTTCTTTATTATAAAAGATAATAGATAAATAAGAAAAAGAATTATTACGATCATCGAACCGGTAGGAATCTTACTAAAATAAAATGATATACCGAAACCGCCTAAACCGGCAACTTCTGAAATAAGTAAACTGCTTATAATTGCCGGTTTAATGCGGTCGGTAATATTAAGGGCGGTAATTCCCGGCAGAATAAATTGAGCGGTTATCAGTATAATACCTACAATTTTAACTGTTAAAACAATATTTACTGCCAGAAAAATCAAAAAAACATAATAAATCACACGTACCGGTATACCGTAGGCCGCAGCGGTTTCCTGGTTATAACACATGTAAAATAGCTCTTTAAAGAAACAAATAATAAATAAAAAATTAAGTAAAAGCATTACAGCTATCCTGTAAACATCCTTATGCTCCACCAGCAGAATGTCCCCAAAAAGATAACTTGTAATATTAATAGTATAATTTTCCGTTAAACTTAGCATAATAACCGCAGATGCCATTGCTACTGCCAGAAATACAGTTATAATATTTTCTTCCTTTACTTTATAGTATTCATTTAAAAAGCCGGTTAAAAGAGCAACTATAATTACTACAGCTAAAACCGCACTATGCATCCCGATACCGGTCCAAAGGGCTAAGGCAATACCTGCAAAAGAAACATGCGATAAAGCATTGCTCATAAATGATAGTTTACGTAAAGTTACAAACACAGACAACAAAGCAGTTGAAGCAGCTGCTAGTAACGTTACAATCAAAGCAGTAGTAAGAAAACCGTAGCTGAATAACTCACTCATTTTTTATCCTTTCTACTATCTGCATAACATCACCAAAAGTCCGCCTGATGATATCCGCATTTACCAGCTCCGGTTTTTTATGACAATGCAGGGTGTGGTTAAGACAGATCATTGACGTTGAATATTTGGAAATGGAACTTATATTATGCGAAATATCGATAATGGTCTTCCCCTTTTCCTGTTCTCTTTTAAGTATTTTGTAAATTTTCTCCGTACTTTTCAGATCAACACCGGCTTCCGGCTCATCAAGAAAAAGATAATCTGATCCGCTTACCAAAGCACGGGCCAGTAAAACCCGCTGTAATTCCCCGCCGGAAAGATTGGTAATTTTTTCTTTATACAGGTGTTGACTCCCGGTACTCTCCATAGCGTTTAGTGCCCGGGTTTTATCTTTATTGTTAAAAAATGACAGCAGTCCTTTTTGCCCGGCTAAACCCATCAGCACAATATCCAATCCGGTTGCCGGAAAATTATCATCGATTCTTTCTTGCTGCGGCAGATATCCGATTATATTTTTTTTTAACCACTTATCATTTACTGTTCCGTCTATTAATACTTTTCCGGTATAATTTTTAATCTGACCTAAAATTATTTTAAGAAGAGTTGTTTTACCTCCGCCGTTAGGACCGATAATGGAAGCAAACTCCCCCCTGACAATAGTGAGATTTATATTTTCAAGAATTACTTTTTTTTTTATAGTATAAGTAAGGTCTTTTATTTCTATCAATATATTCTATCTTTTTGCTGTTAGTTTTGTTTGTGAATTACCTTAACAGACCATAACTGTTCAACTGTTTTTTTTTATTATTTCCCAGTTTTTATAAATAAGATCAGCATAACTCTTGATCTCAAAACTAAAACCGAGCGGATCCAGCACAGCTGTTTGTAAATTAAACTCTTTACTTAATATTCGGGCTGTTCTGGGATTAAGCTGCGGTTCATTGTAAATAGTTTTAATATTATTTTTTTGTATAACTGTTTTTAACTGCCTTAATTTTTTAAGATTTACCTTTTTACCAGGACTTTCTATTACGCTTGTCTTGATATCCAGCTCATACTCCCGCGCGAAATAAGCAAAAGCTCTGTGAAGGGTTACAAGGGTTATAGTTTGCAGTTCCGACCGTTCTGCTGTAATTTTATTATGAACTGATCTGACTTCCTGACTAAAACGGTCATAATTATTCTGCAAAGCCTGTTTTTCCTGCGGTTTTATATCTATAAATCTATGTAAGATCCCCTTTGCTATTTTCAACATACATGAAGCAGAAAGCCAGATATGAGGGTCATATTTATGATTATGGGCTGTTTCATGCTTGTTTTTAATCGTTGAAGCAGTTTTTTTTTTATTCAGATAAATTTTATCCTCCGGTTTTAACTGTTCAGCCGCAGTAAAAACCTTTTTATTGTATTTACGAAACTGTTTACGGAATAAATATTCCAGTCCCAAACCGTTTCTAATTATCAAATCCGCTTCAGCCAGTTTCCTGATATCATCCGGACGCGGCGCATAAGTATGAGGAGAAGCATTGGCTGGTATCAAAAGTTTACTGTTAAACAGATCACCACTTAATTCTTTGCATATAATATAGTAGGGATAGATTGTACAAACCAGCAGCGGTTTTGAAGCTTTATACTTGTCGTTTTGACAATTAATAAATAGAGTAACCCCTAAAAGCAGATATATTACTTTTTGCATACAATACTCTACTATAACCTGATTATTTTATTTTTGCAATATTGCCCTGAAACCGGGTGTGAATTTTCATTCCTGTAAAAACAGTTGACCGGATACCGTAGCGTTAAAAACAGAAATTTCCAAGGTTGACTTCTATGTTAAAATTATTATATTATTATCTAAATCTTAAAATTAACCAATAAACCGCAGAGGAGAAAACGATGGCGAAAACAGAAAAAGGAAAAATATCAGTTGAAACGGAAAATCTCTTCCCTATCATAAAAAAATGGCTTTACTCCGAACATGATATCTTTCTCAGAGAACTCATCTCTAATGCTTACGATGCTATAACCAAATTAAAACGGCTCAAATCACTGAGCCAGTACAAAGGCAAAACTGATAAAAGACTGATTAATGTCAGTATTGACAAACCGAAAAAAACCATAACCGTATCCGATAACGGCATAGGCATGACTGCAGATGAGGTTAAAAAATATATCAACCAAATAGCCTTTTCCGGCGCCAAAGATTTTCTGGAAAAGTATGAAAAAGATAATAAAGACAGTCAGATTGTCGGCCACTTCGGACTGGGCTTTTTCTCAGCCTATATGGTAAGTGACTCTGTCGAGATCAAAACACTCTCCTTTAAAGAAAATGCCGAACCGGTAGCCTGGCAATGCGACGGCAATGTTGATTTTCAAATCAGCAAAGGCGACAGAAAAGATATCGGCACAGACGTCATACTGCATGTAAATAAAGACTCGGAAGACTTTCTGGATGAAGCCAAAATAAAAGACCTGGTAAAAAGGTATTCCAACTTTTTACCGGTGGAAATCCAGGTAAACGGCAAAAAAGCCAACGAACAAACCGCCTTATGGAATAATGCACCCAGTAAAACCAAAGAAAAAGAGTACAATGATTTTTATAAAAAATTATTTCCCTACAGTGAGGATCCGCTCTTCCATGTCCACCTGTCCGTAGACTATCCCTTCAACCTTAAAGGCATCCTCTATTTTCCTAAAATTAAAAAAGAACTGGATATTACCACCAAGGGACGGCTAAAACTTTTCTGTAATAATGTTTTTGTTTCCGACAATATTATCGATATTATCCCCCAGTACCTGCACCTGTTGCAGGGAGTAATTGACAGCCCGGACATACCTCTTAATATCTCCCGCAGTTTTCTGCAGAATGATCCTAAAGTGCAAAAAATCGGCCGCCATATTGCCGCTAAGATTGCTGATAAGCTGAAACAAATCTATAAAAAAGACAAAAAAAAATATGAAGAGTACTGGCAGCACATCAATCCTTTTGTAAAATTCGCTGCCCTTTCTGAAGAAAAATTTTATGAAAAAGTTAAAGACATTATTCTCTTTAAAACAACCGAAAACGAACATATTACCCTTGACGAATATAAAGAAAAAAATAAAAAGCTTAAAGACAAAGTGCTTTATACCTCCAACCAGGAGGAACAGGTATTCTACATCAATAAAGCCAAAGCTGAAGGCTATACCGTACTGGTGCTGGATTCCCCTATAGATAACCATTTCATGCAGCATCTGGAGATGAAAAATTCCCCCCTTTCCTTTATGCGGGTTGATTCTGATTTTCATGAAGAACCAAAGCCGACCAAAGATGATAAAAACAAAGACGGGGAAAAAGAAAACCCTGACGAAAAAAAGATGACTTCCCTTTTTCAGAACAATCTCAATATGAAAGAACTCCAGGTTAAATTAAAAGAGCTTAACAGCAGTGCTTCCGCTATGATAACCCAGTCTGAACATATGCGCCGCTTTTCCGAAATGTCCCGCATGATGCAGGGCCAGCCCGGTAATGCGGGTCTGATGCAGAATCACACCCTGGTACTCAATAAAAAAAACCCTGTAATACAAAAACTGCTTAAGGAAAGCGGCAGCCCTGAAAAAGACAAACAGTTCAGTAATATATGCAAAAATATCTATGACCTGGCTTTACTGCAGCAAAACAACCTGAAAGGCGGCCGCCTGGATGATTTTATAAAACGAACCACAAAAATTATTGAAAAAGATATAAAATAACGGCAAACTATAAATTAAAAGAACTTTTTCTTAAAAGCTATCCTAAAAAAAAAATCACCCACTGTGCCGGTGTATTTTATCCTGGTACATATCAAACCGGCATGTCATCCCTTGCGCTGCAGGCTCTATACGATAAAGTTAATTCCTGTCAAAACATACAAACCGGCCGTTTTTTTATAAATGATGATAACTTTTTTTGTCCGGAAAATATTCATATAAGTAATATTGATATCGCCTTCGTTACCTCATCTTATGAAATGGATATACTGAACCTGTTGAAAATTAAACACAAATTACAAGAGTATAAAATCCCGTCCGTATTAGGAGGTATAAATGCGCATCTTAACCCTTCCTTTTTCGCAAAAAACTTTGATATAATTTTTTTGGGAAGACTGGATAAAAGATTTGATCTTATTATGCAGCATTTCCTGAAATATGGCCCGCAGAGATTAACTGAACTAAAACTTCCCGGGATATTTCACTACAGCCTTGGCCGCTGTTCAAATAAAGAGTCCCCTGCCAAAGATTACAGTTATCTGCCGTCCACTGTAATTACATCTTCGGCAACTGTCTTCCCCAATACCTTTTTAACCGAGATAGCTGCCGGGTGCAGGCATAAATGCCGTTTCTGCCTGTTATCAAGCTTAAATAAACCTTATAAATACTACCCATCCTCTCCCCTGCTGGCCAAAATAAAAAAATTACCTTTATCTGTAAAAAAGGTCGGACTTGTCGCTGCTTCTGTTAATGATTATCCGCACATAGAAAATTTGATAAAAGCCATTAACCGGTTTGGCAAAAAAATAACTACTGCTTCCTTACGTATGGAAAATATCACCCCTGATTTACTGACCCTGTTAAAAGCCAATGAACAAAAAACAATTACACTGGCCCCGGAAACAGCAGCCGTTCATTTACAAAAAAAAATAGGGAAAATATACCGGGAAAAAAAATTATTACAAACAGCAGAGCTTATCGCCTCTTACGGTTTTGCCCGCCTTAAACTCTACTATCTAATCGGTCTGCCTGCTGAAAGTGATAATGATATTATTCTAATGACAGAACAGATTAAAAAAATTAAAAATGCTTTAAACAAAGGGGCAGCCCGTTCCGGAATTAACCCCCTGCTGGAATTAAGCATTAATCCCTTTATTCCCAAGCCTTTTACCAAACTGGGCGCTGAAAATTATGAAAATGTTAAAACCTTAAAACAAAAAATTAAGCTTGTCAAAAAAAAAACAGCAGGGGCCGGCAATATAAAACTCCATTTTCTTTCACCGCGGGCAGGAAAATTACAATATTTTATCAGTAACAAACTCAATACAATCGCTGACATTCTGGAACATGCTGCCGTTCATAAATACAAACTTATGGACATAGAAAAAAAAATACGGAATTTTTAAATTTTATTTGACTGTTTAATATAAGCCTCTGCCAGTTCCGCCAGCTTTTCCCTTTTGTTCAGGGAGGGATTATCCAATACTTTTTCCAGCAGATATTTCAGTATATCACCTATAAGACGGGAAGGTTTAAGTCCGAAGCGCTGCATCAGAATGTTTCCGTTAATATCAAGATCTGTTATTTTCAGTGCTGCATCCTCGGCAATTACTTTTCTGATTCTCTGCCTGAACTCAGCCAGTTCACTGCAGTCCGGTCCCCTGCTGCCGTTGCCGATCCGGTCAGCTTCCCGCAGTTTAAAGAGGGCCGGAAGATTCTCCCGGCCCACATTCCGTACAAAGCGCCGTACTGCGCCGTCACTCCATTCCGCAGTATAATGGAACATATGGTTTTTAACCAGATGAACAATCAGGGCTGTATCATTATTGGAAAATTTCAGCCGTTTTAATACTTTTCTGGCTATTCCGCCGCTGACTATGTCATGATTATAAAAAACAGGTTCCTTTTTCTGATCAAGAAATTTTTTACAAACCGGTTTGGCAATATCATGAAAAAGACCGGCCAGGCGGACACGGTAATCCGCATCCCGGAAAGCATCGATAACGTACATAATATGATAATATACATCGTATATATGAAACCGGTTCTGTTTAACATTATAGCACTTTTGCAGTTCAGGTAAAAATACCGGCAGCAGGTTTCCTTTACGGAAATATTCAATTCCCCGCGAGGGTTTGATAGCAGTAATAGTACGTATTAACTCTTCCCGTATACGTTCAGCTGAAACCTGCTTAAGCTGCAGGGCGTTTTCCCTTATGGCAGCCAGTGTCTGCTCTTCAATGGTGAAACCAAGCTGGGCTGCAAAACGGCAGGCCCGCATCATACGCAGAGCATCTTCAGCAAATCTTTGACCAGGATCGCCGATTGTTCTGATAATTTTTTTTGCTATATCCTGCTGACCATTATAATTATCAATCAAACGGTCATTACAGGGGTTATAGGCCAGAGCATTTATAGTAAAGTCACGGCGTGCCAGATCCTCATCAAGTGTTTCAGCATAAGTAACCGTATCCGGGTGACGGCGGTCAGAATAGATACCGTCTGTACGGTAGGTTGTAACTTCCAGGTGAAGTCCTTTAAAGATAACCGTAACCGTTCCGTGTCTGATACCGGTAGGAATTACATTTTTAAAAAGTTTTTGAACCTGCTGCGGGTAAGCATTGGAAGCAAAATCATAATCAAAAACAGTTCTGTTTAAAAAAAAATCCCTGACTACTCCGCCTACCAGGTAAATTTCAAATCCTGCCTGCTGAAAAATCCTGCAAAAAACAGTGATACGCCGGTCTACATCAATTTTTTTTGAACTGATCATCATTAAAAGGCTATTAGCAGTTATAACAGCCGCCTCTTAATAAGGGATTGAACAAGCTGACAAGCTATGTTTAACGTTTGGAGAACTGAAAACTTTTACGCGCCTTTTTATGACCATACATCTTACGCTGTACCACCCTGGAATCCCGGGTAAGAAAACCTCTGATTTTGAGTTTTTTACGGCTGTCAGGAACCATATCAACCAAAGCCCGCGACACAGCATAACGCAGAGCTCCGGCCTGACCGGTTAGACCGCCACCGCTCAGATTAGC
Source organism: uncultured Spirochaetia bacterium (assembly GCA_964517045.1). Classification (GTDB taxonomy): domain Bacteria; phylum Spirochaetota; class UBA12135; order COTS27; family CAZFAK01; genus CAZFAK01. Next base: position 977 of record CAZFAK010000102.1, on the reverse strand, counting down.
TGTAACATTATACTGTCCGGTTTTATTAATAGCATCAAAGGGTTTTTCCACCATAGCAGCTATGGTAGCCCGTTTAAAATAGCTTTTATAATCAGTACCGTTACATTTGATCTTGCCTGATCCGGGTGTAATACTGATACGCGCTACAGATTTTTTACGCCGTCCGGTAATCATTTTTTGTTTCTTTACAGCCATTTTTAACTCTTATCCTTATATAGTAATTGTCTGTGGTTTCTGCGCTTCATGTTTATGCTGGTCATCAGCATATACTTTAAGCTTTTTAAGCTGCGCCCGTCCCAGCCTACCTTTGGGAAGCATGCCTTTTACTGCATTTTTTATAATAAATTCAGGTTTTTGATCAAGCATTTCATTGAAAGAATACTCTTTTACATGGCCCACATAACCGGTATGCTTGTAATATTTTTTATTAATTTTCTTTTTACCGGTCATTTTTACTTTGGCAGCATTAATAATAATAACATAATCACCCTGGTCCATATTGGGGGAAAAATCCGGTTTATGTTTTCCTCTGAGCAGATGAGCAGTGCGGGCAGCCAGCCGTCCCAGTACCTTGTCTGCGGCATCAATTAAAGTCCACTGTAGTTTTATATCCTTTTGCGAAACAGTCTGTGTCTTCATATATATAACTCCGTTTCTATAGGACGGTAAATTTACAATGATTTTTATAAAAATACAACTAAAAATTAGCAAAATTGCTAATTTTAAAAAAATATCATTATAAAATAATAACCGGCAAAGATAAATTTGCAGTTTTTCAATAAAAAAACTAAAAAATATGCCTGAAACTGACAGCGGCAATAGATGAGGCAAAATATAAATCCCTCGCTCAAGTTTAGACAAAATACTTTTTACGCAATTTTTATATACAGCCACGGCAGACCCGCTCCTGCATACTGCCGCTGGTCAACTCCCACCTCAAGTGCCGGGTTGCACAATATGTTTGAAGCCAAAGACGG
>CAZFAK010000101.1:0-9821 GCA_964517045.1 uncultured Spirochaetia bacterium | reverse complement strand
GTTATGAGCAGCGGAGAGTAGGGAAAGAAAGTAGTTACGGGGGCTGGGGCTCGCCGGCAGCCCGGATCAGGATAAGATACATGCTGCTTACCGGGCAAAAGCCAAAAAACTGCATCCGGATCTGTATCCGGACCGTATGAAATTACAGCAGCAGCTGGTAATGATGCAGCTCAATGAAGCTTATATGGCTTTGCAAAATCCTATTGCGGCCGGAACTGCGGTGGAGATGGAAGATGCCAGCCCCTCTGTTGTAAACGCAACTATAACTGAACTCAAAAACGCTTTGCCGGCACGTAACAAAGATCCTGGGTATCCTTATTATAAAATAGGTTTTAAATATTACAGCCGGGCTACTGCATTGCTGACTGACCGTAAGGAACTTAAAACCGCTTCTTTAACTACTGCTATCAGCGGTGATAAAGGGGCGCTGAAACTGGCTACCAGAGCTTTAAAAGAATTTGAACAGGCTTTCCGTTTTTTTTTAAAAGTGGTTGAGGAATATCCGCAGAGTATCTGGCGGCAGAGCGCCCTGGAATTTATTGAAAAAATTCAATTGAAAAATAAACTTTACAACCGGATTTGCCGGCAAATAATCAATAGAAGCAGGGTTTAATGTTTGTGTTTCGGGAATTTCAGGTTGCGCCGGAAAAATCTGTTGTTAGCCAGTACATCAATAACTTTATTTACCGAGAGATCGGTTATTTTACTTTTTTTAACAGCTGTATTGTTCTTTTTTCTTTTTTTGTTTTTTTCGTTGTATATCATTACCACTCTTTTACCCCAGGGGCGTCCCTGCACCGGGTCAGTCGGTCCGAGTAAAATAACTGTCAAAACACTCATGTTGGCTGCAACCTGGGCCAGGCCCGAGTCATTGCCGAGAAAAAAAGCGGATTTGTTTATATGGAAAAAAGCTTCGTCAGTAGTGGTCTTGCCCGCAAGATTCAGGGAGCCTGTGGCCTTGGCTATGCGGTCCAGTTTGTCTTTATCACTTTTAAGGCCCAGAATGATAGTTTTTAAGTTATATTCTCTTTGTAAAAATTTAATAACAGTAATAAAGTTATCTTCAGCCCACTCTTTTTTTTTATCTGTAGCACAGGGGGCTACGCTGAAATAGGGTTTGCTCAGTCGTATGCGGTATTTTCCCGGTTTGTAATAATAATTTCTTTCTCTTATGTGGTAGGGAAAACATCTCAGGATACTGCGGTAATTTTCTTCATTTGGCATTTTTTTATAAAGGGGCATGTGTCCTGTTAAAAAAAATTTTTGCATCCCTTTACTGAATCCCAGCCGGCGGGGTATGCGTAGTATAAAGGAAATAAAGGCAAAAATAAAATTGGTGGGCAGTATTATAACCAGATCAGCATTAATACGATTTATTATACGTAATAATTTTAAAAAACCGAACCGGTGAAAATTAACTGTGGGGGATTTTTGTTTTTTATTATAACAAAGTATCTCGTCAAATATACCCATTTTTTCATAAACTTCCCGGGAATAATTACTGGTTAACAAATGGAAGGAGGTATGATGAAAATGTTTTTTTAAAGAAAACAAAAGATGCAAAGTGGCGATACTGTCGCCAAGCAGATGATTGCCTATAATTAAAAGTTTTTTTACAGGGCGTTCCCGTAAAGATCGGTCGATTTTTACTTTCATAATAATACCTGTCGGAAATGTGTGTATATAAAATTACAATCTATTTCAAAATCTGTCAAATTCGGGAAATATCAGGAGATAAGTTTGTTCCTGTAAGAGTATTAAGTATTATAGAAAAAAATGATAAATAAACCTTCCCGCCGATCGGGTAAAACCGCAGGCAAATTCAATAAATTGCTTTATATTTCCCGGGAAATTTCGATATTTTATTATAGAAATGAAATACCATAATTTTAGCCAGCACTATGCCCGTATAAAACGGAAAAAGATAAGCGGAAGCCGCCGTAAAAATAAAAAACAGAGCGGTTCTTTTGTATATTATCTTAAATTCTGGCTTTTTATTATCATAATTCTGATTAGTACCTATTTTTATATCAGGTATAAAATCAACCATGAACCGCAGTCGGTTTTTTCTAAAGTCAGCCGTATAGTGGAGGCGGAAAAAGATGCTGTAGCTGATACTTTAAGTGCTGAAGAAAAGGTTAAACCTGAAAAAACAGAGCAGCCTGCAGCCTCAGAGGCTTCCGCGGTAAAAGCATCAAACAGAGAAGTTGCTATTCGGGTTTTTTTTCCGCAGCGAAAAAACAAAAAGATAGTTATGTCTTTTGTTAAAACCTCGTTTGAGCAGGGGGATAGTTATTACAAAAATCTGATTAAAAAGATGTTGTTATATAAAAACCGGAATGATCTGGACCGGCCTTTTAATATTTTCAACAACGGTGTAAAAATAAGAAAGGCCTGGCTGGAAGAGGATGTACTGCTGCTTGATTTTAACAGCAGGTTTAGCTACAACCGTTACGGCTATAACGGACTGCGCATGCAAATTCAGCAGGTACTGTGGACTGTTTTTAAAAATCAGCAGGAAAACCAGGAGATTAAAAATATATCCTTTTTAATTAATGGTAAAAGAAAAAGTAAAATAGGGGGGGAGGGTATGCAGCTGAAACCTTTTTACAATAAAAAGGACATTAAAAAAGTCATACCTTATAGAAATAATGTATAAAAGAATAATAGCTGTTCAAATTTTTATTATCGGTTTATTATGGGGCGGGGCGCGGACCAACTCGGTAATTTATAAAGACGAGGTTTTTCATATTATTCATCCCAATGAGATTAAAGAGATAAACAAACCCAAGGTATACGCTAACGGCATTCTCTTTACCTATGACGGCAGTAAAAAGGACAGGGTAGGTTTATCAGGTACATTTATTCATTGGCAAAAGAAAATAAATTTTTATACTAATGAGTATGGTATCTTTTACCGGTTCGTGCCGCTGGAGTTAAAACAGGGCTCTTATATGTACCGTTACGCAGTCAATGATCTCTGGATAAATGATCCTTCGCAGGATTTTTATACCAATGACGGCTATGGAACAATGATAAGTGCTTTCTACCTTAAAAAGGATCTCATTAATTATAACAAAACACCCAAAAAAATGGGAAACGGCTACTATAAGTTTTTTTTAAAAGATAATAATTTTAAATCCGTAAGCTGGGTAGGTACCAGAAACAACTGGGACCCTTATGTAGATAAAATGAAATTAGAGGGCGGGCATTGGACTATCGTAAAAAAAATTCCGCCTGATATGACTTATTACAAATTTACTGTTGACGGCAGAACAGTGCTTGATCCCTGTAATCCGCATATAACCAGGTTAAAGTTTGAAGAGGAAGTTAATTACGTAAAGATGCAGTAATTGTTCTTTCAGTATCTGATTTTATTTCCAATTTTATTTCTTTACAATGTTTAAAAACTGACGGAAACTGATCAGCCCATTCGATTAAAACTATGTCTTTGTCATTGTGCAGGAGTTCTTCCATACCCAGAGCCCGTACCTCAGCCGGTGTTGCCAGCCGGTACATATCTGCATGCCATATAGTTATGATTTGGTTGTTTTTTTTTATATTGTTATATTGATTTATAAGGGTAAAGGTGGGCGAGGGTACTATATCGTTATAGCCCAGGTGTTTGATAAGAGCGCGGCAAAGGAAAGATTTGCCTGAACCCATCTTTCCGGTCAGTTTTATATTATCTCCCGGAAAGATAAGTTCAGACAAATGAGCGGCTATCTTTGCAGTTTCCTGTTCAGATGCCGAAAAAAAGTACATTGTTTACAGCATTGGTGCAATAACCAGCGAGATAACCATCATAAGCTTAATTAAAATATTTAGTGAAGGACCGGCTGTATCTTTAAAAGGATCACCCACTGTGTCCCCTATAACAGCAGCCTTATGCGCAGCAGAACCTTTTTTTTCTTTTTTATTTTTACTGTTTTTAAAAGCACCGCTTTCAATCAGTTTTTTGGCGTTGTCCCAGGCACCACCGGTATTGGACATAAAAAGGGCCATAACCACACCGGAAATAGTTACACCAGCCAGAACACCGCCCAGCATTTCCGGACCGCCGATAAAACCGACCAGTACCGGAGTCAGAACAGCCAGCAGGCCGGGTATGATCATTTCCCTGATAGCGGCAGCAGTGGATATATCCACACATCTGGCATAATCAGCTTTGGCTTTCCCTTTGAGCAGACCTTTAATCGATTTAATCTGGCGTCTTACCTCGTCAATCATGGAAAAAGCTGCTCTTCCTACAGCTCCCATGGCATATGAGGAGAACAGGAAAGGAAGTACGCCCCCGAGAAAGAGGCCGGCCATAACTTTGGGAATGGTTATATCAATAGCGTTTATATCCGGATGTTTTATTTTAACTGTAGTAAGAAAAGCACTGAACAGAGCCAGGGCGGTCAGGGCTGCGGAGCCAATAGCAAAACCTTTACCTATAGCAGCAGTGGTATTGCCTACTGCATCCAGTTTATCGGTGCGCTGTCTTACTTTTTTCGGTAAGCCGGCCATTTCCGCCAGCCCGCCGGCATTATCAGCAATAGGCCCGTATGCGTCAACTGCCAGCTGAATACCGGTAGTGATCAGCATGCCCAGGGCGGCAATAGCAATGCCGTAAAGTCCGGCCAGATGGAAAGCGCACAGAATGCCGGCTGCGATAAGGATGATCGGTATAGCTGTTGACTGCATGCCTACGGAGAGGCCGGTAATAATGTTGGTAGCCGGCCCGGTCTCACTGGCGGCAGCTATTTTTCTGGCTGAACTCTTGTTTTCAGCGGTGTAATATTCGGTAACCAACCCCACTGCAGTACCGATAATAAGGCCGGCAACCAGAGCGCCGAATATGCCCAGGTAGCTGTATTTAACTCCGGCAAGCTCAAAGCTGGCCGGGGCCACTATTTGGATAACAAAGAAACTTACAATTGCGGTAATGATGGCAGCTCCGAAAGTGCCTATGTTAAGCGCTTTTTGCGGATTTCCTTTCTCTTTGGTCCGCACCAGAAAAGTACAGCCTATGGAAACAATAATACCCATAGCTGCCAGATAAAGCGGCAGTATAATAAGATTAAGATCAAACGCTGCTGCACTTGCTCCGAGTACCATAGCGGCTATGATTGAGCCTACATAGGATTCAAACAGGTCAGCGCCCATGCCGGCTACATCACCTACATTGTCGCCAACATTATCTGCAATAGTAGCAGGATTGCGCGGATCGTCTTCCGGGATACCAGCCTCAACTTTGCCGACCAGGTCAGCGCCTACATCAGCTGCCTTGGTATAAATGCCGCCGCCTACGCGGGCAAACAGGGCAATAGAGGAAGCACCCATGGCAAAGCCGTTTAGTATCGGCAGTACATGCGAGATGACCAGCGTGCTGTCAACATTGCCGTCAGCAGCAATGCCGAAATTTTTTAAATAGATGATAAACAGCACTGAAAGTCCGATTATAGCCAGGCCTACTACATTCATGCCCATTACAGTGCCTCCGGCAAAAGCAATTTTCAAAGCCTGCGCCAGACTTTTTCGTGCTTTATTGGTGGTACGCACATTGGCCTGGGTTGCTACCCGCATACCCATAAAACCGGCCAGGCCGGAACATACTGCTCCGACAATAAAAGATACAGCTGTAAGTTTTAGCCAGCCTTCATTGCCGATTACCAGCAGTACAGCAACAGTTAACACAAAAATTGATAAGACTTTATACTCCCGTTTCAGGAAAGCCATAGCTCCTTCACGTATTGCTGCTGCAATGTTTTTCATTTTTTCTTTACCGGAATCCTGCCGCTTGATTAAAAAGCTTTTAATAAATGCAAAAATAAGGGCAAGTAAACCGCAAATTGGTATAATATAATAAATATTAGTCACACTATCCTCCTCATTAAAATTAGGGCTTAATTATATAATAAAAACTCTAATTGGTAAAATCCGGAAAATTTCCTTTCCGGTTTTATTTTAATAACTTCAGCAAGGAATCGCCGACCGGCCTTGCCGGTTTTTAAAAATCAGCCCAAAACATACTGTAATCTTTAACTTAAGGACGAACTTGTTCTACGGGAATACGCAGGAGCAGGTCTGCCGCAGCTATTCTCTGTTTTTTTAAGGTGTACAGCCACTGCAAAAGCGGATTTTATTTTTTTAAAAAAAATAATTGTATAAGGTAAGAAAACATGCTAAATTTACCGGAATTTTTATCAAGGATATTTTATGAATCCACAGGCGGAAGAGTTAAACAATATTATTTGTCAGAAACATAAAGCTGTTTATGATTTACTCTCTGAAAAAGGGAAAAATATTTTTTTCCCAAAAAAGGGGATACTGGCCCAGACCAAGGCGGCCAGGGGCAAGGCTGTAAATGCAACTATCGGGGCTGCTATTGAGGATGACGGTACGCCGATGCGTCTGCCCTGTCTGGAAAAACTGGTTGATGCTGATCCGGCTGCTGTTTTTCCCTATGCGCCCAGTTTCGGCAGACCGGATATCAGGAAGAAATGGCAGGAGATGATCTATGCGAAAAATCCGGGTTTGCAAAACAGTACTGTTAGTTTACCTATAGTAACTCATGCCTTAACCCATGCTTTAACTTTGGCCGGCTATCTCTTTATTAATGAAGGCGACAAAATGATAATGCCGGACAAATTCTGGGGTAATTACAAACTTATTTTTCAAAACGGCTGGGGTGCGGAGTTTACAACTTTCCCCCTTTTTAAAAATAGCCGGCTTAATATAGAAGGACTGGAGCAGGCTATGCAGAACAGTGTTTCGGAAAAAATTATTTTAATGCTTAATTTTCCCAATAATCCTACCGGCTACACTCCGACGGCAGCCGAAGCTGAGGCTGTCAAGGCTGCTGTAGCAAAAAGCGCTGCCGCCGGAAAAAAAATTGTAGTACTGTGTGATGATGCTTATTTCGGTCTGGTTTATGAGCAGGGTATTTTTACAGAGTCGCTTTTCAGTCTGCTGGCAGACCTGCACGAAAATGTATTGGCTGTAAAAATTGACGGAGCTACCAAGGAGGATTATGTCTGGGGCTTCAGAACCGGTTTTATAACCTTTGCTGTTAAAAACGGCAGCGCTGAACTTTATCAGGCTCTTGAAGCAAAAGCTTCCGGAGCTGTACGCGGTTCTATATCCAATGCTTCCAATCTGTCCCAGTCCCTGTTGCTTAAAACCTATAATAATCCGGAATATAAAAAAGAGAAAAAGGAAAAGTATTCTCTGCTGAAAACCCGGTACCTCGCTGTAAAAAAGGTGTTTGCTGAAAATAAGGAATATGAAAAGTTTTTTAAACCCTTTCCTTTTAATTCCGGCTATTTTATGTGTGTACAGCTTGCAGAGGGTATTGAGGGCGCTAAAGTGCGGCAGCTTTTACTGGATAAGTACAACACCGGTATCATAAATATCGGTAACATTCTGCGGATAGCTTTTTCAGCAGTAGCTGCTAAAAACGTACCGGGACTGTTTGCCAATATTTATAAAGCCTGTGCGGAAGTTTAACTGCAGTAATCCAGGACTATATTAAGCATTCTGCGTATCGGTTCGGCTGCTCCCCATAAGAGCTGGTCACCCACGGAAAATGCTGTTAAATATTTTGGTCCTATATTCATTTTATGGATACGGCCTACAGGTACCTGCAGGGTACCGGTTACTGCTGCCGGAGTAAGTTTTTGTTCTGTAGCGTTTTTGGTATTGGGAATAACTTTTACCCAGTCATTACTTCCTGCCAGCAGGGATTCGACCTCCCCGTCGGAAATTTCCTTTTTGAGCTTAATGGTAAAGGCCTGACTATGACAGCGCATAGTGCCTATACGCACACAAATACCGTCCACAGGTATAATATGATCACTGTTTAGAATTTTGTTGGTCTCTGCGCTTCCTTTCCATTCTTCCCGTGACTGCCCGTTGTCTGCTTCGCTGTCTATCCAGGGGATGAGACTGCCGGCAAGGGGGACAGGCCATATATTAAGGGGGAAACCTTTGTCCTGCATTTTGGCAGTTACCATTTTATCAATCTTTAAAATACTGCTGCCCGGATCATCAGTTTTGCCGGCACTGTCATGGCTGAGATAATTCATCTGCTGCAGCAGTTCCCGCATGTTTTTCGCGCCGGCGCCGGAGGCTGCCTGGTAAGTCATAGTACTGAGCCATTCCACCAGGTCTGCCTTAAACAGGCCGGCCAGGGCCATCAGCATCAGACTGACGGTACAGTTGCCGCCGCAAAAAGTTTTACAGCCTGAGCTGAGTCCGTTTTTAATAATGTCCATATTAACCGGATCCAGTCCTATAATGCTGTCATTTGCCATGCGCAGGGCTGATGCGGCATCGATCCAGTATCCCTGCCAGCCCTGCTGCCGCAGCTGTCCGTAAACTTTTTTGGTATAGCTGCCTCCCTGACAGGTTACAATAATTTCCATTTTTTTTAATATCTCATAATCATAAGCGTCAGCCAGAGGTTTATGGTCAGGACCGGTCTGTCCGGCCTGGGAAGTTGAAAAATACACCGGTTCAACATGCTGTAGATCATTTTCGGCCTGCATGCGCTGCATCAGGACTGAACCAACCATGCCGCGCCAGCCAATAATACCAATTTTTTTCATAAACAAACTCCTTTCTTTTTTATAATATACAGCATCCAATTAATGCTGTTTGTATCAGCAGCATGTATGAATACCAACAGACTTTATTGTTAAAAGGGACATAATTATATAGACATTTTTACTTTAGGTCAATAGGAAAACCTGAAAATTCATACCAACTATTGACATAATTTTTAATTATGTTATAATATTTACATCTGATACAGAGTTAGTATCTCAGGGTTTTTCAAATTATATAATGATTCCTTTTTTGAAAAATTATAAATAACAGTTAATCAAGTTAAATGTTACTATAAAGTCACAAATTTAAGTTAAATTTTCAGGAGAATTTTGTGGGAGAAAGTCAAGCGCAAGCAGTATTAAATGAGGACACGGCAGAGCAAAACAAACCGCGGAAAAAAACACGTAAGATAAAAATTACCAAAAACGGTAAAGAAAACAAATTAAACTCAAAACATGAGAGACATGAAAAACATGAAAAACATGCGGAACAAGAAAAGTATGTAAAGAGTCGAAATGGCAAAACCAGCATCAACATTAATAATTTAAACCGTAAAAACATTAAAGAATTAATGGCTTTTGCTAAAAATTATGATGTTATTTTCAATGAAGAGGAAATAACCAAGCAAAGACTTATTTTCCAGATCATTGAAAAAGCTATCTTAAAAAAAGAAGCTGTTGTTTCGGTTACAGGTGTTTTTGAGCGTTTAAATGACGGTTTTGGTTTTTTACGTTATCCGGAATACAATTATGTACAGGGCTCAAATGATATTTACATGTCGCCTTCCCAGATCCGCTCTTACGGTCTGCGTACAGGTGACTCTGTTACCGGTGATATACGGGCGCCGAAACCATCGGAAAAATATTTTGCTATGCTGCAGATACGTGAGATAAATTTTCAAAAAGTGGAAGATAACGATAAAGTATCTTTTGATTCACTTACCCCTTTTTATGCTACGGAAAAGATGAGTATGGAGCGGGAAGCTGATAAATATGATGCCCGTATCCTTGATCTGTTCTCTCCTATAGGTAAAGGCCAGCGCGGTTTGATCGTATCACCGCCCAAGGCTGGTAAAACTATCTTTTTGCAGCATATTGCCAATTCCATAACCAAAAACCATCCTGAATGTTATATTATTGTGCTGCTTATTGATGAAAGGCCGGAAGAGGTTACGGATATGAAACGCCAGGTAAGTGCTGAGGTTATATCTTCTACTTTTGATGAAC
>CAZFAK010000100.1:0-9893 GCA_964517045.1 uncultured Spirochaetia bacterium | reverse complement strand
TTCCTGCAAAGATGACAGCGCCGAATACACGCCGCGCCCCCCCCGCGGCGGAGTAAAAAAGCTTATAAAAATTTTAAAAAAAGCCGACCCCCGTAAAATAATGGTAGCTGCCCGAAACGCTGCTTTCCCCGATCTGCCCCCTAACAGTGAACCTGCTATCCGCAAATTAATAAAAGCAGGAGTTGATATAGTTGAGCTTACTGTACGTCCTACTGCTGACCGGCATTTTGTTATGGCCGGCGATAACAACCTTTCTAAACTTACCTCAGCCCATGGTCATATAAGCAAAAAAAAACTTTCCCAACTCACCAACCTGGATTTAAAATTTCCCCGCGAAAAACAAAAAAAATCCGGTAATTACGGCAAACTCCTGTCTTTCGAGCAGGCACTTGCTGTTTGCCGTGACAAAATTCTGGTATCATTAGCTTACCGTGACCGGGAAATGGAAGCTCTGCTTGATATTGTACGGCAGCAGAAAATGCTGGGCCAGGTTATCTTTAAACTGCGCTGGTCAGAAAGAAGCGCCCAGACTTTTTTAAGTCTCCGTAACCAGTACCCGGATCTGCTTTTTATGTTTAAAATGCGCCACCGTTCAGCTGAAGACCTGCTTTCAGCTATTGATTTTGCCGATCCGGTAGCTATCGAGATCTTTTTCGAGTCAACGCAAAATGATATATATGATTATACCCAGTTTGTAAGCCAGATGAATTGCCGGGCATGGGTAGATACCTACTTCACTTCCGCAAAACGAAACAGCGGCTTAAACGATCAAAAAGCAGCAGAGGACCCGGAAAAAGTTTACGGACAGCTTATTAAAGACGGGTTTACCATTATCAATACTGCGAAACCGCTGTATCTGCTCTCCTATTTAAAAGAAAAAGAATTACACAGGTAGGCTATACCTGTGCAAGTTTAACTTTTATTTCATCCGCAAAATATACTGCTGCTGTATTCACTATATCCTGCAGCTGAAATATATTTTTAATCCCCGGGCAAACAGCACTGACTTCCGGGAGGGAGAGAATATATTTTATAGCTGCGTGCTGCAGAGTCATCTTACTGCCGATGATTTTTTTTACAGAACCGAGTTTTCCGGTATAATATTGTGTATTACCGGAATAATCCCCCTCCGGAACAGGGGCTGTATCAGCTGTCTGCATTTTATCAGTCAGCGAACCCCGGGCCAGCGGAGATAAAGCTATCAGTTTTTTATTATATTTCTGCGCAATCTTCACCGGCAGATCATAGCCTTCCAGTAAATTCATTACAGCAGCAACTACTTCACCAAAGGGAGCAGCTTTATACCTGGCAAAATCTGCTGCAGTAAAGGCGGAAATACCGGTCAGCAGGACAATGCCCTGCTCTGTAAGATCACAGAGTTCCTTAACTATATTCTGATACTGTTTATAACTGTAAGAGCCAGGTGATTCCAGAAGCAGTATATCTATATAGGCGCTTTGCAGACGCTGCAGGGAATGCTCGAGTGAGCTTTTAACAGCCCCGGTTTTATATTCAGGATTAAAACAATATTTACTTATTAACACAACTCTCTCCCGGCGGGAACGGAAAGCTGTGCCCAGCACCTTTTCCGAACGGCCCGCTGTAAAAGCCGGCGAAGTATCATAAAGATTGATGCCCAGATCCAGGGCTTTACTTACCAGGGAAACAGCTTCTTCAAAATTAGGGCCATGCCAGGCAGAAGAGGTAAGCTGCCGGCAGCCGAAACCTATTTCAGATACATGGGGCAGAGCTCCGGAGAGGGAGCGTTTGTTCATAACTATAGATCCATACAGGGTCAGGTATGTTCAGCATCCGGAGCCGGTTCCTCCTGCGCTTGCTTTTTTAATATAAATTTCCGGATAATAAAACTGATCACCAATAGGGTTATAAACAGGGAGCCGCTTAGAAAAAACAGATTAAAGATAAAAGAACGGGCTCCGGAGCCAAGATAAGCACCGGTCAAACCTCCGGCCATATCCGGTAAAATAATCTTTACCGCTGTTCCGGCAAACAGCCACATAAGCAGCATCACTGAGACCAGTATTAGTGAAGGCCGGTAAAATAAAAAAACAAAAGAACGGGCCCGGCCTGAAGGTCCCCTTGAGGCATACATAAAAATAATAAACAGAAGAAGCGCCAGTACAAGCAGCAGGTATTTTACAATAGTAATTGTGCGGTAATGTTTCATTATTTGCAGCAAAAAAGCAGCATTATCCCCGGTCAGGGTTACCGGCTTTATATGGAGCATTCCTCTTTTTATCTCCATATTAAAATCTTTAATATATCTGGATATAAGATTTTCAATAAGGCGGTTATCACTAAGCCGGAAAGCCATTTTAAAATATCCCGGGTTATGCAGCTGATCCCGCACTTTATTAATACGTTCCGGTAAGATTTCATCAAAGAGATGCCGTTTTATTACTGCCCCTTCTACATTATCATTTATATGCAGATTAAAATAAAAATCAGGCAGCCTGATGTTGAGCTGTTTAGCTACAGATCCGTCAGCAGCACGGCTGGTGGTAAAATAGATATTGGTCTGTTTTTTCTGTTTTTCATAACTGCTGATAAACTCAAATAAATGGGTTAACTCCCGGTTAAGTTCCTGGTCAAAAAAGCTGTTTAAAGCCTCCTCTATGTAAGGTGATACAATGTCCAGATCCTGATAAAAACGGCCGATTTTAGAATTACGTTTTTCTTTTTTTATATCCAGGACATTTTCTTCCAGCTCCGCCAGTTTTTCCTGCTCATTGACCAGCTGCTCCCGGACAGCTGCCATGCGCTCCTGCAGGTCTTCCAAAGCATCCTGCCGCAATTCCCGCAGCTCCTCAATTTTTTCCATCTGGGCTTCTATCTTTTCCTCCTTTTGTTCTTTTTTATCCCTGAATTCACTGCGGCTGTTGTAAAACACGCGGTTATACTCCATATCTTCTATTTCTTCCTTTTCCAGTATAAGCGCATTATACTCGTCTGTTTTATTTATTTTATTGTAATCGGTTTTAAGCTTAACAAGCTTTTCTTTGATAGTTTGCAGTTTATCCTTACACTCTTCTATTTCCGGATATTTTTCCAGCTCCTTGGCAATACTGTTTTCAATGCTGCGGTTTCCGGATCTGGCTATAACCGAAACCAGGTTAGCTCTTTTTAAAAGACCGGTGTAAAAACGCGGAGAAGTCAAAGTGACAGCAAGGGTAAAAAACAAAAGCAAAACAGGAATAAATATGATACTGATAAACTTTAATAAAAAACCGGGTTGTTTCGCTGAAGCCATAATTCCTCCTGTAAAATTATTATAACATGGGAATAATATTTCTTGGTTTTTTTGCAAAATTATCTTAAAATATTTACCAAAATATTGCCCGGGGAGAAAAAAATGTCTAAAATACTATACCGGACTGCGGTTTTATCTATCAGTATGCTGGCTTTACTGAGTGCGGAGCTCTCTCTGCCGCCCAAGCTGCCGCCTGTTACCCTGAGCGGGGAAAACGGCGGCCTGACCAGCGGCAAAGCCTGGTCCAGTGCCAGCATCAAAGGTAAAGTGTATGCCCTTTTTTATGTTGATCCTGATGAAAAAGATATCAATCAGGAAATGGAGCAAAAACTTGATGCCGCCGCTTTCCCGCCGTCTCAATTTGCCACTATTGCGGTTATCAATATGGAAGCAACCTGGCTGCCGAATATGCTGATAGCTGCCATGCTTAAAAGAAAACAGGAAAAATATCCGGATACTATCTATGTAAAAGACGAGCATAAAATACTGGTAAAAAAATGGGGCCTGCAGGATAACAGTTATAATGTACTGCTTTTTAACCAGAAAGGAGAGCTGCTTTTTGCACAGGCCGGAACTCTGAAATCACCTGCCATCAAAAAATTATTATCCCTTATCCGGCAGCATATTGAGTAGCTGCCGGAGCATTAAACTGACTACATAATTTCAGTATAAACTATTTCCAGATATTCGGTATGGCCTTCCTCTCTGGTGGCGAATTTAAGATATCGGTTAGCTCCTTCACCGGTCTCTGAAGAGTTCATAATAATCAAACCGTAATTAGGTCTGCCGTTGGTAGCAATATCCATGATCAGATCAGGTTCAATCGGAAAAGCCACCCAGTTATTTACCAGGCTGTTGTCGCAATAAAAATTTGTAATCAGCAGCGGAAACGAATCCCAGCTGCCGCCTGTATTCCCGTTCCAGTTGGAATGGCTGCTATCCGGTTTATTCCAGCAGGCTTCACCTTCCATCCAGGGCATGTCGAGCGGGTAAACCTCAAAAGTCTCGGAAGAGTCAGGCGGGTCGGTACTGACGCCAATACAGTAAAGCCATAACATGGCAGACTCTATGGTATAGGCATTACTTAACTGCCCCTGAAAACCGTCAACCAGGACACACAGCCGTAAACTGTCATCACTACTTGTCTGGTCACATGTAAGAAGCATTTCAGTGCCGTTGTGCGGCATATCTGCCGCCGCTCCCCCGCCTCCCTCGTCCAGAAAACAGTCATTAACAGCATTGCTCCAGAACAAAGTATTGGTTACGATTGTACCGCTGCCGGAGGAACTGAAAAAAATCGAGGAAGATGAGACCATCGGCATGGACGAGGAAAAACCGGAACTGGAAGTAAAAAAGCTGCTGGAAAAATTTGATGAACTGAAAGAGGAAGCAGATGAGCCCAGCACAACGCTGTGCGGATAAGCCGGCGGCAAATCACCGCACCAGAGATCATTATCTTTTTCAGCAACAAAAAAGAAATCTATCATATCTCCGTAATCAAAGCCGCCATCCTGATAGACATAATTATTATTATTATCCAGGACCATGGTATTGGTTGTATAACTACCAAGATAATCAACTACTATGTAAAGCTGGTGCAGCTGTTCATACGGTTCCATAACAATGGATACCGTGCCGGTGTCGGTATCATAATAAACATGCGCATCGTATAACAAATCAGTACCACTGGGTACCTGGGGTAAAAAAGCACTGTTTGTATTCCAGATTACCTCTCCCGGGATATTGATGTTACTGCCGACAGGGTTGCCCTCTTTGTCATAAGCAGGATTGGCCCACTCCTTGTGGCAGGAAAGCAGATAGAAACTGAAAAGCAGCACAACTGCGCCGGTTATAATAAATATTTTCTTTTTCATGATTATTTTCCTAAAATAATTTTTATTAAAATCTCTGCCGGTAATTAATACCTATCTTTTGCCCGGCCAGGGTTAAAGTTAACCTGTCCATGGGTACTCTTCTCAAAGCAGTGGCTGTTTTCCGGGAGGAAAGTTTGGCAATCAGCCAGCCGGTTAAAAGAGTTCCACCGGAAGCGCCCAGTATTACTTTTACCGTATCCAGAGTCTGGGTACGGTTATAGGCATCTTCAGCTTCCAGAAAATCGTCAGTGGTTTTATGAGTATCCCAGGCTTTGGCTGCCAGACCGAAACAGATACCGGAACCGGCCAGGGTTCCCATGCCGGCTGTAAATAAAAGAGCGCGGATTACTTTAGAACCGTTGTCAGAGGGAGAAGAGCCCGATACTGAAAGAGAAGAGGAGCGCTTTTTATTTACCCTTATCCTCTGCTGTTGCGTTTCAGGCTGGGCAACACTGCCTACTGTTGCAGCAAATTTCCGCGCCAGCTTTTTGGTTACTTCCAGCATTTTGTTTATATCAGGGGAGTAATCCTTACCGGAATCATCAATAGCGCCGGTCTCCACGTTTATCATATCCACACTCAGAACATAGTTATCGCCAAATTTTGACAAGGTGCCGATAAACATATACTGCATATTTAAAAGCCGGCCTACCTGTACGGCACAGTCACTTGAGGTACAGCCGCTTTGCTGAAAAGCCTGCTCCTTCATAACTTTCTGCATATTATTACGGTCCAGCACAGTAAAGGTTTTGGTACTCACCAGGTCGCTGCGGAAAAAATCAGAAACCATGGAAGCATCAGACTCAGGCAATGATTTAGCTTTAAAATCAAGTACGGCTACATTTTTTTTCTCTGCAAAAAGCATAACAGCAGCCATTAAACATATAACTATTTTTTTATTCATGAAGTTCTCTCCAGGTTGATAAATTATTTATTATGTTATAATAATACTAATTAATGCTAAATTTTGCAAGTATTTTTTTGATTTTTTACTTTGAAAATTTTACTTGCTAAAATTAATTTATAATTTATTTATGCTGTTTACCGAACAAAAGGAAAAACCGGATATAACCGTTCCCTGTATTACGGCTGTACCTAAAAAAAAGAACAGTCCCAGACCGCTACTGGTTATCCTGCATGGCCTGGGCAAAAGTGCTGATGATTACTCCTATCTGCCGCGCCGCATCAATCAGACGGATTATAACTACCTCATACCCTCTGCCCCCTACCGGGTCTTAAAAAACAATACCTGGGGCTATGGCTGGCTTTTAACCCCTCTTGAAGGAGATGACAAAACCGGGCGGCAGCTGGCACAACGGTATATTATGTCCCTGATAAAAAAATACCGCGGGCTTTTAAACTGCGGACCAGAGACCTATCTGATGGCTTTTTCCCAGGCCTCGTTCATTGCTGCCTGTCTCTCGGTAAAATATCCTGATATTTTCAGTAAAACCATTATCCAGGGCGGCTGGGCCATACCCGGAGTACTGGACCGGATATTTTCCGGCAGCCTGGAAGGATATGAGTTTTTACTCCAGCATGGTAAAAATGACAAAGACGTTCCCCCGGCTTACGGCCGCAAGCTGGCTGCCTACTTAACTGACCATGACGGCCATGTAACCTTTAAAGAATACAACTGCGGCCATGTCTATACCGATGCCATGCTTAAAGACGTTGATCTTTTTCTTAAAGAGAAAAAAATATAATATAAATATAATAATACATATCAATAATCATTCTGTATAAGCAGTTTAACAATGCAGTTATTCTCAGCAGTAACTACATTTACAAAATAAAGTCCTGCCGGAACCTGTTTACCTTCCCGGTTTTTTCCATCCCAGCGTACACCGTTTACCACTGCGCCGTTGATAACCTGTTCCCTGACATCACGCAGAAGAGCAACCTGACGGCCGTCCACCCGGAAAATTTTTACTTTTTGCGTATTGCGCGGCAGGTTAAAAATCGTAATCTCATGCCCCTGACGCAGATCTGCGGGATTGGGAAAGACCTCCACATGGCTGAGATTATCCGGAATAGTATTTATACGGCTGGCCAGAGAATAAACTCCGCTGCCCTTAACCGCAGCCCTGACTGTATTACTCTGCGGGTCAACTATACTGTTACTCAGCTCTATCCAGCGGTAAGTACCGCCCTCATTGGTCAGTTTAACAATACGCAGCTGCTGTTCCGATATCTCATTACCGGCACCGGTTACCAGATCAGAACCGTCATAGCTGAAAGTAATAGTGACAGCTCCGCTAAAAGGCGGTGTAAGCTGTGTGCCATTAGTTAACACCGGTGTTATTTGTATGTTCCGGTTGGTAAAAACATACTCGGCCTGCTGCGCAGTATCAACACTGCTGTTAGCCTCTGCCACATCAGCCCTCTGATCAGGTATATAACTGTCCAATGGATATATTAATGAAGCAGGATCAGGCGGAGTTCTGAGATCCACATACACCTCTTCATTATAACTGTTAGTGCCGATAGCGGCAGTGCAGTTACTGTTGCTTATTACTGCTGTATCACCCGGAAGTACAGTTACCAGTACGGTAATATTGGTGGAAAGCGCAGCTGAATAGGTATTGCTGGCCTCCAGCACTCCCGGGCCTACAGTTACAGTATATATCCGGTTGGTCGTATCTACAGTTAAATTTTCCGGATCAGCACTGGTGAATACATAATTAGAGGTTATATCATTAGTACTGCCGTTAATATCTATACCGTAGATTTTAATATTTGTATACTCATGCTGCGGAATAAAACAGGGATTAGCTACGAGTATCTGCTGCACAATAGATTTAATATCAAGCAGCCCCGGTGTGTTGGTATTGGTATTACCCTCTGGTTCAAGGTATACCAGTCCCGGGACCGGGTAGGAGATATTGGTAGCTATCCCGTTAAAATCCGGCACAAAGGCTGATGGAGATACAAATGGTAAATTGGTAATGGAAAAATTAGTACCCGTAAGATTGGTGTTGGTATCCAGCGCCGTAAGATGCAGGTTGGTAGTATTGGTCAGGGTTATATGATATCCCCGCCGGTCTACAGCGCGGATATTGATTATAAAATTACTGCCTGCATAAAGCTCGCCTCCGTTAGTGGTTATCAGAAAACGGGCGAGTCTGGTCTCATGCACTGTAATATTGGAAAATGATGTATTGGTGGTAAACTGGCCGCCGGCTGCATTACTGTATGAAACAAGCGTATTACTGTGGCTTATATCATAGGATATTTGCGCCAGGCCGGGTACACTAAGGTAAAGTATATATAAAATTAGCCTTACAATATTCTTCATATTTTCCAATAAACACCTTGAAAGTTTCTTTTAAAAAAAATTATGAAACTTTCATGCCGGGAAAATTTATTAAACCGTTTTTAAAATTTAAAAAAACGGTATTTAAACCACTTCAGGGTATTTTTTTGCGGAAATTTAAATTTTCTGCAGAAATGACCTGTTTATCAGGTCAGTATATACCTGAAGTTCCCGGTTTTTTATATGTGCGGGTACAAAAATTAAGTAAAATTTATAAAAACAGAACCTTCAGGCTCTTATTTAACAACTACGGTATATTCTATATTACCGCTGCCGTTGATAGCGATGTTATTTACCGTAAAGCGGATATCAGTAACATTATTGTCAACTACACCGCCGGGGCCATAGACCCAGGTAGAGCGGTTGTCATCACTGTATTCATAATTATCGCCGCCGGTCTGAGTGCCGACCAGGTAATCAACATAGGCATTGTCCAGGGATTCAACAAACTGAACATTGTGCGCAGCTGCACCGCCGCGGTTGGTGTAACTTATACGGTAGCGTACCTCGGCACCGGGTATCAGCTCGTTAGCACCGATGCTGCCCCCTGCACTGTTGGAAATGTACACAATGGATTTGGTAGCTGTAACTTCCGGACCGTTAACCTGTACGGCAAAGGTATCAGTAAACATTTTCAGACCGCCGTAATAGTTGCCGTTGGTAGAAGTGTAGCGTTCAGCCCGGTTGGACATTGTAATGAAATTAGTGATCCAGAACTGACCTACTGCGCCGTTGGCTGCTGCTGCATCAACCTGGACCTGTACCACTACATTGGTGTTGTTGCTCTGGGCCAGGTTAAGCGTGGAAGCTCCCAGGGCATTGGAGGCTGCATCGCAAAAGGATAAGGGCCACGGTGAACCGAAGGAACCGCTGAAGGTGCTGTTGGACAGAAAATTGAACGTGGTAGCAGTGTTCGCATAGTTGGTCAGACTCAGCACATAGTAATAGGAATTACCGGCTGTAGCTGAATTGGTAGCGCCGTTTAAAATGGTTATCTGATTCGTGAAACCATAAATGGCCTGTACCGTGTTATTGGTAGCTTCTCCATTGGTGGAAAAGCTGGTACCGCTGGCATTGGTATAACTAATCTCGGTATTGGTCGAGAAAATTACCGTACCAGACGGGGTTGCGTTAACAGTGGCTGCCTGCGCCAGCAGTAGGCCACTAGCAAAAAATAATAATGAGATTATTATTTTAGTGATAATATTTTGTTTCATTTTGTATTCTCCATATATTTATTTTTGTTTATACTGTAAATAACAGAAGCACGCCTTCCGACCCGGATTTTATTTAATTGTCTTGACTGACAACATTCAACCGCTCCCCTGTTTACAGGAAAAGAGTTAAATCAGCAAAAGGTGAATTCAGCAAAACTGATAAATTTCACCTTTTCATATAATTATCTGCTTTATATTACACACAACTTAACCTG
>CAZFAK010000099.1:0-10077 GCA_964517045.1 uncultured Spirochaetia bacterium | reverse complement strand
GGCGTTAAAATTACCGGTTTCCAGTCCCAGACGAGCCAGCAGTTTTAACTGGGCTGTGTGGGTCTTTATTTTAAGCTTTGCCGGCATCTCTTTACAGTTAGCCAGTTCGTAAGCAAAAAACAGCAGCTCCCGCGTGGCTGTGATCTGCGGGTCAAGCTGGCGCAGGGAACCGGAAGCAGCGTTGCGCGGGCTGGCCATAGGCGGCATGTCGTCTTTAGCTCTTTCCTGATTTATTTTTTTAAATCCCTTTCTGGTTAAAATAACTTCGCCGCGCACAAGTAAACGGGGAGCGGGCGGATTTTGAATAAGCAGCGGTATATTTTTAATTTTTTTAATGTTTTCGGTAATGTTTTCACCGGTAAAGCCGTCACCTCTGGTAGACCCGGTGAGCAGTTTGCCGTTTTTATATATCAGCTCAACAGCCAGACCGTCATACTTCAGGTTTACGGAAAAATCCTTTATTTTTCTTTTAAGGTCTGCACTTTTTTTATTTATAAAGTCTTTCATTTCCGCAGCAGTCATGGCATTGGCCAGTGAGTACATAGGAACAGGATGACGAAAAGGAGGAAAGTTTTTATTTTTTTCCGCACCTACGGTAGATGTCGGACTGTCTGCTTGTTTCAGGTGAGGGTTTTTTCTCTCCAGCTCCTGTAATTCCCTGAATAAAGTATCATATTCATAATCACTTATTTCTGCTGTATTATATTTGTAATATAATTCATTATGACGTTTCAGTTCCGCGGTCAGGTGCTTTATCCGTTGAGCAGTTTTATTATCAGACATAATAGCATTATTATACTATATTTGGACTGAAAATTTAAAACTGTATTTTTTATGTTATAATTAACATATTTAGATAAGGAAAAGATATTTTTATGGATAAAACACTTGCGATTATAAAACCGGATGCAGTATCCAAACAGAAGTGCGGCCGTATAATCACTATGATAGAAGAGGCTGGTTTTAATATTTTTGCTATGAAAATGATCAGGTTAACCAGAGAACAGGCCGCGTCATTTTATGAAGTTCATAAGGAAAAAGTTTTTTTTAATGAATTACTTGATTTTATGACTTCAGGAAATTGTATTGTCCTGGGCCTTGGCGGAAAAGATGTTATAACCCGCTACCGTAAACTGATGGGAGCTACTGATCCGGCTCAGGCTGCAGATAATACTATACGTAAATACTATGCGGAAAACAAACAGCGCAATGCAGTTCACGGATCCGATTCGCCGGAGAATGCAGCGCGGGAAATAGCCTTTTTTTTTGATTAAATATTATTTTTTATCGCGTAATTTTTTTAATTTTCTTTTTTTGCGGACTTTCTTTTTGTTAAGTTTAGCTTTACTTTTGCGTCTTTTCAAATATTGCTCCTCTTTCTCGTATACTTTTTAAGCAGACTCTATTATAACATAAAAAACGGATATGGTGGCTGGAATAGCCGTTCCTTTACTGATCTTAAATATTATTTAAATTTGTAATTAAAAAAGCAGCAGGGAAGCTCTTTTCCGGAAAAGCAAAAAATAAAATGAGATATTGGTTTTAAGAAAAATAAACCGGGTTTTTGTCATAAACCGGCAACAGAAAATAGAAAAACATTTTATTTTATGCTAAAATATTAACAGTGCCGAAGTGGCGGAATTGGTAGACGCAGTGGATTCAAAATCCACCGTTGGCAACAACTTGTGGGTTCAAGTCCCACCTTCGGTAATCATTGTTTACGGCGCCACATTATAAAAAAATTATAAAAAATAAGCAGCAGAGTACCGGTATAAACCAGACTCAGCCCCAGGGAGGCGACCCGGATCGATTCTGCAAGCAGAATTATACAGGCTATCATCCGGATAAGAAAAAAACGGAAGGAAACAACCGGTTTGCCGGCCCGGCGGCTTTCAGCAGCCTGAACTATCCAGGATATAAAAAAGAGAATACCGCCGCTGATACCGATTATTTCCTCAGGCTGCAGCAGGTTTTTGATCTGATCAAGCAGAGAATTCATTTTTTTGTTTTTTACATACAGCAATAAGCCAGGGGAATGATGTTTTTATGCTGACCGTGCTGAATTCTTTTTGCAGCATACCGGTTAATTTTTTTTTATTAAAATGTTGTATATGTTCCGGATGGTTGCCCAGGTTTTTTATATATTTACCTCTGAGTAGGCTGCCGATTTGAAAAAAGGGTTCCCAGGGGACTGATATGACAGCATATTCCCGGGCTGTACTGGAGATTTTATCTACTGCTGCCTGCGGATGCGGCAGATGTTCCAGTACTTCCAGACAGATAACCATGTCTGCTTTTTTTTCAGGAGTTATATTAAGTATATCTCCCCGGCTGAACTGAAAACAGGCCGGCAGATTTGCGGCAGAGGCTTTTCTTACTGCTTCATTATTAATATCTATACCGTGATAGTTTATATCACCGTTTTTTTCATATAGGGCCCTGGCTGTTTGTCCTTCGCCGCAGCCCAGATCAATTATGCTGCCAGGTGTTAAATTATTTACAATAGTTGTAATATGCTGCATAAAGTTGCTTATCAGGCGGCGTACCACAGGATTACTGGTATGGTATTTTTTAAAGTTGGCAGAAGCTTTTTTTTTTGAATATTTTTTAGCAGTCATGTTTTATTTTAAATCCTGGCTGGGACTGGCGTGTCTGTTTTTTAACATGTAGGGTTCTATGCCTGTGTTTTGGTTAAGATGAATGATCATCTCGCCGAGAAAACCGAATAAAAAGAAAACCACGCCCAGCATTAAAATCAGTAGACCTAAAAAGAAGAGAGGGCGGCTGTTAATGGGCTGTCCCATAAACCATTTGACGGAAAGCCAGGTTAGGATCATGGTGCCCGTTATGCCGGAGAGGAGACCAATCTTGCCGAAAAAGTGCAGCGGTTTGGCTTTAAACCTGGTTAAAAAATATACGGTCATAAAATCAAATAAACCGCGGCTGAATCTTTCCGGACCGTATTTTGAGCGGCCGTGTTTTCTTTTATGGTGTGTTACCGGCATTTCGGTAACTTTAAAACCTTTCCACCAGGCCAGCACCGGAATGTAACGGTGCAGCTCGCCGTAAAGGTCTATGGATTCAGTTACTGCTTTACTGTAAGCTTTGAAACCGCAGTTAAAGTCATGTATCCTGATACCGCTCACAAGCGAGGTTATAAAGTTGAAGAAAAGGGAGGGCAGGGTTTTGTGCAGGGGATCTTGCCGTTTTTTTTTCCAGCCGGAGATCATATCATAACCTTCAGTCAGCCTGGTAACCATTGCCGGTATCTCAGCCGGATCATCCTGCAGGTCTCCGTCCATGGTTATAACAATATCCCCCTGAGCTGATTTAAAACCGATGTTAAGGGCATTGGCTTTGCCGAAATTACGCCGGCATTGCAAATATTTTATATTGCTAAAAGAGGGCAGCAGGCCGCAAACCGTTTCCTCTGTCCTGTCCGTGGAACCGTCATCAATGAGTATGATTTCATATTTTGGGTATTTTTTTATTACAGCAGTAAGTTTGGTCAGCAGCAGGGGTAAATTTTCCGCTTCGTTGTAACAGGGTATGATAACCGAAAGATTCATTTACAGGAAAAAATTATAGCATTAAAATGTAAAATTTACTTCTATTTTTAATTGCTGTTTCATCCGGTTCTAATATCGCAAAAGTTAATGTTTTATGTTAAAATTTTGTATATTGTTTTTTAAACATGTTTTATGTTTAAAAAACCTGGCGCGAGCCGGCATTTGCGCTTCCTGCGCTTCAAAAGCGGCTCCGCCTTAGCTCTGTTAACAGGCCAATGGTTAACTTAAAAAGTTAGTTACCTTATGGAGAGATGGCTGAGTGGTCGAAAGCGGCGGTCTTGAAAACCGTTGTACCGAGAGGTACCCAGGGTTCGAATCCCTGTCTCTCCGATAACTGGAACGCTGCGGGAACACTAGTTCACTTTTTTTAGTTGATAACCACTGGTTTATAATATCTCTTTAAGTTTGAGCAGGACCTCTTTTTTGCGTAGCAATTTGAAAGAGTCAATAATATCAGGCGGTATTTTTTGTTTTTGCAGCCCGGTAATAATCTCGGTCATTTTTAGATTTTTCTCCAAAGGCTCTTCTGCAGCCAGTTTTTTAAAAAAACTGGTAAGATTTTGATCAGAGCGGATAATCTGCACAATTTTTATAAAAGTCTTTTCATCCATTTAACTGCTGTATCTACTTTAGCATTAATAAAAATCGAAAGCAAATTCGGGATAATTTATTTTAAAATTATAAAAACAGTTGCCATTATTTTTACATTAGGATATAATTTGGCAACTAAAAGAGGAGGTGTGAAAGTGCGTATTTTATTATTTCTTTGTCTTGTTTTTTCCCTGCTTGTTGCTGCTGATTTACATATTCTTTTTTCCAATTCGGAAAACGGCCATATTCACGGCTGCCGCTGTCCGGTAAATCCTAAATCCGGACTTATAAAAAGAGCTGCTTTTATACGATCGTACCGGCAAAAATATCCGGACCGTACCCTGTTGTTAACTTCCGGGGATCTTTTTTATCTCTATCCCAATAAACCGCGGGCGCAGCAGATGTTGTCTTCCTTGGCCAGTCTGGATTATGATGCGGTTACTCTCGGAGATCAGGATTTTGTTAACGGGCTTGATTTTCTGGAGGAAATGCAAAAAGAGTTGCCGCTTTTAGCAGCTAATGTTTCCTATAAAAAAAATAATCAAAAAAAATCTCTGGATGGCCATCTTATCAGAAAAGTTAACGGTGTCCGGGTTGCTGTTATAGGAGTTGTTCAGAAAAAATTTTTTAATTACCCCCATCTGCGTCAGATTAAAAACAAACTTTATATAGAAAACGCCCGTTCTGTACTTAAGCAGCAATTAACGCAGGTAAAGAACAAATCGGATATTATTTTACTGCTTTCCCATCTTGGTATAGAAACTGACCGTAAAATTGCTGCTGACTTTCCCGAACTTGATATTATTATTGGCGGTCATTCGCAGTACCTGACCAGTAAACCAAATATAATTAATAATGTTATTATTTTACAGGCCGGCGGTAAAGGTAATTTTCAGGGCGAGCTTAAACTGACTCTTGATAGTGAGCACAAGATAAGCGATCATGAAGTAATTTTTCACTTTTTCCGTTATGACAAAAATACAAAAAAAGATAAAATTATCGGCAGTAAGACTTTTACAAAGTATACATATAAAATACATGACGGCACTCCTGATGACAAGATTATAAAAAAGATTATTCATAAAGCAAGGCAAAACTCAGGTCATTAAAGAGAACTATTTTGTACAATTTAATCAAATCTTCAGTATTTTCAATTCTGGTTTTTATTGCTTTTTTTTTCTTTGTAACATGCTTTAATTATAAAGAAATTGATTCTTCCCGGAAAAATGTTCCCCGGATAAAACAAAAAGTTCACATTGGCAATTTTAAAACCGATTTTAAAATTTTTAACAATTTAAAGTGGACTTTAAAAGGAACAGATGCCTATTATTATAATGACAAAAAAATTAAACTTAGTAATTTGTTAATAAAGTATTATAATGACAAGGACCAAAAGGAATCATACATAATAAGTGATTTCGGTTCTTATAACAGTAAAACCAAATCTGTTATACTCATAAGTAATGTTATACTGTATTCCACTAACGGGCGTCAATTACGCGCAGATTATTTAAAATGGGACAATAATACTGAAAAACTGGTCTCTCAACCCGGTTATCTGGTTACCCTGATTGATAAGCAGGATGGCAAAGTAGCAGGATATGGTTTTACGGCTGATAAAAAGCTGCAGAATGTTACGTTTGCCAGTAATGTCAGCGGCAGTGTAGAGGAAGATAAAATAGAT
The DNA here is from genome assembly GCA_964517045.1 of uncultured Spirochaetia bacterium. GTDB lineage: Bacteria > Spirochaetota > UBA12135 > COTS27 > CAZFAK01 > CAZFAK01. The sequence goes on along the minus strand of CAZFAK010000099.1, from coordinate 4,233 downwards.
GAACTTGAGGACCGATAAGCTTATTATTTTTTTTTTGCTTTTATATTTTAGCCGGTTAGACGGCCGTGTCCATTTTTCCGGTAATAAATTAAAATATCTCCATAAAGACCGTGCCGTAAATTTAATCGGCCGGGCTGTTTTAAAAAATAATAATAACCGTTTGACTGCAGCAAAGATGACTGTGTACAGAGCAAAAAAATATGCTGTTGCCAGGGGCGGTGTCAGATTCAGGAACAGTAAACGCCGTACCAGTTATGCCGGCAGCTATATAAATTACGACTATGATAATGAAATTGTAACTGCCCTGGGCGGAGCTGCTATTAAAAATAAAGAGGAAATGATTAATGTCTATGCTGATAAAATTACAGGTTATATTACCAGTGAAAAAGCTTATGCTTACACAAATGTTAAGGTTAAAGTTTATAATGAAAACAAGGCTGTAATTTACGGCAACAGGGGAATTTACAAAAAAAAAGAGGGGCTTTTTATAATGTACGGTGATGTCTGGCTTACCAATTACAATAACGGCAGTACCAATATAATATCGGGTGAATGTGTACGCTATCACACCTCTGAGACCAATGAAACTACTTATAAATGTCTTACTAATGTAATTATTTACACTACTGATGATGAGAACCGTATATACGGGCAAAAAGTTATTCATTACCCTGACCGCCGTGTTACCTATATTACAGGCAGTCCCCGCCTGGAAAATACCAATGATAATATAACTTTATCTGCCGGCTGGTTTGAACGCTATGATGATGAAAACAAGATGCTTGCCAAAAAAAAAGTTTTGGTAGAAACCGCAGAATATACAGCCCATGCTGCCTGGGGCACTTATGATATTGATAAACAAACAGCTTATTTACGGGGTAATCCTTTTGTGGAATCCACAGAAAATATTTTTTATTCAGAGGAAATTATTTTTGATATGCAAAAAGAAAAAATTCAAATGCGGCGGCAGATTAACGGTTCGCTGAAAGAGAACAGCCGTGATCTGACCAGGACCGTAAATAATTAAAAGGTTATACAATGTTTACTTTATCAGTAAAAAATATTACCAAAATATACAGTAAACGCCGGGTGGTTAATGATGTAAGTTATCATGTGCAGGAAGGGGAGATAGTAGGCCTTTTGGGACCGAACGGCGCAGGTAAAACAACTTCTTTTTATATTGCTGTTGGTTTGATAAAACCTGATTACGGTAACATCTATTGTAATGACAAAAGTGTTCTATTTTTACCGATGTATAAAAGAGCCAGACTGGGGCTTGGCTATTTACCGCAGGAATCTTCCATTTTCCGTAAATTATCAGCAGAGGATAATATCAAGGCTGTTTTAGAGGTTATAGGTAAAAGTAAGGAAGAGATTGAAGAACGTACTGATTATCTGCTTAAGCTTTTTAAAATCGAAAAAGTAAGAACCCAGGCCGGACATACTCTGTCCGGCGGTGAACGCCGGCGGGTAGAAATCGCCAGAGCTGTGGCAGCTGATCCCAAGATTTTACTTTTGGATGAACCCTTTGCCGGTATTGATCCTCTTGCTGTCAAAGATATACAGGATATTGTACAGCGTGTCAGGGAGTTGGGCCTGGGCATTTTAATAACCGATCATAATGTCAGGGAAACTTTAAAAATTGTATCTCGCGGGTATATTATGTCACACGGCCAGATACTGCGTCAGGGGACTGCTGATGAACTTATCAATGATCCGGAAGCCAAAAGGGTCTATCTTGGTGAAGATTTTGCTTTATAATTAATTGTAACAATGGCAGCCAATATTAATTTTACACAGGAATTATCACAGAAACTCAGTATAACTCCGCAGATGATTCAGGCGGTTAAACTGCTGCAGTATTCAGCGCCGGAGCTGGCTGAATATATTACGCATGAACTGGCTGATAATCCTTTTTTAGTGGAGAAAGAAAAGAAAAACATTTCAATTGATGATAAAGATTTTGAGAATAAAGATGAAGAATTACATAAACAGGAATATAGTGAAACCTATAATTACCACAATTTTAAAAAAAAATATGACATAACCAATATTATTGAGAGTACTGCGGTCCGTGAGAAAAATCTAAGTGCTGTATTACTGGAACAACTTGGTTTTATATACGATCATGACAGCATTGAGTACCAAACCGGTGAATATATAATAGGTTCTCTTGACAAAGACGGTTACTTAAGTGCGGATAAAGATGAATTAATTGTCGGGGAATTGAATATTTCCAGAGAAAAATTTGATGAGGTTTTGTCCAATATAAAGGAGTTTGATCCGACCGGTATTGCCAGCCGGGATATTAAAGAGTGTTTGTTAAAACAGGTTGAGAATTTAAAAGATTATGATTTGGTTCTGGAAAAACAGATTATCAATGATTATTTTAATTTGTTAAAAGGTAAAAAGATCAGGGAATTAAGCAGGATTTTAAAAGAACCGCTGGCCAATATAAAAAAAGCTGTTGCCAACATCTCTCATCTGGAACCAAAACCGGCGCGTAAGTACAGCAGTATGGACAATAATTATATTATTCCTGATATTATAGTAAAACGGGTTGACCACCGCAATGTGCTTATTATCAATGATGAGATCATTCCGGATATTGCTTATAGCGCTGCTTATAAAAAAAAAGTAAAACACAGGGCAAACCGGGAATTAAAACAGTATTTAAATGAAAAGGAAAATAAAGCCCATTTTCTGATAAACAGCATAAAATACAGGCAGAAAAATATTACCAGGGTAATGAGTCATATACTTCAGATACAAAAAGATTTCTTTGATAAAGGACCGGCGCATCTGGTTCCCTATACAATATTAAAACTTTCCGAAGAGCTTGGTATTAACAGCGGTACCTTGAGCAGAATAATAAACTCCAAATATGTACAAACCGAGTGGGGGATTTTTAATATGCGGATCTTTTTTTCCAGCTCGTTAAACAGTAAAAACGGCAATGTTTCTTCCAATAAAATAAAAGATATGATTAAAAATATTATTCTTAATTATCAGGGAGATAAGAAGTTAACTGATAAAAAAATAGTAGACATGCTGCGCTCCCGGGGGGTTAAAGTAGCGCGTAGAACCGTAGCCAAATACCGCAAGGAGCTGCAAATTCTTTCCAGTTTTCACCGCTGATTATAATATTTTTCCGGACCTTATTTATACCGGCCGTACAAGTTAAAGCGGAACTATTTTTTAAGACAACGCACAGTAAGATACTGTTTTTTTTCCGTATAAAAAACCTCTGTTTTTTTAAAGTTAATACTTTGTAAACTTTTTAAAAGGCTCTCTTTATTATAAATATTATATTTTATATTGTTTTTATTATATTTTTTTTGATTCGGGGAAGAATGCTGACCGTAAATATCCAAAGTGAAAACAAACCAGCCGCCTTTTTTTAAAAAAGTAAAAATTTTTTTTAAAGTTTCGTGGAGATTATCAGCAAAGTAGAGGACATTAAAAGCAAAAATAAAGTCAAAGTAGTCTGCTTCAAAGTCAGGCTCATTGATGTCCCCGTTAAAAACTGTGATATTGTTTTGTTCTTTTAAGGCGCGGGAAAGCCGGGCCATCTTCTTCCCGTAGATATCAGTACCGACAATAGTTGCATAAGGAAATACATTATTTATTTCCAGCAGTTCATCAATTTTGCCAAAACCGATATCCAGAATATGAGGCCGTTTTCCCTTACATAATGCAGCACTTGTATTTAAAATTTTTTTAAGGTCCTTTTTATGCTTACGGTTGCCAAAGAAACCCTGACTGTAATATTTTTCAAAATAGGTAACTGTATGCTCGTCTGTCATTTTTTAATGGTATTAATAGCGGTAATGATCCGGTTTGTATGGACCCTCGAGCGGCACACCGAGGTATTCTGCCTGATCCGGTGTCATACGGGTAAGTTTAACTCCCAGCTTGTCAAGGTGAAACCGGGCTACTTCTTCATCAAGTTTTTTGGGAAGCCGGTATACGCCGGCATGGTAGCTGTTTTGCCACAAGTCAATTTGGGCCAGAACCTGATTAGTAAAGGAATTACTCATTACAAAACTGGGGTGGCCGGTAGCACAGCCCAGATTTACCAGGCGTCCTTCAGCAAGCATAAAAATGGATTTACCGTTTTTAAAGGTATAGCGGTCAACCTGGGGCTTGACATTTTCTTTGCGGATACCTTCCAGGTTATTAAGTTTATTAACTTCGATCTCGTTATCAAAATGACCTATGTTACATACAATA
>CAZFAK010000098.1:0-10146 GCA_964517045.1 uncultured Spirochaetia bacterium | reverse complement strand
GTAAGTGTGGATTTCTTTACCAGTGAGAACACAGCGACCAACCTGGGAGATTTCATAATGACCAATGGTACGTTAAACTTCAGCGCGGGCGTGACCAATCAGGGCATAATTATTTCTCTTGTAAATGATGGTAAGCCGGAAGCTGTTGAAAATTTTTATATTAAATTAACAAATCCTGTCATAGCAACTATAAGTAACGGCCAGGGAACAGGTTCAATTACCGATGATGACGGAGCGCCTGTTATTAGTTTTGTTGATCCTACCAATGCTGATCCGGCAGCATGGTTAACTAAACCTGTTATAGTTACCGGTTTTGTTACATCTGTTTTTGGTGAAACTACTAATGTTTCCTGGTCTGAGGACGGAACCAACTATAGTGCTACATCAGGAGATACGACTAATTGGTTTTTTAATTATGATCCGGCAGCCAAACATGGTTCAACCAATATTTTATATATTAAAGCTACCAGTGAGAACGGTAATAGTACAGTTAAAACTCTTACCAACCGCATTGATATAACTCCCCCGGATATTATTTCTACTGCGCCTGCTCCTGACAGTATAGTATCCGGAACAATTAATTTTACCGGTACCAATAACGAAGATTTTTCAGCAATAAGTTCTTTTACATATACTGTTAATACAACTGTTTATGCAGCTCCGGTTACTAATGGTTTTTATACTATACCTGTTGATTTCAGTACACTCTCTGACGGCATGGCTATTATAACTTTGAAAAGTATTAATTCAGCCGGTCTTACAAACAGTATTGTCATAACAAATTATGTAACCAACGCTTGGCCCGAAGTACATCTTACAAATTATATGACCAATAAGTGGATTTCAACACCGTTTAACCATTTTGCAGGTAAGGCAATTAGTTATTACGGTGGTATTCAAAATGTATATATCAGCAGCAACAGTATTGATTATGTTCCGGTTACAGGTAATACCAACTGGTTTACTAACCTGGATCTATCTGGTTATGAAGACAGTTCTAATGTATTTTATTATGCTGTCAGTAACAACTACGGTAAAATGGGTACAAATCAATATACCAATTATTTTGATTTTACACCTCCTGAACTGAGCTTTGCTAATAACTATAATAGTACCACCCAAAGTAACATTTTTGCCGTTAATTTTATTTTAAGTAATGATTTTGCTCCTTATTATGCCGGTGCGCTGGGTATATATAATACTAACGGCGTTTTAGTGACTAATATGAATTATGCAGCAACAGGTATTACTGCTTACGGCAGCCACTCTATTGATGTTGACACTACTATGCCAACTTTACCGGCTGCTTATTATAATCTGGTATTGTCGGTTACCAATGCTGCCGGCCTTTATAATGTTATATCCAATACTAATGTTTTATTTACTAATGAACTGGTCGGTAATCTGACAGAATACAGAATAACCAATTTACCGACTGCAGTTACCAGCGGATCCAACTTTACATTTACTCTGCGTTTGTATAATAATTCCGGTATGATTTATCCGGCTAATACGAATCTGAATATCGGTATAAGCGGTCCTTTGCCTTCACTGGAAACCGTTCCTACTTATCCTCGTTATTCAGCTGATGGCAGCAATTTTGTTAATACCGGTAATGCAATTAATGTATCTTTTATAAACGGTACTGCGCAAATAACCATGACTTTATACCGGGCTACCAATACCACCCTGATAAACCATAACAGCGGCGACATTTCCCTGGCACTGCCGCAAACACTGTTTGTATATCCTAATATGCCTTTTGTGCCTGATGGTTTTATTGCCGCCAGTCCCTCTAATAATGCTGCGGTTGGTGATACTGTTAATGTTGTTATCAATATAAATGATGAATATAATAACAAGGTTACAAACACTGATCTGGAGGTTGATATAGCAGTTGACGGTGCTAATGAGTTGACTTTTAAGGGTATATACAACGCTCTTTCTAATATTTATACAGCATCGTACCTTGCTCAGAATAGTGGTCAGGATAAAATTACAGCGGTAGTAGATAGTATGACTTTGGTAAAAGATACGGATAGTTACAGTAATGATGGTGTTTACCAGCTGGATATAAATGAATTTACTTATGAAGATGTATCTAATACAATGGCCGCTACTGGAAAAGAGATAGTGCTGGCGGATAATCCTGTATCCGGTGTTGCGGAGAAAGCTACTATAGTATTTAATGCAGCTTCGGGCAGCAGGGTGGATATAGAAATATTTGATATTTTAAGCAGGTTGGTCTGGCAAAAGCAAAATATAATACTGCAGAATAGCGGCCGTCAGGAAGTAGAGTATTGGGATTTAAGATATAATGTCGGACCGCAAACCGGGGAAAAGGTTCCTCCCGGTATCTATTTTATTCGTAAAATAGAATCCCGTAATAACAGGAACGAAACAAGTATTATCAAACTGGTTGTGGAATAGTAAGTATTAGAATACTTTTAAACTTTCCCCGCCTCAGGATAATTTTTATTTAATAAAACGTACCCTTACAAAAGAATTGGGATCCATTTTTTTCCAGACAGGAGAGGAGGACATCAGTGTCTCCTGTTTTAATTCTATTTCATCAGTATCAGATGGATCCATTGTCATAGCAACAACAGAGCCGGGTTTTAAGGGAGGCATGTTTTTAAAGATGCTTACAGGTATTTTTATTTCGGCATTATATCCGGAGGCAGTTTTTTTTATTTTGTAAGCTATTGCCTTTGCTGCTGCCTGTTTTCGGGCCGGAGCCATATTCTTGGGATGCCAGATAAAAATCTCCGGGGAAAGGTTATTGTTATTACCCGGAGAAAAACCCAGCTGCCAGATTTTATTTTTATCCTGATTAGTGATAACCGGATTAAAAAACATTTCAATATGGTCGCCGGTCCAGATATCGGCTCCGGTATCTTTTTGTACAAAGGGTTGTTCATCAGTGATTTTATAAAAAGCATAAATATTATTTTTATCCCATTCCAGATAGATTTTGGCACTGAAATCATCAGGACCATCCCAGGCGCCGGGACCGTAAACAACATTTTTTTCAGTGTTTAAAACAATCTCTTGTTTGCCGCTCCAGTCATTAAAACTACCGTCTATTTTTTTGTCTTTTGTAGTTTTTACAGCTACTATATTTGTTGCCGGTTTACGGCCGCGGGTTTCCTCATTCGGTAATAATATATAATATTTATAACAATGAACTGCTATGGCGTGAAAACCTTTATGATCTTTAAAATGGTTATATACTTTTTCTATCTCGGTCTCCATTTTATCAACGCCTTCTTCATAATAGGTTTCCGAGCCGCTGCCAATACCGGCAGAATACAGGTCCATAGTTTCCTGACCGATAAAAATATATTTATTTTGCTTTGCAGCATAATCGGCTTCATTCTGAGCTTTATTAATTACTACCTCGGCTCTGTCATAATAATCCATCAGGGCTACATAGTCATAAATATCGATAAGGTGTTTATACATATTTTGCGTTTTACCCTGAAAAGTAGCGATCTCCTTTTTATCATCATAGGTTGACCAGATAGCTCCGCCGTAAATAAAATCTTTACCCAGTTCTGATTTAAACATTTTTTTTAATTTTGCTGTTATTTCCAAATAGCCGTTTATAAGCAGATCATGCCGGGCGCCATGATAACCGCGTGCTGAACCCGGTTCAATATCAGACTGAAAACCGTCAAATTGGTATTTCGGGGCTACTGATTTATTATAGGCTACAATTTTATGAAGATGTTCCATACATTCTTTGTGCTGGGCAGGATCAGCCCAGTTGGGATCTCCGTCCAGAGCTTCAACACGCATGCCCTCATCGTGAGCGCGGGCAATCAGATTCTTAAATTGTTCTTTATATTCACCATAAAAATAATCAAACCCGGAATAGAGAAAAAGAGTACCGATAGCCCTGTTTTTAATAAATTTAAAAAACAGGTCTGTCTCTTTTTTATCTTTCACAATCCTGGAGGTTTGCCATACCCAGTGTCCTCTTTTGTTTTTTTCTTTTGGTTTGATAGCTCTTAGATTGTTGACTTTTTTCTTTACTTTCATACCGCCGTCCCGGCCCAGACACCACTTGATCGAGTTTTTAAGGATTAACTTGGCGTCAATATAATTATAATAATCTTCAGTTCCTTTCAGCAGAGCAAAAAGATAACCGCCGATAAAGACAGTCCGTCCCTTTCCCCGTCCGCGGTCGGTAACAATAATCGCAGGGCCGCCGTAAGTAGATGATTTATCCCGGTTCATCCAGGTAGCAACTACCTGGCCGTCGTCTACTGCTTCTACCTGCCATACTTCGCCATAATAGGCAGCGGCGCGTTCTTTACGGATAATTACAAACCAGGTATTGGTAACATTAACAAACTTATAATGCATATAACGTTGTATCTGTCCTACTCCCAATTTGGGGTCAATATCGTATTTTACCGCTTCGTAACCAAATAATTCACCCATATCATCATAGTCAGCTGTTTCACCGTCCTGGTCAAACTCGCCCACTTTCCATCCGGCAATTAAAGCTCCCCCGTCCCGGTTAAATTTTTTTATAGCTCTTCTCTCTTTCCAGGTCAGTATTTGAGAGAAGGGCAGTACCAGCAGTTTATATTCAGCCATTATGGAGCTGTCAACCAGTTCTTTTTCCGTTATCAGGTCAACCTTATAATTCATTTTACTGATTTCTTTTTTTGTAATAAAAGCATCCGGTTTAAGGTTTTTCCCTTTTTTATTATGCATAAACTCAATGGATTTTTTGCTTGACAGTACAGCAATCTTTGGTTTTTCTGCAGTAATAATAGTGCTGAGTAAAGTAAAAAGAAGACAAAATGTTATAAACCTGGGCATCATATTCTCCTGTTTTGATTTTATTAAAAAGTAAATTTTAATTTAGCTCTGAAAAAATTATCCCATTTGTCAGAGTTATAGTAAAAGAAATATCCATCGGGGGTAGTCAGCATGTATTCAAGAAAAAAACTGATATGGTCCGGCAGGATATTATATTTTAAAGTGGCATACAGATGACTTACCTGCCAGCCGTCGTGCCTGCCTATATCCGCTTCCTCTTCTGTCAGTTTTTCGTCATCAAAAAGCTCACCGGTTCTGATGTCGGCATACCGGAATTTGCCTTTGGCAAATACTTCAAAGCGGTCCAGTTTTAATACTGAATAAAAACCGTAATTCCACTCATCGCGGTCAACCCTTTTTTGATCATCGGTTATGAAACGCTGGGAAAATTCAAATCCCAGCTTGATCCCTTCAAAATTATTAAATTCCAGTACCGAAGCCCAGGAGATCATGCGGTTATCTTTGCTGAACAGTGTGGGGATATAAGCTTCTGAAACAGGTACGCCGTTTTCATTATTGGTTATCTCACTGTTAGCCTGATTATTAAAAGAAAATGAACCGGTTAATTTCAGGTATTTGGTAACCAGCGGCAGAGAGAGTTTACTTGACAAACCGGTCAGGCCGATATACCCTCTGTCATCATCCCGCTTGTCCCTGGTTTCAAAATTGTAATAGGGGCCGATCCATTTATATTCAGTAGAGAATTTTAAGACACTGATTTTAAGGTCAGCATCGGCTTTTACAGCCCAGTCCCACAGCTTGCGGGTGCGTGCCAGTTTTTCGCCGTAGATCTCGCCGTTTTGACCGACATCCAGATTATTAAAATAGTGTTCATCCCATAAAATACCGGCATAGGTTTTTACTTTTAAAGTAGGGCCGAAAAAATTTTTGGTTACATTAATGCAGTTCAGATACTGGTTCTGGACTGTGTCGGCCGTTACATTGTCATCATCCTCATTTTCAGGTAAAAAACCTGTTTTATGGTTCCACAAATGTTTACCCATTATCCAGAACCCGCCGGTTTTATACAGCCATCTGCCGCCGGTCAGAAAACTGGTATGCCATCTTTTAAGATACATAGCTTCCCAGAAGTTACCGCCTTTATAATAGCCGGCAAGCCTGGCACCCTGATAAAAGGTAAGTTTGTAAATACTGTATTCGCCCCAGTTTATATCCATAGCGCCGATTTGAATATTATGTATAATTTTATTAAAACTGTCCAGGCCTGATACATTGATCCTCAGCCCGCTGCCGATAATATCGGTTGGTATACGGTTGTCTTCATAATCTTCAATATATTTTGCTTTACCGAAATCACGGGTATCATAGGAAAGCTGTCCCTCAAGTATAACATCTTTGATTTTGCTCTTTACATCCAGTTTTAAAGAATGCGTCATTTTATGGCCGGTTTCCGGAGTTGTCTCGTATTTGGCAATGTAACTGGGGGAGATACTAAGCCTTCGGGAACTAAATCCGCCCCGGCCGGTTCCCTCTGCTATAAAAGCGATATTGTCAATATAGATTTTTCCGCTGGCCGGTTTATCCACAACTACTGATATTACTGATATTTTATCTCCGCCAAGCGGATCACCGAATTTGGTTTTAAAGGATTTCAGGGGAATTTTCAGCTCTTGCCAGCCGCTTTTATGATAACCGGCCAGTTTTACCTGGTAACGCAGCTTTTTCCCCCTGATCCGCTCCTCCAGTAAAATCATGGCTTTCTGATAATCGCCTTTTAGCGCGATGACAAAGTGATCATACATTGTTATATCTTTACCTTCAGGTATGGTAAAGGCAGCCGACGCATACTGGTAGGTAAGCGTAGGGTTGGCATGCACATCAAAGGCTATCATATAGGAAAACCCCTTGCCGCCCCATACATTACGCTGATCAAGATTGTAATAGGCTCCTTTGACAGTTGTTTTGCTTGCCTGGGATTCATCCTTGTCTGAGTAAACTCCTGATTGGCCCCCGCCGGCCAGGGGATCACGTCCGTCATCAAAGTGAGCAATCCAGAAAGCATTATCATAGGCGGAAATTGTTTGGTTTATATCTTCTTTACTGGCCGCTGGTGCGGTTTCTCTCTTGCCTGCTGCTTCTGCCCTGTCCAGGGTTACTGTACATTTGCCTGTACCTTCCACACGGAAACCAATACCGGTGATAGTATCAGCAACCAGCATTTTGCCTTTGGTAATTCCCTGGCGTACGGTAAAGTCACTGAGAGGAATACTTATTACTTGCTGACCGGAGGCGAGTTTTTCGTCCAGTTTATACATAAAAGTCTCTTCTTTGGTGCCGCTCATGTTAACCACATAGACATAAAACTGCGCTAGTGGCCGGTCAACACTAAGATAAAGTTTCAGCGTAGAAAAATTTTTTAATTTTTCATTGGTTACCGGGAACTGAACATCTATATATTGTTCCCCCAGATTCTCATTTTTAGCAAGGCTCATATTAAGGATTAATTTGCCGGCAGGCTTTTTATCTGCACTGAGTGAGGTGGCGGAACTTTCATCCAGATCCTTATCAGATTTAAGTTTTATTTTATTTTTAAAATCACTGACTTTAAACTGTTTAAAATCAATAACCTCTATCGCTGTCAGAAAGGAGCTTAGTAATATGCTGATCAAAAATATTTTATTTAGCTGTTTCATTGTTTATACCTTTTTAAAAATTAAGCCGGCCGCCGATATTAAACCGCAGCGGAAAACCGTCGCCGGAAGCTTCCGCCAGCCATTCGCTGGCCAGTTCGGCCCGGAAAATATCTCCGGCCCGGATAATGACCGCGTCACTGAGAATAAAGCTGTTTTTTCCTTTTTCCATACCGACAGCAAAACCCAGCCACTCAAAGGGAAGTGTGTAACCCAGACCGGCTTTAATGGTTAAGCCGGTGCTGCTGGTGTGTTTATCAATTCCGCTCAGTTCAATATCAAAACCGGCTCTGGCTGTTCCAGGTATAATGTTTACCAGTTCACTGCTGATTCCCAAAGCAGCATAGCGCATTAAATGCCCTCTTTCGATTTTGGACCATTCATCATAAATCACGCGGGCCAGAGTATTGTACAGCACACCGGCTAAAGCAATATTAAAAAATTTTTCTTTCATTTTCAAATTGAAGCCGAGATTAAAGTCGCCGCTGTTGCCGTAATAGTCAAGGTAGCGGTATATATGGGCTTTAAAAGCAAATCCGACAGACATCTGCTGGAAGATGCTCCTTATGGCAGTATTCTTTTTCAGCAGTGCCAAAATATCATAGCCGATACCGCTAAGTATTATGTTTTCATTATAATTGATATCCTGTCTGCCTTTATAGCCTATACGGTTGTATCCCACACCCATGCCTATCTCACTATCGGCAAAAGAGAAGCTCATAGCGCCGAAAACAGTTTGAAAAATATCATCATTAAACAGGTCTTTGGTGCTTAAATAGATGCCGGTTTTCTCTGTTGCGGTTAGATTAGCCGGGTTGTGGTATACAGCTTCCGGCCCTTTTACCAGACTGGTTACTGCTTTAAAGCCGGTGCAAAAGCCGCCGCTGTATACATCAGCAGCTGCCGGCCAGCTCAGCATCAGTATAATGAATATAATTTGTTTGATTTTATCTTGTTTCATAATATTACCTCACCAGTAAAAATGAGCGCCGTATCTGGCTGCCGCGGCCGCTGTTTTCTGCGGTCAGCACCAGGTTGTACGGTCCCGGTTTTATAATGTTGCCAAAATGGTTTAAAAAATTATAAGTATAGGTATAAACAGTATTACCATTGGCTGCGCCTATATCTTCAGCGTAAACAATTTCGTAGTTTTTATTATAAATTTTAAGGTTAAGATTGCCCACATCTTTTTTGAGACGGAAAGCAAACTGCAGTGAGTCATTGGTAGCCATGGGATCACCCCAAGATTTTTTATGATCCATAACATATACCTCCTGCATGGAAAAGTTGGAAAATACGCTTTCCTTTTCCAGCCAATGGCCGAGTTTTTCGTTCTCATTAACCAGCATTACATTATCAAGATAAAAGGTGCCTGAGGAGGAGTCAGCCTGGGTGCCGTTGGTCCCCAGATAACCGAAATCAAAGGTATAGCCTTTAATAGTATTGATAAAATGTGAACTAAGGACTGTTTCTGATTTCATATTGGCATCACCGTTAGGGCCGAGAAAAGCATCCAGGGGTATTTTTATTTTAAGCCACTCCTTGCTGTTGATATCTCCCTCTGCAGTGTAGAGGTAATCTTTGACCGGTACCCGGCCGGAGTATTTAGGTTTGGGATTGCCGTTAAGATCAAAATCACCATTGGGAATATCAAGGATCAGCCTGACGGCAAAGTCAAAATCACCCTCTTTGGGATAGATCCAGAAGGTAAAATGGGTCAGGTTTTGCAGATTGATACGGTTGGTCCGGGAGGGATAAATATCCGGAATAGGATCAAACATCTCGTAAAAATAGCAGTAACCGTCAAAAAAAGGATAATTGGCTTCCTCATTCTGGACATTGGTATCGTCTGTTTCATACTTGTAATCATAGACCTGGTTATAGGTAATCTTGTAGGAAGCTCCGTCCACCTCATAGCCAAGATACTGTTCCGTACTTACTACACCGTTAATAGTAGAAATCGCGTTGGAAAAAGGATGCCAGTTAATAGGAGAAAAGGGATGCAGAGTATTCAGATAGTCATATACCTTTTCTCCCTGGGCATTGGTCCAAAGCACTTCATCCGTATCATCACCTACACCGCGGTCACCGTTAAGATCATTAAGCTGTCCGCCCCAGTAGCCCAGGCCCGCGTCTTCAGCCTGAAAATCGTCAATTAAGACAGCGCCGAGCGGCATTTGCCGGATGCTGCTGTAGACAGCAGCGCTTAACAGCAGGCAGATTAAAAAAAAATTTTTAAATTGCATTGTTTTTCTCCTTGCTTTTATTGTTCAGTAAAATCATTCTTTTATTATATTACTATTCCGGTTTTACCACAATACTGCCGGTTAATTTGGTATTATCAAATTTAATCATAAAAAGATAGATACCGGGCCGGGCAGTATTAACGCCGGCACCGTTCCAGGTAAAAGTTCCGCTGTCAAGGGACTGGCTGCCCATCTGCCAGTCCAGCAGCAGGTTGCCGAGCTGGTCATACAGTTTAAAAGAACCGGAATCTGCTTTATAAATATTCTCCTCCGGATCCATATAGTAAAATATAATGGCCCGGTCAGCAGCCGGCTCCAGGATGTGGGAGTTAAGTTTGATGCAGGGCTTGTCCGGTTTGCTGTCACTTGCTGTATCAGCACTGCTGTAACTGCTGCTTCCCGGCGCAGAGGAT
>CAZFAK010000097.1:0-10165 GCA_964517045.1 uncultured Spirochaetia bacterium | reverse complement strand
GGTCAACTCCCACCTCAAGTGCCGGGTTGCACAATATGTTTGAAGCCAAAGACGGTCGGAGCTTTGGACTTTAAAATAAAACTGCAGGGAGTCAGGTTTTTAAACAGAAAAAAACAGAGTCCGCCTTGTTTTAAATTAATTATTAACCGTGTCCTGACGGAGAACAGCAATGATCTTTTTGATTTTACAGTCTTTAATATGGTAACAGGTGTTATACCCCTCTTTAACAGTATAAACCACGCCGGCCTGACGTAAAACAGCAAGATGCTGCGAGACAGTAGACTGCGGTATATTGAGTTCCTTGACAAAATTATTAACATGACAGGCGTTTTTATCCAGACCTGCTAAAATAGCCAGCCTGGTAGGATTTGCCATGGCTTTTAGAAACAGAGCAGCCTGATTATAGTCCATATCGTAATTATACGATATAAATTAAATTTCCACAAGCCTGCAGTAATCTTCCTGAAAAATTTGCTATAAAAAAAAATTAAGAGTATAACTTAATAAGCATAAAAAAAAAATAAAAGTCAACTAATGGCGCTTAATATTAAAATAAAAAACAATACTTATACTATCCCGGTAAATAAAAATAAAAGCATACTGGAGCTTACCAAAGCCAACAGTATTTTTATAAAAACAAGCTGCGGCGGCAAAGGCAACTGCGGCAGCTGTACGCTTTATTTAAGGCAGGGAAAATTTTCCCAAAAAGGAGTTATAATTGAACCGGAAAATAAAAAAGCGCTGCCCGCTTTAGCCTGTATGACCCGCGTTATCAGTCCGGATGCTGAAATTGAAATTCCCCAAACAGCTTTGATTGAACTTTCCGGCAAAATAAGTGCTGATTTTAATTTAAAGGACTACGAAAAAAACTGCCGCACAAAAAAATTTTTACTGCATATACCTGCTCCCGCATTAGGCAGCCAAAACTCGCAACGCCATTGCCTGGAACAGGAGTTATACAAACAGACCTCTATTAAAAATATTTTTATACCGCTGGATGTTTTAAATCTCCTGCCTGAAGTCTCGGAAAATAACAAAGTCTCTGCTATTACAGTAACACTTGGCAGTATTAAAAATTTCTGGTTTATGATTAATCTGGAAAAAGGAGATACTACCGGCATCCATTATGCCATCGCAGTTGATATCGGTACTACAACTGTCGCAGCTATTCTGGTTGATATGGAAAACGGCCGCATTGCCGGCAGGTCAACCCTGTATAATCAGCAGATCACAGTAGCTGATGATGTTATCTCCCGTATTGATTACTGTAAAAACCGGAAAAATGTCGCCCGGTTACAACAGCTTGTTATTAATAAAACCATTAATCCCCTTATAAAAGAGTTATGCCGCGAAGCTAAAGTAAATAAAAACGAGATAAACCGTATATCCCTTTCCGGTAATACGGTAATGCTCCATCTCCTGCTGGGTATAAATCCCCGCAGCATCGGCACCTCGCCTTTTCAGCCGGTTACCCTAACGCCGGGACAGTTTCAGGCCAAAGAGATTGGCCTGAATATTATCAAAAACGGCATTGTTGATATTATCCCCTCTGTATCAGGCTATATCGGCGGTGATATAGTTGCTGATATCTATACTTCCAGGATACATCAGGAAGATAAATTAACACTGCTGATAGACATAGGCACCAACGGCGAGATAGTAATGTGCGACAAACAAAAGATGCTGGCCTGTTCTACAGCTGCCGGACCGGCATTTGAAGGCTACGGCCTGCATAACGGCTGCCGGGCAGCTAACGGCGCTGTAGAAAAAATTTTTTTTGATAAACAAAAACAATTACATACAAGTATCATCGGCAATGGTAAAGCCGGCGGTATTTGCGGTACCGGTATTATTGATTTTATTGCCGCAGCACGGCGTATGCAGCTGATAAATAAAAACGGCCGCTACCGGGTGGAGAGACTGCAGGAACTGCAGCTGTATTATGAGTTTAAAAATAAAGAGGGGAAAAAAATAAAAAGCTGTATAATAGTACCTGCGGCTGAAGCTGTTAACAACGAGCCGATTATCGTAACTGAACATGACGTCGTTAAAATCATGCAGGCTAAAGCAGCTATTTATGCCGGCTTAAAAACCCTGCTGCAGATCAAACAAAAAAAATGGCAGGATATTACCAAAATAATACTTACCGGCGGCTTTGCCAAACACATCAATATTCCCAATGCTGTTACCATTGGCCTCCTGCCTGATGTTGAGCCATCCTGTTACGAACTGGTGGGAAACGGTTCCCTGGCCGGCAGTTTTCTGGCCCTTACCGAACCCAATGCTATGGAAAAAATGACTGCCCTGGCCTTTCAGCCGGAAGTTATTGAATTAAACACCTGCCGGCAGTTTCAGGAGTTCTATATTGACGCCCTGTTTTTACCTGAACCACGCTGAGTTTGAGGTAAAAACCTGCTTTAGTAAAAGAAATATCTTCCGAAAAATAAAATAGTAATGAAATATACCAAAAAAATTCTGCTATTTCTGTTAATTAGTCTGTCTTACAGTGAATTCTGTTTATACGCCCGGCAGTTAATGCCGCAGCAGCCGGCTGGAACGGAAAATAATATAAGCTTAAAAGTAAGTCTTAAATTTCTGCAGCGTAAATATAAAATAAACGAACCGGTAAAAGTACGCATAACTGTCTTTAATCAAAAAAAAAATGAACAAACCATCCGTCTGAAACTCCATAATAATATGTTTGAACATTTTAAATTTGTCCTTAGTGATCAGAATGACCGGAAGATTGACCACACCATAAAGTACCTGGCCTGGCAGCATCGGAACCAGCAGGGTGAACAGAAACAGCCGGAAAATAACGGTAAAAGAATGATAGAACTCAAACCGGAAGAAAGCTATACTACTGTGATAAACGTACTTGACTGGTTTAAGATAAAAGAAGCGGGCCTCTACTTTCTTCAGGGCAGTTTTCTGCCTAATTTTGAACTGAAAACAGAGCAGTACTCCTTTCATATTCCTCCTGCTTCTTTTCATATCATAAACGATTATGCAGCGAGTAAGCAAAAAGCAGTGCGAATAGAGAAAACAGAAAGTGAACCGCTGCAAGACTATTTTCCGCCTGACGCTGTAGTGGAGAAATTTATTAATGCCCAGCAGGAACAAAACTGGAATAAAATGCTGCAGTGTATTGCTGCCGAACGTTTCCTCAAAAATTCCTACATGACCACGGAGATTTACGAACGCTTCCAGGATGCCAGAACAGATGAAAGAAAAGTCGTACTGGAGGACTTTAAAAATTTCCTTATCAAAAGCATAGATTATAAAATAACCAAATATCAGATAATGCATACTGAAAAAAGTTTCCGTACTGCTGACGTAAAAGTAAAAATGCAGACTAAGGCCAGCAGTCAAAAATATGTAAAAAAAATAAATCCGGTAACCGGTCAAATGCAAGTCAGCTGGGAAACCAACAGCAAAACCGATTTTACGGAAAACAGGGTTGTTTATTTCCGCCTGCAAAAAATTAACCGCAACTGGAAAATCACCCATAAAGTTGTTTCCATTCATAAAAGTTATAATTTTCCGGACCGGGACGCCGCTTTTTCCTTTCCGCCTCCCGGCAGGCCGATCCGGATAAGTAATGTCCTTTTTGACCTGGGTAAATACAGGATAAAACCCCGGGCTGTAAAAACATTAAACCAGGTCGTAAAATTAATGCAGCAAAATAAAAACCTTAAAATTGAATTGCGCGGACATACCGACTATATCGGCGGTGACCGGCCGAACCGCGCCCTGTCCAAACAGAGAGCCCTTGCTGTTTACAATTTTCTTACCGCCAAAGATATTTCCCAAAAACGTATTTTCGTAAAATGGTTCGGTGAGCAAAGGCCGCTTACTGACAACAGCAATCCGGCTAAACGGCGGATAAACCGGCGCGTGGAATTTAAAATTATTGAACGTTAATATTTGTTTCTTTTCCATCTCATGCTAAAATTACCCAAAGGAAAACCAAATGAAAACTATTAAAAAGTTATTATTTTTATATATTATGCTGCTGTTATTTATTTCTAACAGCTATGCTAAAATGTCTTATATCCGCGGTGCGGAACTAATGCAGACCGGCGTAAGCCCGGTAGCTATGGGACTGATGGGCGGTTATGCCACTGAAAATGAATACCTTGATCTGCTGCCTGTAAACCCGGCTGTAGCTGCGGGTCTGATCCGGCCCAATCTTCTGTTCTCTTTCAGCGGCCTGGAAAACAGCTCAGCCCGGGTATCAGCACTGACAGCTTTTTACTGTCAGCCTACCAAAGTAGGTATTTTCTCAGCCGGTACTACTGTTATTAAAAATAAAAAGCTGGAGCTTGATACTTATGTGCAGCCGGCTTTAATATTTACCAAGGCTATCTCGACTTTTTTTAATTTCGGTTTCAACATTCACGTGGACTTTATTAAATCATTGTCTACCAATGTTAATACCAATCAGCCGTCCAAAGAGTATACCCATACCGGTGCCGGCCTGGATGTAGGTATGCAGTATTATGACAACAACCACCTGGACCAGCCCATAGGGTTTGGCGGCACCAAAATAGCATTCCTTATCCGGAATCTGGGTTATAACCCCCGTTTCCAGGAGATCAATAAAAAACGCCGTCTTAAAAGTTTTGCCCTGCAGGCCGGTTACTCTTTTAAGTTCATAGATATTTACGGAGAAAAAGGAGGTTTCGGCAGTCGCTTGTACTTTGATTTCAACCTGCAGCCCCTGCCGGCAGTATTCAACGCCAGACTTTTAGCCGGCCTTAAAATATCTATTAACGCCAACCAGGGACTTCTTGATGAGCTGGCCTTTATCAGCAGTTTTTCTATAATAGAAGGGGAGAAAATAGGAACTCATAAAATAGGACGCTGGGCAGCCGGTGTGCTGCTTAACCTGCGTTTAAAATTTACCGCGCTCCACCTTAACTACAGCATTACCCCTGCTGAGATAAATAATAAAAAAGGTTTTTTTCATAATCTGTCCCTTAATCTGGCAATCGGAAAAAAAGACAGCAAACCGCCGGCTATTGATCTGGGCAATTTCAAAGATGAAGATGTAATTGATATATAATTTTAAAGGTAACTATCATGAAAAAAATAATATTATTAACCGTTTTCTTTGTTAATCTGATCAATGCTCTGCCGGAAAAAGCCGTGCGTTATTTCTCACCCAATCTTGACGGCAGCAAGGATACTATCCCTATTCCGCTTAATATTCAGGAAAACAATGAACTGAAAAAATGGAAAGTTTTAATTTATCAAAAAGAGGGAACAAACTTTGAAGTTATCCGCACTTATGAATCAATGAGCGCAGTGGAAATAAAAAAAATGACCTTTAAAAAATTTATGCAGCGTATCTTTTCACCCAATGAACCTGTAAAAATACCTGAATACATAAGGTGGGACGGCATAAAACAGGTCAAACAAAAAGATACTACGGTGTCAACCAAGTGCAGTGACGGTGTATATTATTTCCGTATAGTTGCTATTGACAAAGCTGACAATATTAAAAAAAGCCCCCTGGTGCCCATTGTTATTGATACGGTTATACCCAAAGCCAGTCCCAAACCGCGTACTGATATTTTCTCCCCCAATGGTGACGGCAATAAAGAAACCATTACCTTTGACATTACCGGCAGTGATCTGCGGCAGACAGACAAGCTTGTATTAAAAATAAAAGCCAACAACAATACTATCAAAAAATTTCAACTTAATGCCGCCGCGGTTTTAAAATCCCGGGCCTCTGTAACATGGGACGGTAAAGCTGACGACAACAGCAAAGCACCGGAAAACATCTATCAGGTAACAGTAACAGCTTCTGATAAAGCCGGCAACAAACATACCAGCGCGCCTCTGAAAATCACCCTGGTCCGTACTATAGAAACTATTACCCTGGAAACCTCTTATAACGAATTTGCACCCAATAATAACGGTTTTTATGATAATCTTACCTTTAATCTGGATACCAGTTCGGAAAAAGGACTGCAAAAATGGGAACTGCGTATAACCGCCGCTTCCAAAAACAAACCGGCGCGTGTATTCAGCGGCGGGGATGAACTGCTGCAGATTATCAATTTTGACGGCAAGGATAAACAGGGACATATTATTCCGGACGGTCCTTATCAGGCCGTACTGGAATGCTGGTATGATTCAGGCAATAATCCCTCTTCCAAAGTAAAAGCTATTTATATAGACCGTAAAGCACCGGAGATAAACCTGAGCATGGAGCACCACGATTTTATCCCGGTAAAAGACGCTAAAGGCCGTAAAACCATAACCATCAAACAAAGTGTAAAGGGAAGAGGCAATGAAGTCTACACTGCTTCAATTATAAATCAAAACGGTCTGGAGGCTCTTAAAATTAATTACGGTTCCAATGTACCGCCTGCCTACACCTGGGACGGTAAAAACCAGGCCGGAAATATTATTCCCGGAACCTACAATTACATTTTAACCGGCAAAGATATTGTCGGCAATAAAAATACAGTCGCTTCCGGCGAGTTCCGGCTTATAGGCGAAAAATCGGATGTAAGCTGTTCCCTGGATACCACCGCTTTTTCCCCGAATAATGACAACAACCAGGATACGATTACTTTTAAAGTTGAGGCAACCGGCAAAGAAAGAGTGAAACAACAAAAGATAACTATAAAATCTCCGGACGGAAAAACGGTTAAAACTTTCAATTTCGCAAAATACAAAGCCAATGTAACCTGGGACGGTAAAAACGAAAGCGGTGAAACAGTCAGGGACGGCCGCTACAGCTATGACATCAAATTTATATTTTCCACTGGTGAAAAACCGGCTGTTAAAAACCGGTTCTTTTTTGTTGATACCCAACCGGTAAAGATAGACCTGAAACTGCCCCATCCTGTTTTTTCCCCCAATGATGACGGTAATATTGACACCCTGACAGTCCTGCAGCATAAACATAAAAGCACCTATAATGACCGGCTTGATGAAATAAAAATACTGATTAAAGACAGGGACGGTCAGATATACCGGCAGCGGGAAAAACCCTGGCGCGGCGATATACCGGAAAAGGTTATCTGGCCCGGCACAGACCAGTTAAAAAACCCGGCACCTGAAGGTACTTATTTCTATATTTTAGACACAACTGATGCTGCCGGTAACAAAAAAACCTTTAAGAAAAAATTTGAACTGGTCCGCAGTATGGAAAAGGTGGACATTACGCTTTCCGATTTTATTATATCGCTTAACCCGGACAATGACAGCAGGAAAAATATTGAAATGGTTCCCTCGTTCTCATCGCAAAAATATCTGGAAGCATATGCTGTATACCTGCTTGATATGACCGGCAATAAAATTAAAATAGCAAGCCGTAAACCTCAGGAAAATATCAACTGGCAGGGGAATGATATAAACGGCAACCCTCTGGCTTCCGGTAAATATTACCTTTACTGTGAAGGTATCTATAAAAGCGGTAACCGGCCGACCAGTGAAACCAAAGATATAACTGTTGACAGCAAAAAGCCCTTTATTCAGATCAATACCCGGCCCGAATATTTTTCGCCTGATAATGACGGAATTGATGACCGGCTGGAGATCGGTCTGCAGATCGACGATAATATTGCCATAGCAGCAACCAGCATGCTTGTCTACCGCAAAAAAGTACTGGATCAGAATAACGACCGTTTTCCGCAAAAACATGCCGCGTATGAAAAAGCAGGTCTCCGTCCTTTTAAAACCTGGAAAGGCAGCAAGGCTGTCAATAAAGTAATTACCTGGGACGGCAAAGGGGACAACGGTGAGCTGGTGGAATCCGCCAATGATTATATGCTTTTTGTTAAAGCCAAAGATACAGCTGATAATCAGAGTATAAAAAAACATGAGATACCGGTTGATGTACTTGTTACCAAACTGCCGGACGGACGTTTGAAAATCATTATTAACAATATTAATTTTAAAACCGGTTCAGATAAAATGATCGCTGATTACGAAAAAATTCTGGCCAAACTTATCCGCATGCTCCGTAAAAGAGCCGGCACCATTGCCCGGATGACTATTGTCGGCCATACTGATTCCCGCGGCTCTGCTTCCTATAACCAGGAGCTTTCGGAAAAAAGAGCGGAGAGAGTTTACCGCCATCTGGTAAGGCATGACATTTCCGAGAGTATGCTCACTTACAAAGGAATGGGGGAAAAAGAGCTGCTGATTAAAAAGGAAAAAGTGCCCGGTGATAAATATCAAACAGAGGAAAACTACCGCAAAAACCGCCGGGTAGAGTTTTATTTGACCCGTAAAGAAAAAAAATAGCTTCTATTTACAGGCGGCAGCCTGCAGCTCTTTAAGTACTGTAAAAGCCGGTTTGGGAGTACGGTCTTCATAAAAAAGGCCCCAGTGTTTTTCCGGCTCCAGCGGATCATCACTTCCTTTCCAGGGCTCATCAAAAGCCTCGAAAAAAAAGATAAGTATATCCTTTTGCTCTCCCCACTGCATCAGTTCGCGCAGATACTGCTGCTGCGCCTTTTCAGAAGCCAGTTCCGGCTGAAAACCACGGCCGTTGGCTCTGCTCGTCCAGCCCGCTTCCGTGATAATCACCGGTTTGTCAGGATACAAAGAAGCCACACTTTCATAATTTTCAATGGACCAGGCCAGGGCCGCGTCCGGCTGGATACTTTCCCATAAGGGATAGGTATGGATCGAAATAAAATCAACCAGCTCTGCCAGCGGAACTATTTTCTGCTGCCAGGGAACATAATTATCACATAAAGTAAGCGGCTGACTGATCCCGGCGCGCAGCTGCTTGAGATAGCCGGCTACCCTTTCCACCGGCACCAGACCGTCTGTCCAGTCCACAGTTGCCTCATTGCCGCCGGAAACCGCGAAAATAATATCGGGGTAGGCATTGGCCAGCTTGATGGCCGCATGTACCTGGGCCTCGTTTGCCTTGCGCTGCCTCGCCAGGTCTTTATCCGTATAATCCGCGCCCCAGGGGCAGTCCGGATTGGAAACCTCGGCTGCCAGATCCACTCCGAGCAGCACCTTGAAATCATAATTCCCCTCCTCTATGGCCTGCAGGACCAGCTTTGCGTGTTTGCTGCAGTCATACAACCGGAGAAAATGCCAGTAAGGCTGCATTAGATCCAGATCTTCTCTGATCTGCGCTATGGATGGGTAACGTTCTTCCCGCGGACTCTGCCCCCTGCGGTAACCGGAATAACAGATCGCGGGCTGCCATTCAAATCCAAAAAATTGTTCAATATTCGGTCTCATATTTTATCCTGTTGCTTAAATAATTAACGTACAAAACTGAATTTGTATAACTTTTTCTGACCCAGCTTATGTTCTGTGATAAAAACAAGATAAAGTCCCGGTGCTACAGGCCGCCCCTTTTCATCAGTCAGATCCCAGTATATAGTACCGGTTTCCGCATTTGCCTGTTCTTGGGATAAACTAATAATATCTGTGAACTTTGCTACCCTGAACCCGTTTACGGAAACAATTTCAACCTCCGTATCCCGGGTAAGTCCGGTAATATAAAGTCTTAGCTCATCCTGCTGCGCAGCTGCCAGAGGATTGGGACCGATAAGCGGCGTAAAACCCAGATTGGTAACTGTAACTGTAAAAGAGATATTGGAAACCAGCCCGGCATGGTTTCGGCCCCTGATCAGCAGTGTATAAGTACCGTTATCATAATCACCCGGATCAAGGCTGTGAAGTTCAGCATTGGTATTGGTCAGCCCGGCAGCAGATATCATCAGCACCTGTTCCAGCGCTGTACCGCTGTGCGGGTCAGATACTGTATAAGCAAGTGCAGCAGTATCAAACAGATTTACCGGCGGAGTGCTGGAGTAGATAATCAGCGGCGGTGAATTATCTACAGTTATATTAAAAATATTATTACCGGCTATTATCATTATACTGATAGCACTGATCGGTTTTTCGGTCAGGATGCTATCCAAAAAGCAAGGAGAATTCCACGGAGGCTCATGCACCAATATTACACCCGAATTAAAAGAAAAGGGTATATCGTGTGCCTGCGGGGATGAAGAAAGATGTGCTGATGAAGCAGACTAATCTGCTCTTGTTTTAGGCCATATTAACCATGTAAAGGATCTGCTCATAAATTTTTGATCAGATCCTTTACATTTTCAGTCCATTCTACCTTATAATCTCCCTCTTTGTCGGAATAGATGAAATAAGCTCC
>CAZFAK010000096.1:0-10339 GCA_964517045.1 uncultured Spirochaetia bacterium | reverse complement strand
TGAGACTCCCACAGTTGACTGCGAAGCTCGAGCTTGTCAGTGCGTAAAAGCGTACTGCGACAGAAGAGCAGGCGGAAAAGACAAGGATGTTATATAGTTTGCCGGGAACCGGTTCTCCGCCTGCGCCGCGCAGGTAGATATAACTGAATATCCAGCCGACTGCTATCCAGCCTGCGGTTCCCCATAATCTTACTTTGCCGTAATCATGGCTGGCATGCGGTACCTGGTGCAGTACAATAGCATTGGCCAGAGCAGTGGTGGGAACATTGATAAGTGTATATATACTGTAGAGCAGAAAAAAGGGCAGAAAGCTCTGTTGCCCGGCCAGTAAAAACATGATCATTCCGCTTACCAGGTGTGAGCCGGCATACAGATATTCTACTTTAATAATTCTGTCAGCTATCACTGAGCTGATAAAGGGTGCGCTTATACCGGCAAAAGCTGACATGCCGACTATCAGGCCGCACTGCAGACCGCTGAAACCAAGGTAATCTTTAAGGTAGAGGCTTATAATGGGTATGGTGGCTCCCAGTATAAACATCTGCAAAAAAAACATAAAAGATAATCGGAAATAGAGTTTGCGTTGCATATTGTTAATGATATCCGGTGTAAATTTAAACTGAGGGCCGGCGGTGTTTAAAGAGGAAAGCTGTTGAGAGTCTGGTAAACTTTATTTTTTTTCAAGTCAAAATCAGATGCCGCTGATTTTTCTCCGTTGTTATTTATGCTAAAGGCTTTTACTTTTTGTTCGTCCTCAAAAACTATCTCTTTTTGCAGCTTGCCATTCTCGCTGTATATTAGCATTGAGCCATCAGGCCGGTTATTTTTAAACTCCAGTTCAGCCTGAATTTTGCCTGAGGGATAAAATATTACACATTTTCCGTGCTTGCGGTTATCTTTCATATTAAGGCGGGCTTTTAAACTTTTATCTTTGTTATAAATTTTTACAGTACCGTTTAACTGGCTGTTATCACACACAGCTTTGATTTTTAAGTTGTTGGTCATGTTATCCAGAATATAAAACTGCTTTATAAATCCCTGCTCCAGCATGCCGGCAGCAGCATCCCCGGTTATAAGTAAACCTGTCTCCTGCCGGTAACTTTTAAAAGGACCGTAATGAAGATTGTTTTTTAACTGACCTTTTTCCACAAGTGTATTACGGCTATTGTATATGCGGTAGGTAAATTTATTTTCATCAGGCCTGTTTACAGCATTTTGCAGTTTATTTTTGATATATAAAAGTTCTTTGAAACTGCTTTGAGGGGTAGCGTTGCCGGGCGGTTCGGTTTTGGCTTTTTTAACGTTCATGTCAGGTACCAGCCAGGCGGAATGGATATTATAGCCGAAACCGCTGAAGTCAAAATAAATTTTTAACTTTTTATGGTTTCGGGGTACAGCGTAAGCCAGTTCCCCCCGGGAAAGATTGTTTTTAAACAGTTTGGTATAGAGGTTGCCTTTACAGATAGTATGAAAAACATTTTCATAAGTATATCCCTGCCGGTCTTTAAGCATAAAATCGGTTTTATCATAGAGCCAGATAGTCTGACTGGTTTTGTTGCTGACAATAAAATCAAACAGGTAATAGACATAACCCTCAGGCGCAGGTTTGTGGCTGGTGCCGGCAGAAAGGCGTATATTTTTAAGGGTTATGCTTATCCCTGCTACATTAACCGTCTCTTTCAGGTTCAGTTCATCTATGCGGGAATCTATTTTTATATAATTGGTCAGGTGCGTACTGAAAGCGTTAATAATGATTCCGCTTATAAAAACAGTAATTGGTATTATTTTACAGGATTTCATTACTTTTTTCATTTTAAGTAATCGGTTTTATTAATTATACAATAAAAACTGAATTTTAACAGTTAAAAAAAATTTCATATAAATTTATACCAAGTTTTTATTATTTACCAACAGTTTTCGATAATATAAACGCAATAAAAAATTTTACCGGAATTTTTTTTAAAAAAATAGCGAAATATTTAATTTTGCAGTATAATTTAAAGAAAATAATGAAATTGTCAATTTACAGAAAAATTTTAATTTTGTTTTTATTACTGCCCGGATTATATGCCGGTGAGTTTTTTACCTCTACTTTATTAAATATAGCACCTACTGCCTACAGCTCAGCTTTGTCCGGAGCCTGTACTGCCACCGGCACTGGTTATGCCGGTTTATTTTACAATCCGGCTTTACTTTTACTGGGAAAGAGAAATGAACTGAATTTTGCTCATATTTTCTGGATTGACCAGACCTATTTTAATAATTTTTCTCTGAAAATGGATATTACCGGCAATGTGGCAGCGGGTATGAGTTTTCTCTTTTTTTCCAGCGGTGATATGCCCCGCAGCAGAGATATTAACAGCTCTCTATCCCGCAGCAGTTCCGGGCTCTGGTCTGCTGCCACCGGCGAAGTATTGCGCGCCGGTAATTTTTCTTTTGTAACCGGTGCTGCCTATAACCTTAAGGTGGCCAGGCTGCACATGCTTACCGGTCTTAATATAAAAATATCCAAAGCCGGTATAGATAACAATGCTGTGCGTTCTCTGCTTTTTGATGCGGGGCTTTTATTTCCACTGGCAGAATATCTGCCGGAAAAAATAAACCGCTACAGTTATTTGGTTCCCTGTAACATCTCCCTTGTTTTATATAATATAGGTTTTGCCAAAAGCTCGCTGCCGTCAGCCCGGGTCCGCAGCAGCCGGATGGAGTTGACAACAGGGCTGGGATTTTCAGCCTGGCAATATAAAAAATACAGTCTGGAGTATGAGCTGGCGCTTTCCACCAGAGAGGGTTTTTTAATGTCTACCCGGCACAGGTTTGATATTTATAAATACATCAAGGTTAATGCTTTGGCCGGGTTCCGCTTTATTAACAGAAATATCTCTTTCAGTTCCGGCCTTAATTTTATTTTACATTTACGCGGTTTTGATTATAATATTACCTATGCCATGAATACATTGCCGCAGCTTGGCATAACACATAACCTGGATTTTTCCGTTAAAAGCGATTATGATATTATTTATAAACTATTCGGTAACAGGCTTGATCGGGCGCGTAAAAATAAACGGCTGCAGGAGGTTATGCAGTTAATTAATGAGGGCAGGTATAAAGCTGCTTATGTGTTGATCAAAATGCTGCGCCGCAAGTTTCCCGAAGATAAATATATTGCTTCTGTATTTAAACGTATGGAGGAGATCGCTGATAACAACGACCTCTTTTTTTATTAAGATATAACCACGTTAATTAAGGGTGTTTTACTTTTTTTTATGAACCGAAAAAGTTTAATTAATTATTACAATCAGTACGAAAATCAAAATACAGGTTAAAATGTCGGTTAGAATGTATTGCTTGCAATTTAAAATATCTTTTTTATGCTTTGTTCTCTTTGCTCTTATTTATGCGGAGCAGGGCCAACACAGCGGTGATGATTTTATTAAACTGCGGGAGACCATTACCTCCGGTTTCCATTTTATGGAAAAAACCCACTATAATACAGCTATTGAAGTATTTAAAAATGCTTTAAACGATACTGCCGGCCTGCTTAAGAGTCTTAAACAGGAGGAGACTCCTGAGAAATCCCTTCAGCTAACCAATCAAAAAATTCTTTTAAAAGAAACAGACAGCTATTCTATTAAAAGCCGTAAACTGCTTAAAGCTGCGCTTAACAGTTATCTGGTAGGTAATTTTAAACTCAGCACTGAGCATCTCAAAGAGCTTCAGCAGCTGCTCAGGGAGGTAAGAGAGGAACTTATAACCCGCCGAAACCGCAATAAAAAGAAAAGTAATCCGGACCTGGATGCTGTTATAAAGGATATAAAGATTATCTCCAACCGTCTGGTCAGCATGGATACGGCTCAGCAAAAACTCTCCCGCAATATTTCTGTTATCTCTAATAATATTACCAGTAATAAAAGAGACTCGCATGATTACAGCAATCTGGCCGGTCAGATTAATAATCTGGATAGAAAATATAACCGGCTCAAGCAGGAGATACTGAATTTATCCAATCTGCACAAACGGATGTTAAGTGCGCAAAAAAAAAGCGGTGAGCGTAATTTTTCCCGGCTTAAAAACCATTATGATAAGCTGGCAGGGTTACTGCAAACCAATATGCTGGGTATGAAAAAGCGTTATAAGCAGGTAGAACAGCATTTGCTAAGCAACCGGCAGCAGCTGAAAAAAGTTAACACTCTGCCTCTGCAAATAAAAAAAAACAGCCGGGAAATTGAACAGCTTGTTTCCTTTTTCAAGCAGCAGCAGCAGACTCTGGATAATGAATTGAAAAATTATATAGCTGCCTCTGATAAAAAGCTGCAGCAAACTCTCTATACAGAGATTTATGAGAATATAAACCGGCAGCTGTTTTGCTATTTGTTGGCTTTTCTGTTTATAATACTCACAGCAGCAGCCGGTTATTTTATTTACAGAAAATATTCCCGGCAGGTGGCGCAGGCGGATATCGGTTATATGCAGCGCTATTTCAAAAAAAGCAAATCCGGAAAGAAAAGAGAAAATAAAAATTGGAGAGCAGACAGATCATAACTATAGCCGGCGGAAAAGGCGGTACCGGTAAATCAACTTTTGCTATTAACCTGGCCCTGACTATAAGCGGTTTAAGCCGTAAGCGGGTGCTGCTGGCAGACGCTGATTTTAATCTGCCTAACCTGGCCCATCTGCTGGGGATTGTACCTGAGGTATCTATAGAAAATCTGCTGCGAAAAAATAATAAGCTCGTTTCCAAAATTAAGCAAACCGGTCTGGGCTTTGATCTGCTTTGCTACAGGAATGAGCATAATAGCTTTCTGGAAGCGCCCCTGCCGCCGCTAAAGCGGCTGCTGCGCCGGATATGCTCTCTTAATTATGATTATATTATTTTTGATATAAGCGCCGGTATTCATAATTCTTTACCGGCCCTGGGAAAAATATCTACGGATATAATTATGGTTGCTGTACCTACTGTACTTTCCTTAATGGATGCTTATACAATGCTTAAAGTTTGCGACCGGCATATAAAAAAAGCCTGCAGTTATTATCTGCTTGTGAATAAAGTATACAGCATTAAAAGGGCCTGGCCTACCAGCAGGCGCTATCTGCAAATGATTAACCGCGAATTGAAACTGACGTGTACTTTTGCCGGTTATATTCCTTTTGCCAGAAAGATTATTGAACAGGAGAATAAACAGCAGCCGGCTCTTTATGCGGACAGGGTTATAGCTAAGCTGTTAACAGCTATTGCCATCCGTATTATGAGAGGCGGGTTTGCCGGGGATGCAGCCTGTAAGAAATTGTCTTTTTTTGCTTTTCTGAAAAGTTTGTTTGGCGGCCGTAAACAGGTCAGCGGATAATAATTTTATAACTGATAGTGCCGCTGCCTGCTGCAGCTACGTTGTTAACCGTAAATCTAATTTTATCAACTTGATAATCAACCGTATTAACCGGGGTGTATCCGTTAAAAATACCATTGGTGGCATATTCTACTGTGTCAGCTCCGGTTATACTGTTGGATAATATGCCGGCAAAGTTGGTGTTAATTTTTTCCGTAAAACTGACACTGTATCCACTGTCATCCCCCTGGTTGGTATACTTAATAAAAAAGCTGACAGTGCTGCCGGGAACCAGGTTGGTAGCGGCAAAAGGATAGCCGCCGCTTACAGGAGCCTGGATGCTGTTTGATTTTGTGCTTATAATATGCGGTTCGCCCGCGGCTTTATATATTACCGGTTTTCTTATATTATTGGAAGTATTACCGGCCGCATCTACAGTATGTAATTCAATCCAGTTGGTAAAATCGGGACTGTTTGATAATATTACGTTAGAAATAGTAAAATTACTGCTTTCCAGATATATATTCGACTGAGAAGATATGAGGGTTCCGGCATTGGAAGCGGAAAAAACATTAACGGAAAGTATTATATTGGTTTCCGCAGCATAGCCTTTAACAGTAACAGAGTTGGTATTGGTACTGGTGTAATCCGGTATGTTGGTTATCAAAGCACCGGCCGGGGTAGTGTCTACCATAAACGTACCTACCGGCATGTTGGTATAATTGGGAGTCGGCGTGGTAAAATCCATACCTTCAGCCCATACCTGCGCTGTACCGTCTACAGGCAGTACATTGTAAATATTGGTAAAAGGTCCTGCACTACTGCCTCCCGTATTAGTGGTCAGATTGGTATTATTTCCCTGAATAACTCTTACCAGCGGATAAAGGTTGGTGCTGCCGTCATTGTTAGTGCTTTGTACAGATTCATCCGCTTGTATATAGATATAGAGATTACTGATTTGCGGTGCCGGATTTGAACTGATGAATATACTGTAAGGCGTAAATACAGGCGGTGAGGTATCAACACTGACTGAATGGGTGCCGCCGGTTACCGGCGCATACTGAACATTTATTTGCTGACCTGAACTCCCCCCTGCAGCAGCTACATGACTGTTGCTGGAAACAGAAAAGTAAAAATTTTCACCGTCGGCAGCATTACCGTTTAAACTGGCCAGTACGATAAGATTGGAGGTGGTATTTGCTTTAACAGTAAAACTAAAGCCGCTGAAAGTTACCGCGCCGTTATCAGCGCTAAATGAGAGACCGCTGTCCAGTTCACTGTCGTTCAGGTCGTATACCCCGTTGTTGTTTTTATCAATAAAAAGGCCCAGGGAACCGCTTTCAATATCCAGGGCTTCCTGCAGACTGCCGGTCGAGTTTATGATCAGGTTGGTAACCGTAATATCTTCACTGTTGTCAGCTGTCAGAGCCAGTTGCAGCATTACCAGGTTCTGGGCATTGTTGCTTACATTGGTAGCTCCGGGATTGTATGTGCCTTCGGCTAATGATAAAGTTCCGATATCAACTACTGTTTTAATGCATCCTGTTACAGGCGGTCCCTGGGCAGTCACCGGATTGCCCGAAGTATTGCCCCGGACAGTTATGTTGGAACTGTTGGTAAGATTTATTTGAAAAGTATCACCGTTGGCTGCGCTGCCGCTCATGTTATATGTCAAAAGCCAGTATTTTTCAGCAGATACATTCATTACATAGTCAAGATTGGAAAATATAAGCATACCGTTGTTGCTGTTAAACTTTCCTTCTGCGAGCAGCGTATCTGCTACCAGATTAAGTTCGCCGTTATTGTTATCATCGTAAAGTTTTACCTTGCTTACAGCCAGTAAGTCGTGGCCGCTGCCTGCTGCGGAAAAAGTTACGTTGCTTATGGTTACGCCTTCATTACTGCCTGTATTAATTTTAAGCTGCAGCATTATTACATTGCTCTGGTCTTTTACAATGGTGCTGTCTAAGGGTGTGAAGTCGCCTTCACTTACGGTAAAGGGAGTTGGTTTGTATATATTGGTAAAAATAAGTTCATTGCCCCAGCGGTTGGCGCCGGTGCGTACTTTTACATGGAAATAATTGGTACCTGCCAGCAGTCCCTGGTTTAAACGGTTGGTATTAGTGGATACCAGGGTTTCCGAACCGTCTATAGATAACCCGGGTGTTTGGTTGTACTCCATATAAAAATGATCACCGGAAAGCGAACCGGGCCGGCTCCAGGTATAGCTGACGACATCGTCGTAGTAGCTGGTGTTATTAGGCACTGTATCATTAAAGGAAGCGGACCGCCAGCATTGAAGATTGGAGATTGCGGGAATACTGTTGTCTATAATATAAGTACCGATGAGGTCATTACTGTTAAGATTTATATTGGCATCAAAACCGCTGCCGTAAACAGCCGCGGTTCCGTCATAACCGCTTATATTTGTATAAGTAAAAACATAGACCAGCGGGGAAATGTTGGAAACATAGTAGGCTTTGCGGTTGGTAAGTCCGGCCTGTTGCACACTGACTTCCGGATAAGGATTAAGATCATAATAAATTTCCAGGTTATCCAGTGACGGTGTAGCAGTACCGTCAGTATCGGCAGTCAGTTTAACCTGGTATTGTATGTACTGTAAATTGTCAAGGGCATTGGTTATCTGTTCCTGATTTTGCACTGTATACCAGCTTTGGCCGGTAACGTTATTGGATACGTCAGCAGCTCTGACTTTTACTTCCAGAGCAGTACCGGAGGGAATATTTTCCTCCCAGAAAATATAGGCATAATCCGGATCTGAACTGCCGGTATCAAATATGACCGAGTTATAGATACACCAGGCATAGCCCTCGGCATAAACAGCAGCCTCAACATTGCCGCTGCTGTAACCTGAGCCGCTGGTATCATCCCCTCCCTGATAGAGCGTAGGTCCCCCGCCGTTATTATAAACCAGGCAGTTTTCATCGCCCCAGCCTGCCCAGAAGGCCCACCGCCGGCTCCGCCCCCATGCGCTGATATGCCAGTTTAAGTTGGTTACTTCAATAACAGGGGTAAGGTTGAAACTGTTGGAGCCGGCTGCGGCATCAGCGGAATAATCAATATTATACAAAAGGCTGTAGGGCTCGCCTGTTCCCTGCCAGATTTTAAAATAGAGTCCCCCGGGGCCGTCACCGATATTATAGTTCTGCAGATAAACAGCACAGCGCGTCAGGGTGCCGGTATAGGGCAGCGGATTGCCGGTTATGATTACGGTCTGGTTCTGGATCCCGGTTCCGTTAGCAACCGGGTAGCCGGCTGTCAGGCCGGGATTAATGATATACAGATTGGTATCTTTATACAGGTTGGTTGTGAGCGTACTGCCTGCTGTAAAATTGCTGTTACCCACACTCCTGCCTCCGCTGAATACAGCTTCGTCCGCTTCTACTCTGAGCGTTACATTAGTTACCGGTGCCGGCGCGGGTAAAACAAAGGGACTGCCCTGGTAAAGATCAGGCGGTGTCTGGTCACCGCCTACATATTTGGTACCTCCGGAAAAAGTTGATCCCTGGGCTGAAACAGTTAAACCGCTCTGGGTTCCCGCAGCAGATATATTAGCAAGACTGTCAAGGCTGATCTGAAAGGTGTTGCCGTCGGCAGCATTACCGTTTAAACTGATCAGCAAGATAATGTTAGTTGTAGTATTAGCTTTGAGGATCAGGTTAAGGTCATTAAAAGTAATCATTCCGTTATCCAGGGCAAAATCCTTGCCGGCTGTAATCTGCTCATCATTCCCATCTACTGTGCCGTTATTATTATTATCAAAAAAAATACGTACACTGCCTGCAGCAATATCATCTGCGTCATGGCCGCTGCCGGAAGCGTTAAAGGAAAGGCTTTCCAGGGCAATGTTCTCATAAGTTCCGGTTGTCAGTTTCATCTGCAGCATGCTGATATTATTTTCATTGCTGGCTATTTCTCCGGATTGAGGATTGTTATCGCCGGCTGAAACAGTTAATTCTCCGGGCAGAGCTATAGTATAGGTAGTACCGTACAGCGGCGGGCCTTTTACATTAGCCACAGTACCGCTGTCATCAATAGCTGTAAGATCATTGGTTTTTACAAGGCTTATAATAAAAGTTTCTCCGTCCGCAGCACTGCCTGCCAGGTCAAAAACAAGAATCCAGTTGGTTGAGCTGTTTGATCTGACAGTGTTGGAAAATCCGCTGAATACAGTAATACCGTTATTGGAATTAAAAGAGCGGTTGCCCTGGATAAGTGGTTCGGTTCCGTCAAACAGTCCATTACCGTCTGAGTCAATATAAAGAGCCATGCTGCCCGGCACAATATCTGTTTTATCATCGCCGCTGCCGCTGGTATCACCGTATGCCCGGAAAACAAGGTTGGTTATAGTGATATTGTCATTGGAGCCGGTATTAAACTGTAACTGCAGAGCAGTAAGATCAGCAATATCATTCTGGATAAACTGATTCGCCGGCTGGTTATCCCCGTTATCTACAGTAAACTCCGGAATGTATACCACATTGGTAAATACCAGTTCATTGCCCCATTGTCCGGCACCGGTGCGGGCCCGGACATGAAAGTAATTGGTTCCGGCACTCAGGGAGATGTCGTCAGCCCAGGCATTGGTGGTGCTTGTTTCCGAACCGTTAATCAAACCGACAGCACCGCTATTGGTGCTTAACTCGTAGTAGTAGGTAATACCGGAAGGAGAATTGGTCTGGTTCCAGGTATAGCTGACAACTTCTTTAAAATTGGGAGTTAAAGGCGGTACTGATATAAGATGGTCAGGGGAGCGCCAGCACGTAAGAAAAGCAAGATTGGGCGTATAATCATCGATAATAAATGTACCTACGTATTCATTGCTGTTATAACCATTGCCGTTGGTATCATACCCGCCGGCGTATACAGTGGCTGTACCATCGTATCCGGGATCAGGTGTATAGGTATAGGAATAGGGTCCGCTGCCGGAACCGCTGCTGTAAACAGCCTGTTTGTTGGTACTGCCCTGCTGTTTAATAAAAACCAGCGGTACT
>CAZFAK010000095.1:0-10643 GCA_964517045.1 uncultured Spirochaetia bacterium | reverse complement strand
TAATAACCCGCTCAGTATAAAGCTGACCGGTAAGAAACAGGGCGCCGACAGCTATTACTTCCTGGTAATCAATATACCAGACACTTTTATGCAGTGATACCGGATCAAGAAAATGAATATGGGTCCCGGCCAGACCAGCCGGATGCGGGCCGCTAAAGGCGACCTCCTCTGCCTTGTCCGGCAGCTTTGGCAAAACAGTTCCCTGTGCCCGGCAAACATAAGTCAAACCAGCGGTCAGTTTCTGTATGACCCGCACTCCGGCAATAAAATAGTCTGCTTTTTCATTTATAATAAGCCCGGGGTCAGGCGCCAGCGGTGCTGTGTCCATGCAGTTAATAAACATAGAGTGAGGTTGAGCATCAGGAAAGGGTGTACGGTCAAAAGGCCTGGTCCGCAAGGCTGTCCATTGCCCTGAATCCAGGAGTTGTTTTTTTACCGTATCCCGATCCAGTCCGGACACCTCTTCCGGTTTATAAACCGGAAAAGTGATATAATCATTACTGTCTGCAGTAATCTCCAGCGACTGAAAAACCCGTTTAGGACCCCGGTTAATGGCTTTGACCGTACCGGCAGCCGGAGCTGTATGCGGCACACCCGCTCTTTTCTTATCTGTAAAAAGCAGCTGCCCTTTTTTTACCGTATCGCCTTCCCTGACATGCATGGCAGGTTTCATACCCGTATAATCAAAGCCGGTTACTGCTACGGAAGCAGTATTAATAGTAGTTTTAATTTCCTGCTGCGGTGTTCCGCAAACAGGAAGATCATATCCTTTTTTGATCCTAATCTGCATCTATTTTTCTAAAATTAAATATTGAGCAAATATTAACATAGGCCATTTTTAAATGCAAATGACCGGTTGGCCAGGAAAAAATTACCCTTAATCCGGCTCTCATGACTGCAGTCTGTTTAATTTTACCGGTAAAATATACGTTAATAATAATATGATTGCTGTTTTCAGTTTGCTGATTATTATTATCTTATCGATTATAGTAATCCGTATCGGCGCTGTCGCCCTGGAACTGACCGGACTGGATCATGAAGTAGCTGCTTTCCAGGCGCAGTCAGCATTTTCCGGCGCCGGTTTTACTACTGAAGAATCAGAGACAATTGTAAACAACCCGCTGCGCCGCAAAATTATCCGTATACTTATTCTCCTTGGAAGTGCCGGCGTCAGCTCCTCTATTGCCACCCTTATTCTGACTTTTGTTAATAAATCAAATACTGATATCCTGCACCGCGGCCTGGTGCTCCTGCTGGGCCTGATAGCTATTTTTCTGTTTACCCGTTCCAGCTTTATTTATAAAATAATGAAAAATATTATAAAAAATATTTTAATCCGTAAAACCAGTTTCCCTGTTTATGATTACCAGCATATTCTGGGCCTGGCCAAAGGTTTCAGTATCTCCAAAATAAAAGTAAAAGGCAACAGCTGGCTTAAAGACAAAAAACTCAAAGAGTTAAAACTTAATCTTGAAGGAGCTATGATATTATCACTATACCGGTATATTAACGGCGAAGAAAAATTTATTGCCATTCCTAACGGTGATACTGAAATTAAAAAAGGCGACACACTGATATGCTATTCCAAAGCCAATATCAGCAAAGCTCTTTCCCGGCGCGCCAAAGGCAGAAAGGGGCAGAATGAACACGAAAAACATAAAGGAAATGAAAAAAAAATGGCCCAAATAAGGCAAAAAACCGGCGGTTATGAGATGTAACAGCCGAAAGTAAAAAACTATCGGAAAGAACTTTTAAATAATATTAAATAAATTATAACTCCCACTCCCCATAAAAGCGGCAGCAGCAATAAAAAAGTAAAACTGTTTATCACAAAATATATACGGTAGATCAGGCTTAAAGATTCTACCATTATAACCAGCAACCAGCCGCTCTTTTGCATACGCCATAAAAGTATATAAGCAGTTAACCGGGCGCTGGCCAGTCCCAGAATTAAAATACCCAGTATAAAGAGACCTATACCCAGAAAACCCCAGCCGCTCTCTGCTTTATTATATAAAACAGAGATAAAAATCTGACCGTATATTATCAGCAGCAGGGCTGCAACCAGCACCAGAGCTGATAATATTATTCCGGTGACAGCTATGGCTTTGATTTGGCCTGAACCGGGAACAGCAGCCGGAGACCGGCCCGGTGCTGCCGCCTTGACAGCCAAACCCTGCTGCGGTCTGTTTACCGGCATGGGCGGCGAACCCTTTTTTTTCTTTTGCCTGGCGCGTCTTCCCAGAAAAAAGAAAAAAAAACCTGCTGTTATAAAAAACAGTGCCAAAACAATACCAAAAAAATCCCGGCCCTGGTTTGTTATATAATTCTCTATTTCCAGCGCCAAACCAATGCATCCCAGTCCAATAAAAATAAAACCGCTTATAATTCCAGGCATATCTGTATTACCACCAGCTAAAATAGTATAACCTGTATATTTTATTCAGGCAACAGGAAAACAGAGCTTAAAAATATATTTGGAGGCAGCGGGAATCGAACCCGCGTCCAGCAATTGTCTCGGGATTTCGGGACTGTGGGCCTTTCGTCTCCCTCAAACGACAGCTGCTGTCAAAACCTGTGTGCCCCCTGTAATAATATACAGATTAATACTGCGAAAAGCAATTTTTTTCCGGCAAAAGAGGAAAAAAAAATTAAAATATCAGACAAAAAATAATCCGGTTCAGGGGACTGACCGGACATAATCTTCAGCCGGAGAGCATAACTGCCTGCCGGTTGTTGCATAGCGGCTGTAGCCTGTAGCAGCGTATTTTTCACAATTTACATAAACTTGCGGCTTTACCTGCTGCAGCCCGCGTTTATACTGAAAAATTATTCTTATTTGACGGCAGGGGGTGGCAGCTGTAACTACATTATGAATACTATCAGAATGCTGACAAAAACGCAGTTTTATTTTTCGGCTGTAAAAAGAGACCAGTATCTCTCCCGGGTCCGGTCTTTCTTTATTATAAACGGTTTTATGCTGATGCAGACTTCCGTTTTTTTTAAAATCAGAAAAAACAATAATCTTTTTAAACTGAGACCGCTTTATTGAACCGGGCCAGACAAGTTCGATCTCGCCTATACCGGCATTATGCTCTTTAAGCCGCGGAGAAAGCGTATACTCTGTCCTGTTCCATTTAAGGTTAAGCTGTTTTTCATATTTATAATAACCGGTGCCGGCAGAAACCGAACGTAACAAAACATTATCAAAATCAGCATCACATCTTTCCTGGTCAAACCGAAAAGCCTCTGCACCTATCATAAAAGTCAGATTGGAGTTCCAGGCCACCGCTATCTCAGCCAGCAAACACCATTCATTGGGATAGCTGTTCCAGGCCTGATTAACCGGGTTGGGATTTATATACAAACGGACTTTATTGCCATCATGGGTAATACGCTGGCCGATGGTATTAGTATTGGCATAACCGCTGTTTTCATCAACATAGCGCCAACGCAGTCCGGTGGGAAAATTGGGGCGGGCAGCAGTTAGATCAAGTAAACTGCCGTTGGGCCGGCTAAGTTTATCAATAGTAAGATCATTGTTAGCTCCCAGATAATAGCCCCATCTGCTTCTGGTATCGGCTACAGAACGGTCCGGCTCTTTGGCATGCGCTCTTTCGTAAAAATAGATAAGTTCCTTATAACCGTTAATAAAAACCTGCGGTGAATTGGTATAAGGCGCAGGATCTTCATCAACAAAAAGCCAGAGACCGGCGTCACAGTTCTGGCGGGGTGAAGCGCTGCCGCCGCCGCCCCATTTGCAGCTGGTTACCGGATCCAGCCAGGCATATCGGCGCAGCACCTGAACACCGACCGGTGTGGCCGGAGATGCGTTCCAGCTGCTGCCGTGATTGATATATTTGATCTGGTTACCGGCCAGCAAACCGGAAAAACTGTTGCGCACAAAATTGGGCGAACCGCGGTGTACTATACAGCCATTACTGATAAACTGTTCCGTATATTTTTGCGCAGTTGTACCATCCTGCCCGCAGTCATTACCGCCGTCATCACCGCTGAGGTTTTCCGTAAGGTAAAGGTAACCGGTTTTACCATAGCGGTAATTGGTAAGCCAGCCGCGGGCAGCCAGTCCCTGTATATTGGTACTGAAATCTTCCCGAAAATAGTATTGTGCTGCTAAAAAACTTAACCCGGACAGAATAAAAAAAACAGTTTTAATTATTTTCACTTTTTCAGGTCCTGATCAAGCAACGCACAGCAGGCCGGCCTCTCTACCCGTCGCATACGCATAGGCCCGGTAGTACTAATCCTGGTATAATCCTCACCGGCATATTTACGGCACGCAGCATACACCTTCAAGGTCTTATTCAAACCTGAATCCGGCCTATGTTTATACTGCAGACGTATAGTTTTATTAAGCGTATTATAAGCGATAACATCATTGACCCGGTCACTGCGCTGACAAAACTTGACAACCAGTTTCTTTTCAGACCGGCGCAGATAATAATATCCCTGCCGCGGACATCTTTTGTCAGTACGGGTCAGGGAAGCGATAGAGCCGTTATTTGTCTTATCCCCGGCTTCAGTTTTAACTGCGGTTAAATGAAAATCATTTATGCAGGGAGAATGAAAGATTATCTCACCGATACCTGCATCGCTATCAGTAAAAGCAGGCTTAACCACCATTTCATAACCGTTATTTATTTTTTTTCTGTAATAATTAATTCCCGACGCTACACTTCGTATAGTCAAGTCATCATAAACAGCGCTTGCCGTCCTGAAACCGTCATCACTGCCGGTATTATTCATATGTCCGATCATTAGCTGGAGATTGCTCTTATAAGCAATATTATTACGGGCCAGTAAATAAAACTCATTCCTATAAGTAAAACCGGTTCGGTCATCCGGATTAGGATTCATATAAATACTAACAGCTGAACCATTGTGCGTAAGCATAAACAGGGCTTCATTAGTGTTCTGACCGTTGGTACCGTAATCATGCCAGCCCTTAAAAGGAGCATCAGCATGGGTGAAATTCTCTACATGACCGGAATAATTGGTACGGCTGGTCATATCTATATCAGCCCAGGAACCGTTATATGAACCAAATCCGGCAGTGTCTGTATTGCCGCCCTCCCTTTCATAAAAAAAATAAAAATAAGTAAACTTGGCAAACGGAGCATGGCCTTCCTGCATAATAATATTAGTATGAGCCTGTACCAGCCAGATAGCCAGAATATTCCAGTCCCAGTAGAAACCGTTTGGCGTATGTGTTTGCGTTTGACCGCGTCTGACAGTAAAACCAAAGGGATGATACTCGCCGGCATTATAGGTATTGGTTAAACGCGCTGCCCGGCCGCAAAAAAAACCGTTAAAATCCCAGCTGCCCGCATACTGGGCTCTGCCGCTCATATTAAGCGTACCCCCGGATATCTGCAGTGTACTGTCACTGTCCGGGGGATAGATCAGCCCATCCAGGCCGTATTTCAGCGGCCATTCCCAGTTGGAAACCGTAACCGGATTGCTGAAATCTTCATAATAATATAATGACCCCTGGGAAAACAAAACAGAAAAAACAATTATCCCGATAATACCTAAACACCATTTAGTTATATACATCACATTAATTATAACATTTAAAAGCAATTAACAGTTAAAAAAATCATCCTCGGGTGTTTTACGGCAGTTATATAAATTTTGTAAATTTTAATTGACAATCACCGATAAAGATGCTAAGATAAATTACTTTAAGCCCACCTTAGGTCGCGCCGGAATTTATTTTACAGGTTATATCATGAAAAAATTATCAGTACTCACTTATATCTTTATAATAACAGGATTTATAAATGCTGCCACTAACCTGCCTAATGTCAGTGTATTAAAATTCAAGGGCAAGGGAGTTTCGGAAAATGATGCTGAGGGTATTTCAGATCTGTTTGCCGTGGCTCTGGTAAATTCACAGAAATACAGTGTACTGAACCGGGAAAATATGCAGGATATTCTGGCGGAACAGTCTTTTCAGGCTTCCGGCTGCACTGACGAGGCCTGCGCTGTCCAGATCGGCCGCCTTTTAAATATGGATTACATGTTTACCGGTTCTGCTATCAAGATAGCCAGCAAGTTTTACATTACGGTAAACATGGTTTCCATTAATTCCGGCCGTATTGTACGTTCTGCCAAGTCTCCCGGCATCCAGCTGGAAAATGTAGAAGCCGGACTAAGAGAGCTGCTGATCAGATTTCATACCGGTAAAGAAACAGCACGGGCTGCGGCAGACAGTCCTAAACCGGACGGCGCATCACCTAACCGGCTTAAACCCTTTCTCGGTGTATCAACTCTTAC
The DNA here is from genome assembly GCA_964517045.1 of uncultured Spirochaetia bacterium. GTDB lineage: Bacteria > Spirochaetota > UBA12135 > COTS27 > CAZFAK01 > CAZFAK01. The sequence goes on along the minus strand of CAZFAK010000095.1, from coordinate 4,343 downwards.
CCTTACTGCTGCCAGCAGTATTATGCTTATAAGCGGTCTGGTCAATGCCGGCAAAGCGGATAGTGCGGAAACTGCTTATATGGAAGCGGATTCTGATTTTGACAGCCTCTTCTCTGACTGGCAGGATGCAGCCGGCAAGCGTGATACTTTTAACACTTTGGCCTTAAGCGGAGGCTGCGGTGCCGCAGTAATGGCCCTGCTCTATTTTATACTGCCGTCAGGAGAGAGAAAACAGGCTTTCCTAACGCCGCAACTTAACCCACAAAAAATTTATCTTACAGCCTGTTTTAATTTTTAAGGAGAGTTACCTGTGAAATATATAACATCCATAGTCCTGTTTTTATCCCTGCTGCCGTTTTGCACCTGCAGCGGCAAACAGCCGCAACGTAAAAATCCCCAGGATCCTGAAAGTGAACTATACAACTTCAGCCAGGCAAACAGCAGCACTGTTTCATCATCATCATCGTCTGTCTCAGCCAGCATACCGTTAACCAACAATCTGATTGCCGCCTATTATTTTGACAACAACCTTGATGACAGCAGCGTCCATAACCGTGACCTGCTTGATGCCGGTCTCCAGAATATAACTTTTACCAGCGGCCAGCTGGGCGGCGCTGCTGATCTGACAAGCACTTCTGATTATGCTACCAACAATACTTTTCCCGATACCAATATTACAGCGCTTACTTTCTGTTTCTGGATCAAGGCCACAGCTATCAACGGTTATATTTTTCACTGGTGGTGTACCAGCGGTTCCTACGAATGTCTGGCGAAAACCCAGAGCGTGGGCGGTGACCGTATCCAGTTTAATATAGATAATGACCAGGCCCAGAGTGAGACAGGCACTTTTTATATTGATTCCTGGTATCATATAGCTATGGTCTGGGAAAACAACAGCAGATCCCTGTTTGTAGACGGTGAGTATGCGGGCGGTTATACCAATACCATAACCCCGCCTGCTTTTACATCTGCTTTCAGCATCGGTGACGGCTGGTCTATAAGCGCTAACGGGGACTTCTTAATCGATGATATGTTTATTTACAACACTGCCCTTAATCAAAACCAGATCTCCAACCTGATGTCCAGAGCAGACTAAATAATAAAGCACCTGGTTTATAAGAGACGGCTTTATTAGCCTGTAGCAGCTTGCTTTTTTTTTTAGTCAATGCTATTTTATTAAACACTAAAATGTATAATCATAAAAGGAGATTACAATGAAACATATATTTTCTATATTACTGGCCGGCCTGCTTTTTATGACCGTAAGCTGCGGTGAAAAAAGCGCTGAAAAAGCTGCCCGGGGACTTGCAGATAAAATAATGGAAGAGGCAGCCAAAAAAACAAAAGACCCGGATACTAAAAAAGCACTGGAAGCTGCTAAAAAGATACAACAAGAGGCGAGCAAAGATCTTAAGGGCATGGAAAACGCCACTCCGGAAGAAGCTGCTAAAAAAGTAGAAGAACTAAATAAAAAAATGCAAGAGGAAATGAATAAAGAATAAACCGGTCCACCTGCTGCTTAATGGCTTTCGCATCAGGCAGCAGGATTACTTTTCCGCTCTATGTATTGAATAAGCTAATATATTTAAATTTACCATCTTAGATAATTTCTTTTCTCTTTAACCATACTTAAAAAAATTATTCCCGCGGCAAATAAAAGTATTATACTTAAAACACCGTACTCAGTACGGCCGCTTAGCCGGATAGTTACTGCCATAAGTGCCGGTCCCAGTATAGCGGCAAATTTCCCGAAAATATTATAAAAACCGAAAAATTCAGCCGCCTCCTTACGCGGTATCATACCTGCATAAAAGGAGCGGCTCAGAGACTGCAGACCGCCCTGAGCAAAAGCTGTCATAACCCCCATTACGATAAATATAAATATCTTTTCCGCAGCTGTTTCCAACAAAGGCAGAAAAAAAGCAATAACCGTAAGCAGCAGATAAGTTATAATGCCTGTATAAAGCATACGTTTAACACCGGTTTTTTGCGCCAGATAAACAAACAAAAGCGCACAGGGCCAGCCCAGCAGCTGGATAAGTAAAATAACGCTGATTAAGACCGTATAACTCAAACCCTGGTCAATACCATAAGCCATGGCCATGCTGATAATAGTATACACACCGTCAATATAAAAAAAGTAAGCCAGTAAAAATAAAAATATATTACGGTATTTTTTTATTTTCTTGAATGTCTTACGCAGCCGCTGCCATGAATGACGCCATAAATTTTTTTTTCTTCTTATATAGTGACTGTGTTTTACATGTTTGATAAAAGGGATGGTAAATAAAGCCCACCAGCAGCCGGTAATTATAAAAGCAATTTTATAACCAATACCCGGAAAACCGCTGCCGGATGTCAGGGCACGCGCTGTAAAGAGAGCTGCTACAGCAAGAAGAAAAGGAATTACACTGCCGATATAACCATAGGCAAATCCGTACCCGGAAATTTTGTTAAAACGCTGCGGTGAAGTTACATCCGTTAAAAAAGAATCATAAAAAATATTAGCAGCACTGTAAGCAGTTCTCGCTGTAAAATAGATGACTGCGCATAAAAGCCATTGGCTGGCGTTCACACCAACCAGCAGAAAAGTAGCCCCTACACCGATAATAACCGCCCTGATAAAAAAAACTTTTTTTTTATTTTTGTAATCAGCCATTGTACCGAGCAGAGGCGCCAGCAAAGCTACCATCAAGGAGGAAAGCGACACGGTAAAACCCCAGTAAGCAGTACTCTCTGACAAAGCCAGTTCCCGGGCCGCATAATTTTTGAAAAAAAGAGGCATCAGGGTAGTAGTAATGATCAATACAAAAGCAGAGTTGGCCACATCATACCAAATCCAGGCTTTTTCCTTATTTTGCATATTATATTTTTTCAGTCAGGCTGCTTACATATAAATTTAAAAAAGCTGCAGCATTATTCAGATACTGTTAGCAGTAATAACCTGCTGATAAAAATAACCGGAATCCTTGATAATACGCTGCTGTGTTTTATAATCCACCCGTACAATACCAAAACGGTAACTGTAACCTTCGCCCCATTCAAAATTATCCATCAGGCTCCAGAGCAGATAACCTTTTACATTCACTCCCCTGTCTATAGCCTCGTAAAGAGCTGTAATATAGTCACGGTAATAATCCACCCTGAGCTGATCCCTGACCCTGCCGTCATCACTTGTCTGTTCATCAATAACCGGCATGCCGTTTTCCGTGATAAGGATCTCCGGATTATTATAACGCTCTTTAAGCTGCACCAGTACCTCCCGCAGGGCAGCGGGATAATAGTGTTCCCCCCAGTCCACTTTTTTTAGATCAGCCGGTTTGTCACCGAGAAAACCCACAAAGTAATGGTTAACACCGATAAAATCAATCGGCTGACTAATAAGCTCCATATCACCATCTGCTATAAGAGGCATAACCTTTAACCGGCGCCAGTCTTCCAGTACCGGATCCGGATAACGGCCGAAAAAGAGGTGGTCACTGTTTAAAAAGGTATCTTTTTCACGCGCCAGGGCTATCTCCTTCTCACTCATTTGACAGTTGTCTCCCGGCAGTAAACAGCGGAAATTAGGCGCAATACCTATTTTACCTTCCGGACAGAGTTTACGGAAAACCTTAACCGCCTGTCCATGCGCCAGATGCACATGATGGTAAACCTGCAGGGCAGTAGCCTGGTCCCTGACTCCCGGAGCATGCCAGCCCTCCTGAAAACCGCAATGTGATACCACATTAGGCTCATTAATGGTTATCCAGTAGTTAACCAGATCGCCCAGGTTTTTAAATAAAACCTCTGCATAGCCGGCAAACCAGTCAATAATGCGCCGGTTAAGCCAGCCGCCTGCATTTTGTATCTCCTGGGGCAGATCCCAGTGATACATGGTAAGCACAGGTTCAATACCGTTTTTTTTTAATTCAGTTACAAGATTGCGGTAAAAAGTTATCCCTTTCCGGTTTACTTCCCCCCATCCTGCCGGCAGAATACGGGGCCAGGACACGGAAAAACGGTAGGCTTTGAATCCCAGCTCTTTCATTAAGGCAATATCTTCTTTATAACGGTGATAATGATCACAGGCGATATCGCCTGTATCACCTCTGGTTATCTTACCCGGTGTATGACTAAAAGTATCCCAGATACTCTGCCCCTTGCCGTCTTCATCCCAGGCGCCCTCAATCTGGTAAGCAGCAGTTGCCGCTCCCCATAAAAAATCTTCCGGAAATTTTCTGCTCATAATATGATCCTCCGATAATGTAATAATATTTTATTTTCTTAAATACCTGATTACTTTTTAAGACAAATTATATTTTAGCCTGAAAAAAAAAGTAAAGCAACCAAACTGAAAAAGC
>CAZFAK010000094.1:0-10806 GCA_964517045.1 uncultured Spirochaetia bacterium | reverse complement strand
CCGCAGCAGCCTCATAGTGGTTGGGAGTCATCCCGGCAGCATTTTTATAAATGTTATAATTTTTTTTTTTGGGATCTATAACAACCGGTATATTATGTTCCCGGCACATATTGATAATCCGGGTAAAGGTGTAATCATTAATAACACCCTTGCCATAATCTGATAAAATGCAGGCCCTGGAACAGGCGATTTTTTTTTCGAGTTTGCTTTTTATCTTATTAAAGACAATTCTGTTGAGATCAGCAGTATCCTCTTCATCCATGCGCAGCAGCTGCTGGTTATGGGCAATGAGACGGGTTTTTACAGAGCTCTTGCGGTTTTTCATTTTATAAATATTATCAGTAGCAATATTTTTCTGCGCCAGCAGCTTAAAAAGTGTTTTCTGCGCCGTATCCATACCGGCAATCCCGAAGAGATAAGGAATACAGCCGACAGCTTTCAGATTCAAGGCCACATTGGCCGCTCCTCCCGGACGGTAACTTTTATGCTGATGGGTAAGTACCGGTACCGGAGCTTCCGGTGATATTCTTTCTACTGTGCCGTTTATATAGGAATCAAGAATAATGTCCCCGACAATTAAGAGAGGCAGCCCCTTTATTTTATTGAGAATAGTTTTCATTTAAATTTTATTTTTTAAAGATTTACTCTTTTTTTTTTAATTTTAACCTTGATATAGTTATAGTAAAGATTATGTATAAAATATAACAGGGCCAGTAACAATAAAAAATATTTAAAAAACAAAACCAGTGCCAAAAAAGAGATAATAATAATCCATTTGCGTTTTCTGCGGCCCCATCCCTTAAAATAATAGGTAATTTTATAAAACTGTATTTCAGAGACCATTAAAATACTTAAGATAACATAAACCAGCAGCAGAAATGTAAAATTGTGGGTAACGGTTTCGCTTAGATGAACCAGCGGATATATCTGCTGCGGCAGCTCTTTGTCCCATATTTGATAAAGTTTGGCAAAAGGTGTAATATAAAAATTAAAGGTAAATAAAAGGGCCATTAAACTGCCGGCAACTGTGGTAGGCAATCCGTAAAAAAAATCTTTGCTCTTATGTATACTGAAACGGGCCAGTCTTATACAGGCAGTAGCGGGAAATAAAAAAGCCATTAACCTAATAATAAAAAGATTGTTGTAAATAAACCCGGGCACAAACAAAACATTGTAAGCGACTATAGAATCAATACGGCGGCCAGCCAGTAAAGTCACTGTATAAAATAAAACTCCCGGCGCGATACCAAAGGTAATAAGATCTGATAAAGAATCAAGCTGCTTACCCAGCCTGCTTTGGACATTTAATGCCCTGGCTGCAAAGCCGTCAAAAAAATCAAAGGCAATACCTACTATAATAAATAATCCGGCTGCCTTAAGATATACTATAAGCATGAAACTTTCCTCATGCGCGGAAGCCTCATGCACTGCCTGCAGACATGCCAAAACAGCACTAAAGCCCATGAACAGACCGGCAGCTGTTAATATGTTGGGAATATTTTTTTTTAAGGTAGCTAACGTCATGGCTGCCCCGGCCGGGAATCTATCCTGCTGATATCGATCTCATATTGGCGGCCGGTCAGATTTTCCAATGCCTCGGCGGCAAAAACCCGGAAACCAACCAGCTCCTCAGGGTTATTATAGATATCCAGTAAAATATTGGTAGAGGCCGGATGCCGGATCTCTCCCAGGGCACTGATAGCATAGGATACATCGGTTTCTTTACTTACGTGCAGTTTTTTACCGATAACGCGGTTAGTAACAATATCATAAAGCGTATCCAGATAGTTGGTATCACCGGTCAGCCCCATAGCATTTATAAGGAAATAACGTTTTTTTATGCTGGCAGTATTATCCAGTTTGTTTAACAAAAAATCCGGCCGGTAATTGGTAGCCCGGCTGCAGCGGGCCAGCCACTGCAGACAGAAATCCTGACTGATGTATTTATTGGTTAGAGCATAATAGCGCATAGCGGTTTGAAAAGCAAACTGCATATCTGGATTTTTAGTAAAAGCCTGTTTGAAACTGTTATCAGCCTTATGCACCAGCTCATTGTATTTTCTTTGTACACTATGATAATGATTTATTTTTTTCCGGGCAGGACTTAACTCCCGCAGATATGCGCCGGCTTCTCCCAACAGTTTGCGGCCGGCGGCAGCATGCTCGGCAGCACTCCTCGTGCAGCCGCATAAGAGGAAAAAAAACAAAAGTAAAGTAAAAAGAATATATTTTTTCATAAAAAAACCCGCAATGCCGTATGAGTGATTTAAATATGCTGGTTCCTCTTGTCAAGGTGGGTTCCCGCAATTAGCTGCTTGGAAGAAAAAATTATCCTCCGTACAGGGTAATGATGTTGAGATCCCCTTTTTATATTATAGAGCCACTATTTAAATATCATCGCACATCGCAGGCTGAAAATTATATCGTAGAGTACAGGAAAAATCAAGATTAAAAAAATTGACAACAACCGGAAAAATGATATAATTAAGAAAAATTGTGAAAAAATCAAATCTGCAGCAAATGGTTTATTTTGCGCAGTAACGCAGTTTAAACAGGATATAAAACAGCTTAAATAGTTATGGCTTTCTGCATAAAATCCGGCGTACTTAAATATAACAGATAATAGACTAGTGAATTATAACAAAGCTTTTTTTAAAAATATTCTTGATAATATGTACGATGGTGTATATTTTTGCGATAACCGGAGACGTATTATATACTGGAATGCGGCAGCGGAAAAAATTACCGGGTATAAGGCGGAAGAAGTAACCGGTATCAGCTGCGCGGATAACCTTTTAGTACATACCAATGATCAGGGGGAAAATTTATGTAAAACTGCAAAATGTCCTGCGCTCAAAGCCATGCAAACCGCCAAAATAGCTGAAGAAAAAATTTTTCTCAAGCATAAGCAGGGCTACCGCGTACCTGTACTTACCAGGGTTTCCCCTGTAAAAGATGACAAAGGACAGATTACAGGTGCGGTTGAGATTTTTTCCGATAATACAGAACAGCTTTCAGCTTTTAAAAAAATAAAAAAACTGCAGGAACTTGCTTTTATAGATTCTCTTACCGGGATCGGAAACAGACGCTACACGGAAAACAGAATAAACGCCAAGCTGGAAGAAAAATCCAGATACAGATGGACAGATGACTTCGGCATACTATTTATCGATATCGATACATTCAAAGCAATAAACGATAAATTCGGACACGCTGCAGGTGACCTGATTCTTAAAGTTACCTCAAAGACAATATTAAAAAACCTCAGGCAGGAGGATTTTATAGGCCGCTGGGGCGGCGAAGAATTTGTTGCGATTATATCCGGAGTAGACAAAAAAAAACTTTTTGCCATAGCGGAAAAGCTCCGCTTCCTTATCGAACAATCACTGATATACGATTCAGGGAAGAACATAAGAATTTCTGTTTCCATTGGTGCAACAATGGCTAAAAAAAAGGATAAAATAAAAAGTCTCATAAAACGGGCGGACATTTTAATGTATGAAAGCAAGAAAAAAGGAAAAAACTGCGTCACGACAGGATAATATACAAGCCGTAACTATGATTTGCAGAAAAGCAGTCCGCGATCATACTCTTTCCTTTTTGGGCAAACTGGAAAAACTGTTTTAAAAAAAATTACTATACAATAAAAGTAATAACACGCTACCCTATTCATTCACTATTTCCAATCTTACCGGATCTTTCGGAAAAATGCTCGGAGCCTATGTAATAAACATAAGCGTAGTAGAGGTGGAAACATCACAGATTTTCTTTTCCGAAACCATAAATTGTAAATCAGTTAACGATCTTGAATCAGTTATTGAAAAACTTGCCGGACAGATTGCGGAAAAAGCTGAAGTATTTAATTAGAAAATAAAATTTATTTTAAAAAACTAATTCAATAAAAAATTCCGGAGTTGTTATAAATAGGACACACCACATGTTCAAGGCTGTTCCAATGTCAATCATAATAAAGCTCCCTTATTAACCCACCGCATGCGGCGGCTTGTTTATTCAACTACAAATGTTTGTTTAAACAACTTCATTAGTGAATGCAGTTTCGCTTTACAGCCGCGGCAGAGTTTTAACTTTTTCGGACATTCTTTGTCCGCCTTGCAGCATATAATATATTATAAATAAAAATAAATAAAATTTCTTATGAAAATAAATGAAATTATTGCACTGATAAATGCTGTTAATAATACTGAACGAATTAATAACATGGCTAAACTGGTTAGGGATATTTTTATACTTAAAAAAAAACTGGCGGAACCGGATAAACAGAACTGGTATTTCCGTAAAGGAATTAACTCGCAGGTCATAAGATTAAAAAAATTAACAAAGCGTTATGAAAGCATAAAAACTTTTATAAATAAGCACTCTCTGGATGATATTGTAAAAATGAAAGAAAAAGCTGAACAGGAGTTAAAGGAACTAAAAGCAAAAAGCATAAGGCCGCTGTTTGCCAGAAAATTAATACTTTCCGGCAAAAGCAATGAAATAAACGGGTTAGCAGAGATGATAGATGTCAAAGAGCAGTTCTATCTGCTGAAATCTATATCCTACCTTAAAGAATATCCGGAAGAATTAATATTATTTTTTTAATAGCCGGTCTAGTAAACCGCCACGGACGGCGGCTCTTTTATGCAGGCACGGACGCCTGCTTAAAACACTGCTATCTTTCAATTACAATTTTGATTTATAGCCACTTTATCCGCTTTTGAAGGGTGTTTATCTCTTTTGATAAATACGGGCAAAATTTGCTATTAGCTGTTCTGCTTTAGGCAAAGATAGAAGAACAGATAATACCCACTGACAGCATTTTTACTAAAATCATATTAAAATTTATTTTAATATTAAGGATTTTTTATGCATAAAACAAAATACGGCTACTTTGATACAGAGACTAATGAATACGTTATTACCAACCCGCTTACCCCGCGTTCCTGGGAAAACCGTATCTGGAATAAAAAACTTTTACTTCAGATTACCAACCATGGTACCGGCATTGGTTATGAAAAAGACGGTCAGGGCCGCTTTATTTTATATAATTTTTCCGGTAACCGTTTTCTGTATATATATGATCTGGACAAAAAATGCTGCTGGTCCCCGGCCTGGTATCCGCTTAAAACCAGACTGACCCAATATGAAGCACGCCATGGGTTAAACTATACTGTAATCAAAGGCAGTAAAAATAATATTGAAGTTACCTGGAGCGTGACTGTAGACCCTGAGCAGGCTACCGAGATATGGCATATAGATGTTTTTAACAACAGCAGGCGTAAACGGAATATTTTACTAGTGCCGGTTACCGAACTTGACCTTTCCTTTAAGGATCCCTATTTTGGACCGGTTAACCTTTTTAAAACCGATTACTCTTCCAGGAGTAATTTCCTTTTCGTAAAAAATTACTCTTACCGCTGCGACGCTAATGATTATGCACTGGGTTTTACTTCCAATAAAAAAATAACCAGGTTTGAAACTGATAAGGATATTTTTTTAAAAGAGTATTCCACCTATGTCAATCCGGCAACAATATTAAAAGACGATTTCAGAAACTCTTTGGTCAGCGGTAATAAAACCCCGCTCTTTGCCGTGCGTTACAGCCTTTCTCTGAAAGGCCGCCAGCACAACAGGGTGGAAACAGCTATGTTTACTGCAAGCAGCAGTAAGCAGGCGCAACAACAGGCGCAGCAAATAAAAAAAACAGGCAGCTTTAATAAAGCCATGCACCGGCATAAGCAATTTTATAATCAGCTGGTAAACAGTAATACGGTTCTGTCCCGGGATAAGGATATGGACAATTTTGTCAATGTCTGGACTAAAAACCAGCTGTTATTTAATGCTTACTGGAACCGTGGCTGGCAGATGGGTTTTCGTGACTGTATGCAGGATATGGATATCTACCGCATATTTGATACTGATTATGTCCGCGCCCGTATACTGGATGCCACCAGGCATATTTATAGAGACGGTCACACAGTACGTAAATGGGCCTCGGTTGATACCAAAAAATATTTTGACGGCGGTATCTGGTATATAAATACCATAGTAAACTATATCAAGGAAACAGGCGATTTTGATCTATTAAATATTGAGGAACCTTATTTTGACAAAGGAAGCGGCTCGATACTGGAGCATATGAAACAGACAGTTGCTTTCCTGGATAAACAGCGCGGTCCGGATAATATTTGCCGTATGGGTTTTGGTGACTGGAATGATGCCCTCAATGGTGTGGACCGGCAGGGTAAAGGAGAATCAGTTTGGACCACTATGGCTTATATGTGGGCTTTACAGAGTTTTATTGATCTTCTGGCCTATCTGCAGGATAAAGACAATAAACGCTACCAGCGTATTTCTAATAAACTTAAAAAAACTCTTAACCGCTCTTTCTGGGAGAAAGGCCGTTATATAAGGGCCGTTACAGATGATGGTACCAGGCTGGGCAGTCCGTCCGCCAAAGCCGGTAAAATATTTTTAAACCCTCAATCCTGGGCAATATTGTCAGATACAGCTAGTCCGGAACGCTGTACGGAAATGCTGGCTAATGTACGCCGCCATCTATATACTGACTACGGCTGTGTACTTTTAACCCCTGCCTACACTGAATTTAACGAAAATATCGGCCGCATCAGCGGTGATCTGCCCGGTTTTGTGGAAAACGGTGCCAACTATGTTCATGCCTGTATCTTTTATGCCTATGCCCTGGTTAAAGCAGAACTGCCTGATGAGGCCTGGGAGATACTGCATAAGATAATGCCCTCCAATCCCAAAAATCCGCCGGAAGTATCCCGGGTCGAACCCTTTACCATTACCAACTGCATCTTCGGTCCGGGCAGCGGAGCTGAGGGACAGGCTATGTTCCCCTGGCGTACCGGCAGTGCCGGCTGGTATCTTAAAGTTATCTGGGACGGTTTTATCGGTATTATACCTGATTATGAAAATGTTAAAATCAATGCCCGTATTCCCCGGGCTTTGGGTAAAACTGTCCGGGTGAGACGTTATATACGGAGTACTGCTATAAACTTTATTTTTACCAGAACTACCGGATCCGGTTTAAAATATGACATCATAGTTGAAAACAACAGCACGGTTGATTATCTGGAGCTAACTGAAGGTAAAACCGTATTGGTAAAACTTTAAAATTTTTATTACAAGGCTTGAATAAAGCAGACAATCTATGTCATAATACCCTTATGCAGACACATAAAACAGTTATAATTGTCCTTGTTTTAATTATGCTGTTATCCGGGCTGACAGCTGGGGCAAAAAAAAATGTCAGTGTTTTGGGTTTCAGCGCCCAGGGCGTATCTGAACTGGAAGCTAAAAGTATTACCGAACTTTTCTCGGTCTATCTTGTAAAAAGCGGTAAATTCAAAGTACTGGAAAGGGATAAGATTAAAACCATACTCCGGGAACAGTCTTTTCAGTACAGCGGCTGTACAGAAAGCAGTTGTGCTGTAAAGATCGGCAAGCTTTTAAATATGGATTTTATTATTATCGGCTCGGTTATTAAACTCGGGGAAAACCTGTTTGTTTCCGTAAGACAGGTAGCAGTAGAAACCGGTGAAATTATCAAGTCGCATAAAACCGACGGTTTTGTTATCAATGATGTTGACGCAGTACTCAAAAAGCTGGCTGAGTATTTTACCGGCAGTGATATTAACCGGCGGGCGCAACTGCAAAGTCACAGTGAGGTACGCCGTATCTACAAATTGATAAGCGACAATCTATTTCGCAATGAGGAAGCCATTACCAGACAAGCCCTTAACCTGGCTGAAATAGACCGTATAAAGCTTTACGAATCCAAACGCAAAGGCGGCAAGATTGCCGGTGCAGCTGTATTAAACTATTTTATCGGTTTCGGTCTGGGTTCCTTTGCAGTGGTAAAGCACCCTGCCGGCGGTTTTGTACAGCTTCTCGGTGAACTTACCGGGATCGGCATTATGATATTCGCGCCCGGCGATAACTTGCTCAACCAGGCCGCAGCTATCGGGGTTGGCTTTCTGGTGCTTTCCTGTTTCAGAGTAGCCGGTATTATCTCTCCTATTGTCTACGGCCGCCGTTTTGACCGTACTTTAAAACAAGTACTTGATATACAGTTGCTGACCCGCCGGGGCGGTGATCGGCAACTCAGGCCGGACTATGCCGGTTTAAAACTTAACTATTATTTTTGATTTACTGAAATTAACATGTAAATGCAGTTTGCCAATCTCAGCCGTTTAAAGGTATTGAATTTATCCTTCAACAGCTTAAACTGCTCAGCCTGAACGATAACCGGATGACTCTCTGCAAGACCTTACCAATCTGCAGCTGCTGATGCTGGATGCTGTTCTGACCAATACACCGGCCTGCCGCTGATTTGTCACTAATAACCGCACCTGTAAAATATACGCTTATTAAAAACGGGCGGAAACAGTTTTTAATTATAACCTGCGTTTTTATATTCCGGATCAGCATCCGGTCCGAAAGCCAGTTCTGCCCGCCGCCGGCGGAATTTTTTAACCGCCGCTGTACATGCCGGATCATTTATAAAATTTTTTGTTTCTCCCGGATCTTTACTCAGATCAAAAAGCACTTCCGGCATGTCCTCCCCGTAATACTGGTATTTCAGTTCATCCTGTTTGATCATTAAATTACGCCCGCCGAATTGAGATACAGTTTCATTAGACCAGTTACCGGTCTCACCCTGCATAAGCGGCACCAAACTGCGGCTGTCCAGGTCAGAAGGCAGGGGCAGATCCGCCAGCTGGCAAAGTGTGGCAAAAAGATCGCATAAATTGACATTTTCTTTGACGCGGGCCGGTTTAAAACGGGCAGGCCACCTGATAAACAGAGGTACTTTGACACTGCCCTCAAAAAATTTTTGTTTTTCCCACACAGCATGCTCACCCAGCATCTCGCCATGATCAGACGCATAAATAATGATCCAGTTATCAAGATCCTCACCCGCATATTCAAGCTGTTTTATAACTTCCTCAAAACGCATATCCATATTTTCTATGTTGGCATAGTAGGCTGCAATTGCCCGGTCAACACAACGCGTGGGAACATGCTCACCGGGAACAAGCGGAGACCCGGTAAAAGGGCACTGTCCCAGAAAGGGATGGTCAAACGGTTCGCTGTTTTGATACTGCTTTACCCGGGGCAGGTAATAGTCAAAAAGCTCCTTGCGCGCCATATAGGGGTAGTGAGGGTTTTTAAGGCCCAGGTATAAAAAATGGGGCTGAGCCGGATTAAAATTGTCATAATGACCGCTGATATAGGAGTTATAGATTGTATCCAGCATACCTCTGGTAGCCAGATCATCAGAGGTGCTGTGCCGGGAATATCCGATCCCGGCCCGTAAAATTTCCTTACTGTCATCCCATTTAAGGGTTTTATGCAGATTGCGCGGATCGTCTGATTTAGTTTTATATTTATCCACCTCATCCGTCTGCATCCCCTCTATATAACGGGGAGCAACATGGGTATCGCCGGCTACCCGCTCCAGCCAGCCCTGCATCTGGTCAGTACCCATGTGATGCAGTTTGCCGGCGGCAATGGTCCGGTAACCATACTGACTGAAACGGCGGGCAAAAGTCATATAACCCGGTTTCAGGTCTTCCCCGTATTTTTCGGTTTTACATGTACGGGGGAGCTGTCCTGATGCCATACACTGACGTCCGGGCACACAGATAGGGGACGGTGTATATGTGTTCTCAAAGACCACAGCATCCTCAGCCAGGCGGTCAAGACAGGGGGTACATACGGTTTTATTACCGTTAAAACCCACTGTATCAAAACGGTGTTCATCACTCATAAAAAAAAGTATGTTTGGTTTTGCACTCATAGCTGTCTCCCTTAAGCTGATATTTTAGCATGAAACAAAGCTTAATTTAAATCTGGTTTGCTTATAAAAATAAATCAGGTTACAATAGCGCTTTCACAGATAAACTTATGCCGAACCTCAGCAGTGAAATAAAAAAGCGTAAAACTTTTGGTATTATCAGCCACCCGAATGCCGGAAAAACCACATTAACTGAAAAATTTCTGCTCTTCGGTGGAGCTATTAATACTGCCGGCGCTATTAAAGCGCGTAAGAGCAGCCGTTATGCTGCCAGTGATTTTATGGAGATAGAAAAACAGCGCGGCATTTCAGTAGCCACAGCAGTTATGGGCTTTTCCTACAGGGATATCCATATTAATTTACTTGATACACCCGGACATGAGGATTTTTGTGAAGATACCTACCGGACGCTGACCGCTGTTGACAGTGCTGTCATGGTAATAGACTGCGCCAAGGGAGTGGAACCGCAGACAGAAAAACTGCTGGAAGTATGCCGTATGCGCAATACACCGGTTATTACTTTTATCAATAAACTCGACCGGGAGGGACGTGACGCGGTAGAGCTTTTGGATGAGGTTGAAGCCAAACTTAAAATAAAAGTCGTTCCTCTGAGCTGGCCGGTGGGCATGGGTAAAAATTTTAAAGGGGTTTACAATATTTACCGGCAGCAGCTTATATTATACCAGCCGCACGCGCGCCAGGATCAAAACAGCAGCTCTGCATACCGTATTACTGACCTTAAGGATAAAAAACTGGATGAGCTTATCGGCCCCCAGGCAGCTGAATTGCGTGAACATATTGAACTTATAAGCGGGGTTTATCCTGATTTTAATAAAGAAAAATATTTAGACGGACATAGTTCACCGGTTTTTTTCGGCAGTGCTTTGAATAATTTCGGTGTTAAAGAGCTGCTTGATTGTTTTATAGAGATCGCGCCCGGTCCGCAAAAACGAAAAACACAGGAACGCATAGTGGCTCCT
>CAZFAK010000093.1:0-10811 GCA_964517045.1 uncultured Spirochaetia bacterium | reverse complement strand
AGAAGCCATAGCAGCTTATGCCAGACTTTTACAGCAAAATAATCAGCAGCAGGGACAGCCCATAGCTAAACTGGGAAAAACCTTCATTTATAAAAAAGATGTTTTACAATATTTTAATACTCCCGGTTTGAATCAGCTGGATCCTGAACCAGTGATTAAGCTTACACCTGCCAGAATAAAACAATATCTTTTCTACAGACTCATGGTACGTAAGGCTGTCAGGCTGGGTTATGCCCGGTCCCTGGCTTTCCGTTACCAGCTGCATAAAGTCCGAAACCAGCTGCTGGCTGATGAGTTATATAAAAGAGAGTATTTTTCCGCTATAGATGTTACCGAAAATGAAATAAAAGATTTTTATTTTAAGCATAAAAAAAAATATAAAAAACCTTACGGCGGCTATTATAATTTTTCCGATATACAGGACAGGGTGCGCGCTGATGTCAGGCAGATACGTGCTGCGGAACAAAAAAACAATCTTTTACAGGAGTTAAGCCGGGATGAAAATCTGGAAATACTTATCAACCTTGATAGCCTGTCCGCCGCAGAAACCACAAACCGTACGTCAAAGCCAAATAAAAGTACAGCCGCGGTCCGGACCGGCAATACCGGCAAGGAAGATTCATCCGCCGCCGCCGGCATATCATCTGTTTCAGCCAGCAGCAACAGTATAAACCCGGTCACGTCTTCAGCAGCTGCAGAGGGGAAGAATGGATCGCAATAAAAACAGTTTTATTAATTTTTTAATCGAAAACAAGGCTTTGCGCTTCGGCAGCTTTGTTACCAAAAGCGGCCGCACATCTCCCTATTTTATCAATACCGGTGATCTTTTCCGCGGTGATCTGCTGCATACCCTTGCCCGTTATTATGCTTTAACCATTAAAAATAATTGTCCGGATACCGGCTGCGTTTTTGGCCCTGCTTATAAGGGTATCCCTTTGGCGGCAGCTACTGTACTCTCTTTATATACTGATTTCAAAATTAACGCTGCCTATAGTTTTAACCGCAAGGAAAAAAAGGATCATGCCGAGGCCGGTACCCTGGTCGGTTGTCAGCCCGCCGCCGCAGACAGGGTTGTTATTCTGGATGATGTGATAACTGCCGGTACTTCAGTGCGGGAAGCACTTGATTTTTTCCGTAAAACCAGCCGGCCGGCTGTAAACGGAGTAGTTATTGCAGTTGACCGTAAAGAGGTAGGTTATGACGGCAGGCATGCTGTAACAGAGATTAAAAACAAATATCAAATTCCGGTATATTCAATTATTGATATTGATGATATCATTACCTATCTTAAGGAACAAAACATACCGGATGAGAAATTGGCTGAGCGTATTACAGCCTACCGGCAAAAATATGGTGTATAGGAGGTTAGTGTGGATGATTGTATTTTCTGCCGCATAGTTAAAGGTGAAATGCCTTGTTACAAGGTAAAGGAAACCGCTGGTACGCTTGCTTTTCTGGATATTCATCCTGTTGCCCGGGGCCATTTACTGGTTATTCCCAAAGAACATATTCAGTATTATGAGGATCTTTCCGCAGGCACAGCTCAGGAGCTTAGCAGTGTGCTGCAGAGTATGATACAGCTGTTAAAAAGCAAACTTGATTTTACCGATTATAATATTCTGTTTAACAACGGACCCGCCTCCGGCCAGATAATCCCTCATCTGCATGCTCATATAGTTCCCAGACAGAAAGATGACCGGGTTATGCGTTTTGATATGGGGCCGGCACGAGATGAAAAATATTTTAAGGAGCTGCTTGCTTGTTTAAAGGATCAGGCATGATCAAAATTACCTTTCCTGATGACAGTATCAAGGAGTTTGCGCCGGGAACCAGCGGCAGTGATATAGCAGCTTCTGTCTCCGAGGGATTAAGGCGCAGCGCTGTAGCTTATAAACTCAATGAAAAGATTTATGATCTTGACACCCCGCTAGCCGGTGACGGACGGGTGGAAATATTAACACTGCAAAGCAGCCTGGGGCTTTCGGTTTGAAGGCATAGCTTCGCGCATGTATTGGCTCTGGCTGTCAATACACGGTTTCCGCACGCCCAGGTGGCTATTGGTCCCAGTATTGCCAATGGTTTTTATTATGATTTTGACAAGGCGCCTATAAAAGAAGAGGATTTTCCCAGGCTGGAACAGGAAATGAAAACAATCATTAAAAACAAACTTCCTTTTGTAAAAATAGTGAGCAGCCGGGAAAAGGCTTTGTCCCTGTTTAAAAATGAGCCTTATAAACAGCAGCTTATAAATGAGCTGCCTGAAAATGAAGAGATATCATTATATAAACTGAACGGTTTTACTGACCTCTGCCGCGGCCCGCATTTGCCGCATGCCGGTTATATCAAGGCTTTCAAACTGCAGCGTCTGGCCGGGGCTTACTGGCGCGGTGATGAAAACAACCGCATGCTGACCCGGCTTTACGGTACTGCTTTTGCTGACAAAAAAGCCTTGAAAAATTATCTGGCTATGATGGCTGAAGCGGAAAAGCGGGACCACCGTAAGCTGGGGACAAAGCTTGATCTTTTTTCCATCAGTGATGAAATAGGGGGCGGTTTGGTGCTCTGGCACCCCAAAGGTGCTGCTTTGAAAAATGTGGTGGAAACTTTCTGGCGGAAAGATCATCTGCTTAACGGTTATGAGCTGGTTTCCACCCCGCATATCGGGAAAAGCCGGTTGTGGCAGACCAGCGGCCATCTTGATTTTTTTAAAGAAAATATGTTTGCTCCCAACAGTATTGATGAGAAAGAGTATTATCTTAAACCAATGAACTGCCCCTTCCATATAAATATATACAAAAGCAGAAAATGGTCATACCGGGATTTGCCCTTGCGCTGGGCTGAACTTGGTACTGTGTACCGTTATGAAAAAAGCGGCGTATTACATGGTCTGATGCGCGTTAGAGGTTTTACCCAGGATGATGCTCATATTATATGTACACCTGATCAGATGCAGCAGGAGATAAAACAGGTTTTAAACTATTGTCTAAAAATGCTGGGTGTTTTCGGGTTTAAAGATTTTACTGTCTATGTTTCTACACGTCCGGCGCAAAAAGCTGTCGGTGATCCTTCCCTGTGGCAGGAGGCAACCGCAGCGCTCCGCAGTGCTGTTGCTGCTACTGGACAGAATTATGAGATAGACGCAGGGGGCGGAGCTTTCTACGGTCCGAAAATCGATGTCAAAATCAAGGATGCTATCGGCAGACAGTGGCAATGCTCAACTATTCAGTTTGATTTTAATCTGCCGCAGCGGTTTGATCTTACCTATACTGATCCCAACAGTGAACCGGCAAGACCCTATATGATCCACCGCGCTCTTTTCGGCTCAATTGAACGTTTTCTCGGCGTACTTATTGAACACTATGCCGGTAAGTTCCCTTTCTGGCTGGCACCGGAACAGATACGCATTCTTACTATTTCCCGCACAGTAAATGATTATGCTGATTCCCTTTATAGCGCTGTCCTGAATAAAGGTTTACGTCCGGCAAAAGATTTCCGCAGTGAATCACTGGGTAAAAAAGTCAGGGATGCCCAGATCGCTTATATACCTGTGATATTGACTATTGGCGAAAAGGAGGCAGAAAACAATACTGTCAGTTTACGGACTCTGGACGGTAAAGTACTTAACGGTTTGTCCCGGGAGAGTTTTCTTGAACAGTCTACTGAACTGGATCGTGCAAGAGCATTGCAGACTGTATTTAACTGATATTCTAGTCAGGGCTTATGTACAGGTTTACTGCTGTTTTGATAGTTATTACTTCTCTTTCTGCTTTCCCGCCTGATTCCTATAAGGTATTTAAAAACAATCTGCACCGTTTGCTTAAAAATAATCAGTACACTTTTACAGCCGAGTATTTTTTAAAATACGGGGAGCGTTTTCAACGCCGGGTAGATATCTATACCCTGGCCCTGAATATTACCAAACAGCTGCTGCATATAGAACAGAAAACCAATTTGCTTTTCCGGTCTCTCAAGTGGCGGGGCTCCCGCCGTAAAAAAAGCAGGGCTGCCTTGAAGTTTGCTCAGCTGCTTATTTTTCTGAAAGAGTATCAGCGCGCACGTCATATATTAACTAAAAGTTATGCCCGCGAGGCAGTTTATTACCGGGGTGTATTATCTTACCGTCTGCGGGATTACAGCAAGGCGATGCGTGTTTTTCGAAAATATCTTGATTTCAAACATCCGGATCCGCTGCTGCGGCAGAAAACATTACTTTATATGGCCCGCATTGTTTTTCATTTCGGTGATTATAAAGAGAGCTACCGTTTACTTTTATTGAGTGATTACCAGTGTGTCGAAAGAATCATTCTGCTTTACAAGATCTATACCAGGTCGGGAGAGTTACAGAAACGGGCCCGGGTTTTAGATCTGCTTGAAAACAAATACCGGCACCTGCCGCAGGCAAAACAGTTTTTAAAAAAAAATAAAAGATAATTTCGGAATAAAATTACCGATTTTTGCTTGATTTTTAAAAAAAAGTCCTTTTTTATTTGCATTTTCTACTGAATTAGGCTAAAATTTATCATGTTATCAAAATGCAAAAAATTCAGTTGTCTGAAAATCGCATTTTTCCTGTTTTTAATGCTTTTTCCCCTATGGTCAGCAGACCAGGCATCCCTGTCCAACCAGCAGCGTGTAGACAGCGCAGACCAGGCAGCTCCGTATGTAGATCCGGATAAAGCTAAAGACCCGCAGCAGTGGCAGGCGGAAGGACCGGGCTATTTCTGGCTTTTTGTTAAAACCATACTGGTGCTGGCTCTGTTTATGGCTGTTTTTTATTTTTTATACCGCTACTCTAAAAAACGTACTGCTCCGGGCAGGGATAAAGACAGTCTGATACAGAGTTTGTATGATTATCCGCTGGGAGTAAATAAAAAAATCAGTGTAATGAAGGTAGCTGAAGCCTATTATCTGCTTGGTATCACCCAGGAAAATATTTCTGTATTGGCAGAGATCAAAGACAAAGCTACTATAGATTTGTTTAAACTGGAAAAGGGTAAGGCAGAGCAGAAGGGATCTGCTTTTGCTAACGTGCTGGGCAATTATATCAACATGTCTTCCGGCTCACCCCTGAATTTTACAAAAAAAATAAGAGATAAGGTGAAAAACTTGACAAAGAGATAACTTTTATACTGGTTTAAAGTATAACTTTTGGGAGGGAGTTTGCTTATTACAAAGCATTTAAATATCAGAACTATCAGCAAAATTTTTATATCGTTAGTATTGTTTTCAGCTGTATCATACGCGCAGACCAGAATGCCGATACCGTTTTTCGATATAGGGGTAAGGTCTGCTGAGAACGCCCGCGAGGTCTCACTCTCGCTTCAGGTTTTATTTTTGCTAAGTATTTTAATCCTTGCACCTTCTATTATTATTATGACTACCTCTTTTATAAGGGTAAGTATTGTACTCAAGTTTGCCCAGCGGGGGCTATCCCTGCAGCAGTCTCCTCCCAATCAGGTGATAATGGGTCTGGCCCTATTTATTACCTTTTTTATTATGTCGCCTACTATTGAAAAAATTTATGATGAAGCTTATAAACCTTTTTCCCGTCAAAAAATAACCACTGAAGATTTTTTCGAAAAATCTTCTTTTTATTTGAAAGAGTTTATGCACAGGCAGGTACGGGAATCTGATGTTGCCCTGTTTGTTAAACTGGCTAAAGAACCGCCGCCTAAAAACAAGGACGAAGTAAAACTGGTTACTTTAATTCCTGCTTTTGTTATCAGTGAGATAACACAGGGCTTTAAAATCGGTATACTTATTTTTATTCCTTTTATAGTTGTTGATATGATAGTTGCCAGCATATTAATGTCCATGGGGATGATAATGGTTCCGCCTATAATGATTTCTCTGCCTTTTAAACTAATACTTTTCGTCCTGTTTGACGGCTGGCACATGATAACCTATCAGGTTGTACAGGGATTTGCTTAAAGGAGCATAATTATGACACCTGAAGTAGTTATTGATTTGGTAAGGATGGCAATGCTGACTATCTTGAAAATAGCAGCCCCGGTGCTTATTGTAAGTGTTTCCATAGGGCTCTTGATTGCTGTTTTGCAAACAACTACCTCTATCCAGGAGCAGACTCTGACTTTTGTTCCCAAAATTCTGGCGGTAATGGGATCCATAGTTTTTTTCAGTAATTATATTATTAATATAATTACTGATTTTGCTATGGAGATGATAAGATTGATTCCTTATATTCTGGAATAGACTATGCAGTATTTTGTATATTCCTTTCAAATATTTCTGCTGGTATGGGCCCGGATGGCGGGGGTGGTGTTTCTGGCGCCTGTCTTTTCCTCCAGTATGATCCCGGCGCGTTTTAAAGCTATTTTATCATTTTTAATAACCATAGTGATTTTCCCCTGGGTTGCCAATCTGGGTTATGAACTGCCTGTATATCTGCCGGATTACGGACTTATAGTAGTAAAAGAGATAATTATCGGCGTTATTTTCGGTTTTTTTCTTTCCGTTATTTTTGCCGCGTTTCAGCTTACCACCCAGTTTTTTGCTACCCAGATCGGTCTGGGAATGTCCAAAGTATTTGATCCCAACACCCAGGAGCAGATGCCGGTAATGGGAATTTTTTTTCAGGTTATTGCTATCTTGATTTTTCTGGCCATAAACGGTATGCATATGGTTCTTATCGGAGTGGCGGACAGTTACGAACTGCTGCCAGTAATAAATCTGGTACAGCATTCTGAAACGCTTATGACAATGGCTATCAAGTATTTTTCTATTATGTTTATTATTGCTCTTAAGATGGCATTTCCTATAATATGTACTTCAGTTATTATTGTTTTTTGTCTGGGCCTGATCGGTAAGATAGCCCCCCAGGCTAATATTTTACTTTTAGGATTGCCTTTGCAATTTGGTGTAGGTTTAATAATTTTATTAATATTACTGCCGGCAGTGATCACCAATTTTGAAGCAGTTATATCAAATGTAGTAAACAATGTTATGTTAATGCTGAAAAAAACAACGGCTATATAAGTTATGAATATAATTAAAAACATATTACTTTCACTATACACTCTCTTCAAACTTTGCTTTGAGCGTCTCTGTTCTTCCATAATTTTATGCAATAAACCCGGCCGGCCGGAGATATCCAGTTGCAGTCATATATATGAGCGGTATCCCCTTGATATTACCCTGCACGCAGCAGACGATGAGGGACGGACTGAGGAACCGACTGAACACCGTAAAAGAAAAGCCAGGGAAGAAGAGGGACGGGTTTTTCTGACCCAGGAACTGCCCCAGGCTGCAGTTGTTCTGTTTACATTCAGCACTATAGCTTTGCTCTCATGGTACTATATTAAACTGTTCCGCTCTTTTTTTATCCGTTTTCTGGAGAATCCGGCATCAGTCAAATTCAGTGCTGCCGGTTTAACTGCTCTTATTACCGAGATTGCTGTTTTTTTCCTGAAATTTATCGCTCCTCTCGGCGGTGTGGCTGTGCTGGCTGCTGTCTTTTTTTCAATGGTGCAGACAGGTTTTCATTTTTCCACCAAACAACTTAGTTTTAATTTTAAGAAAATTATACCTACTTTTGAAAATTTCCGTAAAAAAACTGTATTTTCCAAAACACAACTGCTCAATATCGTAAAGATTATAGTTAAAGTTTTTATTATTATTCTGATAGCCTATTGGTTTATAAGCCGTGATTTCCGTAATATTGTACGCCTGGTTGATATCTCCCTGCCGCGGGCTTTTACCTTTATTTCCTGGCTGGTTTTTAAACTGGTAGCTGTAATTTCCGTGGCTTTTTTAATACTGGCGATACCGGATTATTTCATACAAAAGATGGAATATGAAGAATCGTTAAAAATGACCAAGCAGGAACTGAAACAGGAAACCAAGGAGCTGGAGGGCAATCCGGAAGTTAAACAAAAACAGCGGGAAAGGGCCCGGGAGTATGCCAACCGTAAAATGATGGGTGAGGTCAAAAACGCTGATGTGGTAATCACCAACCCGGAACACTTTGCCTGTGCTATTAAATATGTACCGCACAGCATGCATGCTCCTCAGCTGACTGCCAAGGGTATGGATCTTGTAGCGCAAAAGATAAAGGAGCTGGCCAGGGAGAACAATGTACCGCAGGTGGAAAATGTACCTTTAGCCAGGGCTCTGTACCGTACTGTGGAAATCAATGATTTTATACCGCAGGAATTTTTCGGTGCTGTAGCTGAAATACTGTCGCAACTTGAGAAATTCAAGCATGCTGCTGCCTAAGGAGGAATAGTGGCCAACGGAAAGATTACACTACTGGAAAGAATTTTTCAAAACAGCACTATGTTGCTGGTAATGGCTGTTTTAATGGTACTGATTATGATCATTGTACCGCTGCCGGTTGTTTTCCTGGATTTTTTAATGATCGTTAATATGCTGCTCTCGCTTATAATAATTATAACGGTTATCTCTTCCAAAAGAGCCCTGGATTTCTCTATATTTCCTACTATTCTGCTCTTTACTACAGTTTTTCGGCTGGCGGTAAATGTATCTTCCACCCGGCTTATTTTAACCCAGGGATCTTCCTTTTCCGGCCAGGTAATACGGGCTTTTGCTGATTTTGTGGTTTCCGGAAATTATGTAGTGGGAATTATTGTTTTTATTATCATTATGGTTATCCAGTTTATGGTTATTACCAAAGGTGCGACCAGGGTTTCGGAAGTAAGCGCCAGATTCAAACTTGATGCTATCCCCGGAAAACAGATGGCTATAGATGCTGACTTGAATGCCGGTTTGATAGATGAACAGGAAGCACTCCGGCGGCGGCAGGAGATCAATCAGGAAGCGGATTTTTACGGCAGTATGGATGGAGCCTCCAAGTTTGTCAGCGGTGATGTTATTGCCAGTATTATTATTACCCTGATCAATATTATCGGCGGGCTTATTGTAGGGATGGCTATTCATAATGAGAGTTTCGATCTTGCTATTTCCAGCTATGTCCGTTTTGCTGTAGGTGACGGTTTGGTTGCCAGTTTGCCTGCTTTAATGATCTCTACTTCTACCGGTATTATTGTTACCAGGGCTGTTTCCGAGGAAAGTCTCGGTGAAGATCTTAAATCACAAATACTGATGAATCCTATGGCTTATTATATTACCGGCGGTTTTGCTGCAGTCCTGACTTTGGTACCCGGTTTTCCCAAGCTTATTTTTCTGATGGTAGCCGCACTGCTTTTTTATCTTGGCTACAGTATTAAAAAGATCAGTTCGGAAAAGGAGATAAAAAAAGATGTTGCCAGTGAACAGGAGGAATTAAAAGAGCAAACCGAACTGACCCCGGAAAAGATGACGGAAATGGTACAGGTTGATCCCCTGGAGATTGAGCTTGGGTACGGACTTATCTCTCTGGTTGATGAGAATGCAGGGGGAGATCTGCTGGAAAGGATAAAGAAGACCAGAAAACAGATGGTACTGGATATGGGACTGGTGGTACCCAAGGTAAGAATTACTGATAATATGCAGCTTGAACCGGAAGAATATTCCATTAAAATAAACGGCGCTGCTGTAGGCGGGTCCAAGCTGGTAATGTCCAAACTACTGGCTATGAATGCCAGCGGCAGTGATGTACGGCTGGATAACGAGCAGACTACAGAACCTGTATTCGGGTTGCCGGCTTACTGGATAAATAATGACGAGAAAGAGGATGCGGAAAAAAAGGGTTATACTATAGTTGATTGCCCAACGGTTGTAGCTACCCATCTTTCCGAGATACTTAAACGCAATGCTGCGGAGATTATGAGCAGAAAAGAGGTAAAAGCTATTATAGAGAGTGTGCGCAAGCGTAATCCCAGTTTGATTGAAGAAGTGGAAAAAATGAATATTAAAGCGGGTGATATTCAGAAAGTACTGCAGAATCTTCTGGAAGAAAATGTTTCCATCAGAAATATTGATACTATTCTGGAGGTCGTCTGCGATTACGGTCCCAGTGTTTCCAGCCATGAAACCTTGACAGAATATGTACGGGAGGTATTAAAACGGCAAATATCAGCTCAGCACAGTGATCCGGCCAGAAATCTGCATACCATAATATTTTCTTCAGAACTTGAAAATGAACTGATCAATAATACAAGTGAAAGCGAGGGCCAGCATATTATTAACCTGACCCCTGATTCTTTGAATGCCTTAATAGAAAATATTGGTAACAAGATCAATGATGTACGGAAAAAGGGCCATGCTGAACTTTTGGTGGTTGATCCGGGATTAAGAAGACCTTTACGGCATATTCTGAGCCGCAATTATCCGGGCCTGGCTATTCTATCCATTAAGGAGATAGCTGAAGGATATAAACTTGATGTAGTGGAGACGGTATAGGGACAGTTATGGAATACAGACGTTTTGTAGCAAAAACAAGACAGGCAGCTAGAAAAGAGTTATTTCGGGAGTTAGGGTCAAATGCCTATATTTTAAAAGAGAACACTATTGTGAAAAAGAAAATGCTGGGACTTGTTAAGGAAAGATATATTGAACTGCTGGGCGGGGTATTTACGGAAAAAGAGTTTGATATGAAAAAAAACAACTCCCGTAAACCGGCAGTTAATCTTAATTTCAATAAAAAACCTAACGGCCGTAATTCCAAGCTTGAGCAGTTTACCAACACCTTATCTGCCAAACATTCACAGTTTTCCGCGCAATCCAACCGGATTGATTTTATTCCGCCCTCTGTAAGCGGTTTTTCACGTTCCAACGGCAATGATAAATCAGATACGGGTACGGCAGATAAAAAGATTTCCTCCCGGACTGAGCAGCTGCCCATTAATACCCACAGTGAAGTAACTGATTATCTGGTAAAATTTGATTTTAGC
>CAZFAK010000092.1:0-10922 GCA_964517045.1 uncultured Spirochaetia bacterium | reverse complement strand
CGATTCTCAGCGGCTCTCTGTGTAACTTTTACAGGAATGAAAATTCACACCCGCTCTCCCGCGATTATTGCAATAATTCATAAAACATAATAACATTTGCCCGTTTAAGGAGTGACTATGCTTACAGTAGAAAAAATCGGCGGTACTTCCATGTCCCGTTTCGGCGAGATATTGAACAATATTATTAAAAAACCTGCCCAGCCCTATAACAGGGTCTTTATAGTCTCTGCTTACGGAGGTGTTACCAACCGGCTTCTGGAACATAAAAAAACCGGTGTCAGGGGTATTTACGCTGAATTTGCAGCGCAAAAAGATTACAGCTCCTCCCTGCAGGATTTGCTTACCCATTTAAAGGATATAAACGCCGGTTTCAGCAGTTATGGTCTTGACTGTGCAGCTGCTGATAAGTTTATAGAAAAACGTATTGCGGAATTGGATGAATATTTAAAGAGTATGGCGCATGTTCTGAGTTCCGGTTATATAAGCCAGGAAAATATATTACTGGCTGCGCGGGAAATGCTTGCTTCAATAGGCGAGGTGCATTCAGCTTACAATTCAGCTCAGATGATACAGAACAGCGGGCTGGAAGCCTGTTTTGTCGATCTGAGCGGGTTTGATGATGATAAAATGCTTACTACTGATGAGCGTATAGCTGATGCTTTTAAAAGCATTGACTGTTCCCGGACGATTCCCGTAGTTACCGGATATGTTAAAGGAACAGAGGGTATTATGCGCCAGTATGACCGGGGTTATTCCGAGATAACTTTCAGCAAAACCGCAGTAGAGCTTAAGGCAGACGAGGCTATTATCCATAAAGAATTTCATCTTGCTTCAGCAGACCCGAAAATAGTAGGAGTTGAAAAGGCAGTAACTGTAGGCCAAACCAATTTTGATGTTGCTGATCAGCTTGCTGATGTAGGTATGGAAGCTATCCATCCCGGCGCATCCAAGCCGCTGGAAATGGCCGGGATTAATATTCGTCTTAAAAATGCTTTTGAACCCGAGCATCCGGGTACGCTTATAGCCAAAGATTATATCGGCAGTCAGGCCAGCATTGAGATTATTGCCGGCTCGGATAAAGTTAAAATAATAGAGATTCATGATCCGGGCATGGTCGGAGCTGTAGGTTTTGATCTTGATATTCTGCAGGTGTTAAAAGAGTTTAATACCAGTTATATCCTGAAGGCAACCAATGCCAATAGCATTTCCCATCTGGTTTGGGATACTCCCGTAACAGAGGAGATAATCGCGGTTTTTGAGAAAAAATATGAAATAGTTTCCGTCAGAAAGGTTGCTGTTATATCTGTGCTTGGTTCCAATATTGCACAGCCGGGTGTATTGGAAAAAGCAACCAAAATACTGGCGGAAAACAAAATAAATGTCAATTGTATTTCACAATCATTACGTCAGGTAAATATGCAGTTTGTTATTGACAGGGAGCAATACGCCCAGGCCGTAACAGTGCTAAACGCGGGGTTATGTATTAATAAGTAATTTTTATCCGGTTGATAATTTTATTTAATTTCCGTTCCAGAAGCAGGTTGGAAAAAATGATCAGCGGCAGGGTATAGATCAGTTTATTTACTTTGGACCGCGCTACTTTATGCGCTATTTTTTTTTTGTGTGTCTGCCCGCTTATTTTTCTTAATGTCATAGCAGCCAGAAAAAGGGCAAAGGCGCAGAAAAGCCGGATTCTTACACGGGTGCGGGGAATTGCTTTCAGATAATCAAGCGCTTTCAGCTGATAATCGATTATACGTTTTATAAAGAATGATAATAATTTTTTGTTTTTTTCCGGATAACGGCAGCAGAAAAAATCTTTTTGCTGCAATCTGAATCTTTGATACCAGGTACGGGGTATGTACCCCCAGTTGCGTTGATTGTCATTTTGAAAGTCTTTAATGATATTGGTAAGCTGCAGCGCCAGACCAAAGTCATTCATATAGAGTTTTAAATAGCGGCGCCGGTAAGGTGATCTTATCTTTTGCGTAAAAACACCGGTAAGAAACTCGGCAACCGTACCGGCAACATAATAACAGTATTTTTTAAGTTCATTTTCGTCTTTGATGGTTGCTTTATGGCCTTTACTGTGTTTTCTTAACATAGCAGCCATGCCTTGGCCCATGCGGTTGACCGGTCCTTTCAGCTCATTTTTATAAAAGGGAGGCAGTTTTTGTATCACTCTTAATACACGGCTGCTGTTTTGCAGCAGCTCTTTTTCAGCCGGATGTGCTGTAAGTTTCGCTGTTTTGGCTGTCCAGGTATTTATGCCGGATTCCGAATAATTATTAAAAATTTTAAGAAATGATTTAAGGAGAGTAATTTTAGTTTTACTTTTAAAATGGGGGGCGTCTTCTATTGTGTCAAGAATGCGGCATACAAGGTAACCGCTTAATACGCTTAAGTGGAGCTGTCCTCGCAGCAGAGATATGTTAAAAGCAAAGGATCTGCTGACTTTGGGCAGTATATAGCGACAATAGGCAATATCCCGGGAATATGTATCAGGCATAGCTATAGTATAGACTGGCGCAGGGCATAAATGCATCTCCTGGGGGAATCGAACCCCCGTTACCAGGATGAAAACCTGATGTCCTAACCACTAGACGAAGGAGACTTAAATGAGCCGCGATGGGTTCGAACCATCGACCCACGCCTTAAAAGGGCGTTGCTCTACCAACTGAGCTAGCGGCCCATTATTTGCAGCTTGCTTGAGTATCAGACATTCAGTTAAATTTAGCGCAAGCTGCAAATAGGCGCTAATTTTATTATAATTTTTATTATCTGTCAATAGGAAATATATCTTAGGGTTTATCATTTTGCATCTTCTGCCAAAGAGCCGGGTCAAAAGCCGTACTGCGGCCCGGACAGCGGGAGCGGCGGCAAAGCTGGCAGCTTTGAAAACTTTTAGCGGAAGGGAAAAATATACCGGAGGTGGATTTGCGCGGCAGCATCAGGAAAGACTTAGTCAGACTTACGCCTATATCTTTTTCCCTGTTGTTAAACAGAGCAAAAAGCTGTTTCTGCTCTTCAATGGGCCATAGTTTTGCATGACCGGCCCCGGGATTCATGGTTGACAGGGGTGCTGTTTTATATTTGCGGCGGATATGCTCTTTCAGGTATAGATGGGCATGGTTAAGCACATCCTCCATAAGATAATCCAGCCAGTATCCTGCCAGAAAATTATTTTTTTCAGTTTTAACGGTTTCCAGTTCTCTGCCGCAGGTAACAATATAGCAGAATACTTTTTCAATATCCGTCAGGTTTTTACGTAAAACCAGACTGTTAAACTGTACAGTGTCAATAGTAATCGAATGCTGCCGGCGGCCGGTTATATAGGCTTCCTTGTAAATTATTTTAGGGCTGGCTTTTGTTTCAACTATCTTTTTCAGTTTTAGAAAATCCTGCAGATCAGCGCTGTCCGGTTTAAGGCGCAGTCCTGCTGCATGAGCGTCATTATCCGGCTTATAAGGTATTTTATTAATTATGTGGATCATAAAAGCGGTAAACTCAGCTATCTTTGGCGATCTCCTCCCGTACGATACTTACCCATCTGTTAAAACGCTGCGGTTCATTATTAATAGTATGAGTATCTTTCAGGATAAACTGCAGATTACACCCTTTAAATATTTTCAGCGTTTTACTTATATCCTGCCGTACATTATCTTCCCAGTTGTCAGCAAGGACCAGTGAGGGATTGGGTTTACGCATATAGAGATAATTTTTACCCCCTTCCTGCAGCAAGGTCTCCTGATCACACCAGGGTGCTACGGAAAGAGCACGCAGACCGGGTATATCTTTCAGATATTTTATTCTTTTTTCAAGTCCCTCACAGCAGCCGTAGTAAAGCAGACCGAATTTTTGCATAATCGGTTTTTGATACGGCAGAATAAACTGACTGAACATTTGCGGTGACACGCCGACTGTTTCCTGGGACTCGGAAAAACCCCACATGTCCTGCAGTTTTACGTCTGAAGTTTTTTTATCCGGTTCAGGCAGCGCTGAAGCATAACAACTGCCCCCGGAACCGCCATAAACATCACCGTTATTACCAGCTAAAAGGTTTTCCTGTTCATGCCAGGTAATAAAATGGAGCATTTCATCACGTAAAAAAGCCATCAGCTGGTGTATCCCTGCAGCATCGTCGATCATTTTCATCATAAACTGCTGCAGGCCGATCAGTTTTATACATTCCCGGGTCAGGCCTGTACTCCACCAGTATAGTCCCTTGATTTTTATTTTTACAAGATCACCCAGCAGTTCCTGTGCAAAATGCACCAGATTTTGCGTTTTGTCCCGATCAACTTCAAGGGTACGGAAATGAAGTTTGTCTATATCTGTATGTATATCGCTGATAGCCGGCTTAATGGCGTAAGCACCCCTATTTTCCCGACTATGCTCTTCCTCCAGTATCATACCGTAACCGCCTGTATTTATTTGCCAGGGTACTTCCAATACTGCAGGAAAAAAATGATCATCCTGAATGTTTTCATAGTGGTAGATTTTTTGTCTTAACTGCATCTCCCATCCCTGCAGTAAAGGATCCTTACATGTCAGGGAGGTAACAGGCAGAATTTCCCGCCATGCTCCTTCCGGTTCAGCATGTACCATAGGCTTGCCTCCCCGGAGGTTGCCCAGTGCCAGGGCCTGGCTCCGCCGCGAGGCTGCCTCCTGCGTTTGGCTGTATGCTTTAATTTTGGCTGCCAGCTCCCGCAGGGTTTTTTTTTCTTTATCTGAAATTTTCATGGTAATCCTCTATGCTTAATTATAGCATTTTTATTGTAATAGTAAAACTGTATTGTAATCATGGCAGCTGAATTTAACGGTTTTTATTGTTTAGGCATATATTAAATGGTTGCAGATACTTTTTCCTTGCGGGTTTTGGCAACAGTTTTCCGTGTCAGCCATGGTATGATATAATATATAAAGCAATAATAAAAGGGATCAGTGATGGATACATTTAACGGATTAGGTATGAATATGGGTAATTTATGCCGCCTGTCTGGTGCGCAGAGCCGGTCAATATCAGCGGAAAACTTTACGGGTGCTAAAGGCAAAGGCGGTATGGCCACTGAGGGCTGCGCTTCCTATCAAAGTGAAAAGCTGGGCCGCGGCTGGAAGGTGTCGCCGGCAGTTAAAATAGCTTCCGGAAAGACATTTACCCTGGCTGATATCAAGGGCCCGGGAGCAGTACAGCAGATATGGATGACCCTTACCGGAAGATGGCGCCATTCGATTTTACGTATTTACTGGGATGAGCAGGAGCAGCCCTCAGTAGAATGCCCGGCAGGGGATTTTTTTTGCGCCGGCTGGGGAAAATACAGTCAGTTATCTTCTCTGGCTGTGTGCCTGAATCCAGGCAGTTCTTTTAACTGTTACTGGGAGATGCCCTTTAGAAAAAGATGCCGTATTACCATTGAAAACCGCAGTGAAATAGAGATAACCTGTTTTTATCAGATAAATTATGCTTTAACTGATATTCCGGCGGATTGTGCTTATTTTCATGCCTCTTTCCGCCGCCTTAATCCGGTTCCGGCACGGCAGGTATATCCGCTGATTGACGGTATCAGGGGCAGGGGGCACTATGTGGGTACTTATGTGGCCTGGGGTGTTAATAATAACGGCTGGTGGGGTGAAGGCGAGCTTAAATTTTATATTGACGATGACAAGTGGCCCACCATCTGCGGTACTGGTACGGAGGATTATTTCGGCGGCTCCTATAATTTTGAAAACCAGGAAACAAACCAATACCAGGAATTTACGACGCCTTATACCGGAATGCACCAGGTTATCAGACCGGACGGACTGTACAACTCACAGCAGCGTTTTGGTATGTACCGCTGGCATATTACGGATCCGATTCGTTTCAAACATGATTTACGCATTACCATGCAGGATCTGGGCTGGGGGCATGATAAAAGATACAGGGCCCAGCAAAGTGATATAGCTTCAGTAGCTTATTGGTATCAGACCTTACCCACTGCACCTTTGCAGCCTTTGCCTGATAAAGAATACCTGGAAGTGGTCTAGGATAGCAGCTACCGGGTCGGTTTGCTGAAATTGACAATTATTGTTAAAATTTAATTATGAATTACAGACAACTGGGAAAAACAGGTTTAAGTGTAACAGAGATCGGTTGCGGCGGTATCCCGCTGCAGCGTCTTAAGCATGATCAGGCTGCCGGTTTGGTACAGACGGCTGCGGAGCGGGGTGTTAATTTTTTTGATACCTCCAGGGTCTATACTGACAGTGAAGCCAAGATAGGCGCCGGTTTAAAACAGGCCAGGCAAAAGGTATTTATTGCCACTAAAAGTTACAACCGCTATAAAGATGGTATTTTAAACGATATACAGGTCAGTCTGCAGAAACTGCAGGTAAACTCTATTGAACTTTACCAGCTGCATAATGTCAGCTCCATGGAATTACTGGATAAAGTTATGGACCCGGAGCAGGGCGCGCTGGCCGGTTTAGAGACTGCCCGGCAGAAAGGGTGGATAAAAAACATTGGCATTACCGGACATAAAATCGAGGTTTTAAAAGAAGCTCTTAAACGGTATGATTTTGCAACAGTGCAGTTTCCTTTTAATGCGGTAGAGCGGGAGAACGAGGATTTTATCAGGAAATGCGCTGCCCGGAATACAGGAGTTATTATAATGAAGCCTCTGGCCGGCGGTTCGCTTAAGCCGGCATTAACTGCTTTAAATTTTATCCTGCGCTATCCGGTCTCCTGTGTTATACCCGGTATGCAGAGCATAAAAGAACTTAATGAAAATATACAGGCTGACGGCAAGATAGAACCTGAAGCAGAAAGGGTTCTCCTGGAACAGGCTGCCTCCCTGGGCAGTCATTTTTGCCGGCGGTGTGAATATTGTATTCCGGCCTGTCCCAGGGGAATCAATATTACCATGATCCAGCTTTTACATTTATACTATAAAAATTATAAACTGCATGCCTGGGCCCGGGCCAGGTATGCGTCTTTAAAAGTAAACGCAGCTGACTGTGAAGAGTGCGGCGAATGTGAAAAGCATTGTCCCTATGATCTGCCGGTCAGGCAGATGCTCAAAGATGCGCACCGTGATTTAGGATAAAATTTTATAATTTTATGCAGGTGATCGTAACTCTTATGGGAAAACCTGATTTTACTTTTTTTTAACTCTTATGAAATTAGCACGGGAGATGGTTAAGGCCGGCTGGTGTATTACTAAAGAAAAAGACGGCAATTTTACGGTTTATGCCGCTAACAGCCTTAAGTTCAGTTATAATACAGCAGCGGGCACATGGTCAGTACCCGGAAACGAGATCAGGTCTTTACTGCAAAAAGAATTAAAACTTATTGCCCGCAAAAAAGCATCTCCCTTTATAAGTGCTTCCCGTATGACAGCTTTAAATCATAGTAAAAATGTTTCACAGCCTGTAAAAATGATTTGCCGGGAAAAGCTCCTGAAAGATAAAGATGTTTTACATCTCGGTACTGGCCTGGACCGGTTTGCCAATGAGAAACTGTTAGCTTCCGGCTGTGCCGCCATATCAGATTATGATCCTAATTTTTACCCTGACAAAACTGTTTTAAAGAAACAATATGACGCAGTTATTGCCAACTATGTTTTAAATATTGTGCCCCCGCCTGACCGCAAAAAAATT
This sequence comes from uncultured Spirochaetia bacterium, assembly GCA_964517045.1. Lineage (GTDB taxonomy): Bacteria > Spirochaetota > UBA12135 > COTS27 > CAZFAK01 > CAZFAK01. The sequence continues at coordinate 3,284 of CAZFAK010000092.1, read as the reverse complement.
TATCAGCTTATAGACAGAACTTTAAAACCAGGCGGAAGTGCTTATCTTACTGTGCAGGGAGTCTGGCCGGTAGAGCATAAATATCCGGTTATACGGCGTTATGCTGACGGTTATCTTATAAAAAGCGGTTATAATGTTACTTTTCGCAAGGGTTATACTGCTGCTGAATTTATAAAAGAGATTAAATCCTTTCTCGGCGGTAAACCCTGTTTAATCACAAAATTTTACAGTAATTCCTTTGTCAGGTGGGATAAAGCTTAATCAATATACCGTTTTTAACATAGGGGACTTGACTTTTTAAATGAAAATGGTTATCATTATCAATATAAAGTTAATTTTACGGAAATGAATTTTGCGGAGGAAAAGCTATGGTAAAAATAGATCAAAATAGTTGTATAGGCTGCGGTATTTGCGAGGATGTTTGCCGCTTTGACGCTGTTAAAATAGTAAATAATAAGGCCGTAGTAGATGCAGCGCAATGTACTGACTGCGGTAAATGTATAACAGCTTGTCCGCGGGGTGCGATTGCCTCAGGCAGTCAGCCGGGCCGGTCTGCCGGGAACCGGGCCGCAGTACCTGATTATGGTGCAGGTAAGAACAACAGTTTTTCTACTCAGAGGAACAATACAGCTTGGGACCAGACACAGTTTGGCGGTATGGGCCAGGGCCGCGGTATGGGCCAGGGCCGTGGTATGGGCCAGGGCCGTGGTATGGGCCAGGGCCGCGGCAGGGGACGTGGTTCCGGTAAAGGCAGAGGCCGCGGCAGATCATAAATAATACAATATTATAATATAAGGAATTTTTTATGCTTAATATAAGTAAAAACAAATGTGTCGGTTGCGGTCTCTGTGAACAGGATTGTAAAGGCGAATGTATTTCGCTACTGCATGGTATAGCCTGTATTGACCAGGATAGTTGTCTCGGCTGCGGAGATTGTACGGTTAACTGCCCTCAGGATGCAATCAGGGACATTACACGTACCTATTTATTTGCCATTGGTACCGATGATCACTATAATATTAAAAGTGATGATCATGTAGGCATGTCCCGGTCTTTTCAGGTCTGGCAGTATAAACAGGGTGCAATGAAATTTGTTGAAAAACGCAGCAATCCCAAAGTTGCAGAAGATGAAAGCTACAGTCATGGCGATCCTGCCAAAGCAAAATCAGTGGGCAGTGCACTCAAGGGAATTGATGTTTTAATCGGAACACGCTTTGGACCAAACATTGTCCGGCTTTTAAAAAAATTTGTTTGTGCTGTAGCAAGATGTGACAGTATTGTTAACGTAAACAGAATGATCAGGGAAAACATTAACGAGATTGCTGCTGCATATGAAAAACATAAACGCAGCGGCATTGTTTTAAACTGATAATAAAAAAACAAAAATAGTATCATATTTAAGGCTTTTTTTCCGTAATAGTGTAAGCTGACTCCTGATTAAAAAAGTATAATTAAGTATATAAAAATTAATCAAGGAGTCAGTTATGGAAACATATTTAGAACAGATACCTGAAAATCTTCAGGAACATGTCAAAGAGATAGCTAAAAAAACAGGCAGAGAAAATGCTGTTGAAAAAGTGGCCCAGGCATGGCTGGAAAAACAGGATATCTTTTCCAAAAAATTCAGCGAAGAGAATTTTGAGGAAGTAGACAGCCTGGACAAAGATGATGCCCGCGGCGCTATTGCGATTACCAGATCCGGTTCAATTTTAAATATCGGTCCTCAGGAAAGTAAACGTAATATAGAGTACAGCAGCATTGGTTTACGTACCAATGTTCCGCCTGCCGCAGAAGCAAACGGGGCTGTACTTGAGGATAATATTACAATTGATCAGCCGGCCCGTTTTGACCACGGCCCGGTTAAAAGTACCTCTGATATCTACAAGATTGCTGTTTGTCCGGAAAATATGGAAGCGGAAGAACAAAAAGATACCCTGGAAAATATGACCCAGTCGCTGGAACAGGAATTTGCGCAGATCAATGAAACAGTACAATCCGATACAGAATAAAAAAGAAGCTGTTCTGTCCCTGCCGGACAGAACAGCCTGCGGAGGTAAAGATGAATGCTGTAAATCAGAACAATATAGCTGCGTTGAAAGAACTGGCAGACAGGGTATATAAGAGGGAGAGCAGTCCGGACCCGGGCCTGTTTTCCGAACTGCTGGCAGATGTTAACAATATATTAAATACAGAGCTGCCGGCATACCGCCCCTTAGACAGTAAAAAGCATCCGGGGGGAATAATTAACCTGGCTGCAGAGAGAGACACGGTTATTATTCCGGATATACATGCCCGTCTGGATTTTTTACTGAGTTTAATCAAAGCTGATTTTAACAATCGTAACGGTTTGCTGGAAAGCATAGCTGCGGATCAAACCCAGCTGCTTTTTCTCGGAGATATTTTTCATGCTGAAGCCAGAGCAAAAAAGCGCTGGCTGGCAGCCGGCAGGGAAGCGGCAGCCGGTTTTACAGTGCACCGTCATGCTGATATAGAGATGGCTGAGAGTCTGAGCGCTTATGAACTGGTGCTCGGTCTTAAAAGAGTATTTCCGGACAAGGTGCATATTTTAAAGGGAAACCATGAGAATATTAAAAACAGTTCCCGCGGAGGAAATTTTCCTTTTACAAAATTTACCAGAGAAAGCGCGATCACTACTGCCTGGGTCAAAAAGTTTTACGGAGAAGAGATTATAGGCGCGATGGCCCGGGTTGAAGCCGGCCTGCCTGTGTTGGCTGTCGGCATTAATTTTATGGCCTCCCATGCCCAGCCCCGCTATTTTCTGGACCGCAAAATGGTGCTTAATTACCGTTATAATGAACAGGTTACTGAATATTTAACCTGGACAGCTAACGGAGATGCGGCTGAGGGCAGTGTCAGCCGGATGCTGAGTCATTATCTTCCCTGCAGAGAGCTGGAAAAAACATTTTATTTTGCCGGGCACCGGGTTGTTAAAGGATTGTATCAGACACGCTCTGCCGGCCGGTTCGTACAGATACACAATCCCGCTGCTTTTGTTATTGCCTTTCTGTGTTCGGGTAATGCAATTAAGCTTGACCGGGATATTATGTTTTTACCGGACAAGAGCAGTACCACGGACAATTCCCCGCTGCATTTTACCAGGACCTGAAAATGGAACGGATGCTAAGCCAAAGCGGCAAATACAGAATAATAAGCAAACTGGCTGAAGGAGGCATGGGAGGTGTTTATCTTGCTTATCATCCCACTCTGCGTGTAAAAGTTATTATAAAGAAAATGAAACATAAAGGTAACCGGATGTTAGCCGC
>CAZFAK010000091.1:0-10935 GCA_964517045.1 uncultured Spirochaetia bacterium | reverse complement strand
CCGCGCTCTGGGCTACAGCCGCAAGAAGAGCGGTAATACGGTAATCCAGCTTACGGGTATATGTCTGCCCGGTTACGGTAAAAGATTTGCGGAAACCGCATTTTTTAGTAACATAGTTATTTATAAAACTGACTTTTTTATGATCATTATTTAACAGGGACATGAATGAGGCCTGGGTACCGGTAGTACCTTTTACACCGCGGAAAGCCATGTTGGCCAGAATAAACTCCAGCTCCTTATAGTCCAGCAGCAACTCCTGCAGCCAGAGACAGGCGCGTTTACCAAGTGTGGTAAGCTGTGCCGGCTGGAAATGGGTATAGGCTAAAACCGGTAAGGCCCTGTATTTGAAAGCAAAGTGGCGCAGATTTTTCATTACCCCTTTGAGTTTACTCCGGATAAGTTCAAGCCCCTCCCGCATCTGAATTAAATCAGTATTATCACCTACGTAAGCTGAAGTTGCTCCGAGATGAATAACCGGGGCTGCGGCCGGACACTGACGGGCAAAAGTATGCACATGCGCCATGACATCATGCCGTAATTCTTTTTCCTTACGGGCAGCATATTTAAAATCAATTTTATGCAGATTCTGTCTCATCTCCCTAAGCTGTTTTTGTTTAATATCCAAGCCGGCTTTCTGCTCTGCCTCAGCCAGATATAACCATAACTGCCGCCAGGTTGAAAATTTAAAACGGTCGGAAAAAATATAGTTCATTTCCGGCGAGGAGTATCGTGCCGCCAGCGGGTTGCTGTATTTTGTGTCAGACATGTTTACTGTTTTTTAAAAGACTTGGAATAAATTTTTAATATATCAAGAATATCCTGCATAGGCGCTACTTTCATCTCTATTAAAATAGTAGCCAGTGATTTATCAGGCTCTTTTTCTTTTCTGGACCTGGCTTCAGCAAGCTGCTGTTCATTTATAATATTAAGCCTTACCATAATATCATAAACATTTCTGCTTTCCTCTTTAACGCCCTCTTCATTATTCAGTTTATTCTGCAGGTCCCTGGTTTTCATTGTCTCCTGCAGATACTGGGTAGTACGCAAAGCAAGGTTATTGGTGGTTTTTTTTAAGCGCCTGGCCAGTATCTTAATCAAATTCAGTCCTATTTCCGGTTTGGCAGTTATAACAGCTTCGACATATTTGGTAGGTATTACAATACATTCACACTGGGTCTTGGTTTTAATGGTTGCGTTACGCGGTTCGTTTAAAATAGCAGCCAGTTCCCCGAAAAAGGAGCCTCTCTCATCTATTTCCGCGACAGTCTGATTATCTACAATTACTTCCATAGCGCCGGAATTGAGAATATATAATTCCCGCGAATTATCACCCTGTTTAAATAAAACAGAGCCTTTGGGATACATTTTTTTACTCATGATCCGGGATTCACCCAGATCAGCAGCATTGCCTTTCCGCTTCAGCATGGAAGTGAGGTTATTTTCCACTTTTATTTCCTGAAATATTTGTTATATTATCGGATAAAAAAACAATATTTTATAATTTTTTATCAGAAAATTAACATTTACTCAAACTTGAACTGAAATTCTTTTTGGACCACCACAATATCCTCCCGGGGCGGAAAAGACCACTCCTTTTTTACGGTTGTCAGAGCTGACTGATCCAGAATATCATAGCCGCTGGATTTAAGCAGCTCTACATTCATAACCCTGCCGTTGGTATTGATCCTCAGCTGCAGCAGAGCAACCCCTTCATAACCCCAGCGCCGGGCAATAGCCGGATAAACCGGTATCTCCAGCTCCAGACCGCTGCTTATTTTACTAAAAGCAGCCCGGCGCACCGGTACGGTCTGCTTAACACTGCCTTTTTTAGCTGCTGTCTGCGGTCCGGGAATATTCTTTTTTACAGCCGCAGTTTGCTTTTTCCGCTTACCCTCCTGCTGTTCCTTAACCAGAGCCACATAACTCATATCAGTATCAATCCAGGGCCCCTGCCCGGGCTCTTCCGTATTATGGTAAGCTATGGAAATAAAACCGCCGGCATGCAGTATAAGGGAGACCAGCAGCCAGAGCCAATCTTTGCGTTTATCTTTTCCGCCCACAGAAATTTTCAAACCTCCTCTGATCAATCTTTAATTGCTGCAAATATTATAACATAAGCAATGTATAAATTAAATTTCAATTTACAGCCGCGGCAGGTCTGCTGCTGCATATTACCGCAGGTCAGCTTCAGCCTCAGCTTCAGGGTTATAGTATTTTTTGAAGCCAAAGCTGGCCAAAGCTTTGGGCTCTAAGATGAAACCGCAATAAAACCACTGGACTAATTAACTTTTTTCCTGTATACTTAAAAGAGGCATGTATGAAAAATAAAACAGCTTTATTGCTTTTGTTTTCCTTATCTCTTTTTCCGGCCCGGAAAATAAAAATTGCTTCTTTTAACATACAGATATTCGGTCAAAAAAAATGCAATAACCAAACCGTTATTAACCGTCTGGCTGCGATAATTACCAACTTTGACCTTACAGCTGTTCAGGAAATAAGGGATATTTCCGGGAAAACAATGCCTTTTTTTCTAAAAAAAATAAATAAGATCTCTCAGGCCCCGTATCAATATGTTATCAGCAGAAGAGTAGGACGAACCAGAGTCAAAGAACAATATGCATTTATCTATAACCGGAAAACAGTTAAATATAATAATAACGCTGTACTATATAATGACCGGGAAAATGATAACTTTGAAAGAGAACCGTTCATTGCTTCATTTACGGCTGAAAGATTTGATTTTACCCTGATTAATATTCACCTGAAACCAGGGGATGTTAAACGTGAAATAAAAGCCCTGGAAAATGTTTTCCGAAAACTACAGCAAGAAAGTATTCCAGATAAAGATATTATAATTCTTGGTGATTTAAATACTGACTGCCGTTATTTTGATGAAGATCAAAATACTTTTTTTCCAAAAAATATTTTTTCCCGGGTTATCAATAACGCGCTTGATACTACAGTTTCTGACAGTAAATGCACTTACGACCGCATAATTTTTTCAAAAAAATATACTGATGAAGATTATGCAGGACCGGCAGGTGTTTTTAAATATGACTCTGTTTATAAACTAAAAACTGCTCCGCTTAAAATATCAGACCACTACCCGGTGTACGCTGTTTTCTATACTGAGTTTGACAGTGACTAATTAAAAAAACTGTTTTTTTAAACCGGCCGCTTAACAAAAGAAGATGCTGTACCCGGGCAGGAATACAGGCCAGTTGCTAGAAAATTCATTTACAGCCACTGTAGACTTGCTTGTGCATATTAGCGCCAGCAGGGTGTTTTTTCCGAAATTTTACAGATTTCAAAATTCAGGATCTTTTATCCTAAAATTTGTTATTTTCCGGAAATATGGTAAAATTTTACAAACACATTTATAAATACCACAAAACAGGAAAAAACTATGGCAGATATTAAAATCGGTATTATCGGCGGCAGCGGTCTGTATGATCTTCCGGATGTTAAAGTTATAGACAACATCAGCATCGCTACCCCCTTTGGCCAGCCCTCTGATCAGTATACCATTGTAGATATCAACGGTATCCGGGCTGTTTTTTTACCCAGGCATGGCAGAGGACACCGGCTGCTGCCCGGAGAGATTCCGGCCAAAGCCAATATTTACGGTTTTAAAACCCTGGGTGTAGATAAAATAATTGCTATCTCCGCTGTCGGCAGCCTGCAGGAAAAAATAGCGCCTGAAGATTTTGTACTTCCGGATCAGGTTATAGACCGCACCAAACACCGGGACGCCAGTTTTTTCGGCAACGGCATAGCAGGTCATATATCATTTGCCGATCCTTTCTGTACCGGCCTTATCGATATCATATACGATACCATCCAAAAACAAAACAGGGTTAAGCTACACAAGGGCGGAACTTATATCTGCATGGAGGGGCCTGCTTTCTCTAGCAAAGCGGAAAGTAATTTATACCGCAGCTGGCAGGCCTCAGTAATCGGCATGACTGCCCTGCCTGAAGCTAAACTGGCACGGGAAGCGGAAATGTGCTATGCTTTAATAGCTATGAGCACTGACTATGACTGCTGGAAAGAAGATACTGAAGCTGTTAGTGTGGATATGCTTATTAAACATATGCAGCAAAACACTGCCAATATAAAAACCTTACTGCCGTCCATAATTAAAAATATTGCCGCCTATCAAAAATGCGCCCATCATGAAGCTGCCAGGTATGCAGTGATTACAGATAAAAACAAAATTCCAGAGCAGGTAAAAAACAAACTGGCCCGGTTATATGAAAAATATTTTTAAAGTTTTGCTTCTAACCCTGCTGTTCATAACCGGTTTACTTTACAGTAGTCCCATTGCTCCCACAGCTATGTCTGCCACTGTAAATCCCTGTGTTTTAAAACAAAGTAAAAACACCGGTTCCGGCAAGGCTATGCATTTTTTACGGCGTTCGGAAATAATATTTTTTATTGCTCTGCCTTTTACTATTTTATATAATAAACAAATAATGGAACTGATCCACCGCCGGGGCCAGGTAACCATTTTCGAAAATAAACAGAGCTTCCGCAATTATGAAAGGCTGTATGTTGTCTCCAACAGCCTCCTATGGGCAAGTGTTATCTCTTTTAACAGCATCTATGAACATGTTACGGCCAGCGCGCCCGCAGGGTTCAGTAAAGAGATCAATACTTACCGTATTGCCCTTAACATACTGCGCCGCCGCTTTTAAATGAAAATCACTTATCAAAGTACCATACCTGACCCAGTACGCCTTGACACCTTTATTCACAGCTACCACCCGGAGTTTTCCCGCTCTTTCCTTAAAAAACATATATTTAACACTACCATCAACGGGAAACCGGTTAAAATATCAGCCAAAGTACTTTTAAATGATAATATCTCTTTTGAATTGGAGAATAGCGGCAGCCGGCAGCCCGGCCCGCAAAAGCTGCCCATCAATGTTCTTTATCAGGACGATTGTATTTTGGTTATCAATAAAAAAGCCGGGCGTGTAGTTCATCCGGCACCGGGACATACGCAGGATACTGTTTTGAACCATCTGCTTACCATTATAAATGATCCTGCTTCTTTCTCCTGTCCCGAACGGTGCGGCATAGTACACAGGCTGGATAAAGATACCTCAGGCGTACTTGTATGCGCCCTTACTCCATATGCGGAACTTTTTTTAAAAAAGCAGTTTAAAAAAAGAAAAGTAAAAAAAAAATATACAGCCCTTGTTCATGGCGCTATACTGCAGAGTGAAGGCCGGGTAGACCTGCCGGTCGGTAAAAGCAAAACCAGCTGGAAAAAACAGGGAGTTGTTAATAACGGTAAAAAAAGCCTGACCACCTATAAAATCAAACAACGCTCTCCTGATTTTTCCCTGGCAGATATTATGCTGCATACCGGCCGCACCCACCAGATCAGAGTTCACTTCCAGGCCCTGGGCCATCCTGTATATGGTGACCATCTCTATAACCGTAATGAAAATAAATCAGTACCGCTCCATCTTCACAGCAGCGAGCTCTCTTTCACCCACCCTCAAACAAAAAAAACCGTTACTTTCCGCGCTCCGCTGCCTGCTTTTTTTAAAAAAACTTTAAAGGATATGCAACCAATATGAATATTAACAGCCGCACCTCTGTTTACGCTGTACTGGGATATCCGGTAGGCCATTCCAAATCACCGCTGATCTTTAATACTGCTTTCAGACATGACAATATTAACGCTGTGTACCTGGCTTTTGCCCAGCAGGATACCCGGGCGGCTTTGCAGGCAGTCAGAACGCTTGACATCAGGGGACTGAGTATTACCATACCGCATAAAACAGAAGCAGTCAAATACATGGACAGCCTGGACCGTACTGCCGCGCAGCTGGGCAGTATCAATACGGTCATTAACCAAAACAACCGCCTGACCGGGTATAATTATGACGGTGAGGGAGCTGTTAAACCACTCGCTGATACTATACCGGACTGGTCCGAAAAAAATATTTTATTTATCGGTAACGGGGGCGCAGCCCGGGGCATAGCCATGACCATGGCAGTTAAATACAATATAAAAAAACTTTTATTTCTTATCCGCAATCTGAAAAAAGCAGTTCCCCTGTTCAGGGATCTGGAAAAAGTATCTGTACAGAGCCAGCATGCGTTACTATCTGATGCTGACGCTGTCGCTGCCTTAACTGAACAAAGCGATATTATAATTAATACAACCCCGGTAGGAATGTATCCCCATAGTGATAAAACCCCGCTGCCCGGAACTTATATCAGCAAAAACCATTATGTTTATGATATTATCTACACACCGCTTGTTACCAGATTTTTACAGGAAGCCCGGGAGAAAGGAGCGCGCACTATCAGCGGAGAGCAGATGTTTCTGGGCCAGGCTGCGCTGCAGTATGAACTCTGGCTAAAAAAAAAGCCGCCCTATGATATAATTAACAAAGTCTTTTTAGATGAGATTAAAAAAGGTGCAGTATGAAAAATATGTTAATGCATTATTATCACCTGCCGGCTGCTTTAGATAATAAACAGATAAAAAATATTGTTGCCCGAATTACTGCGGCGCAGGAAAAAAATGAGTACCTTCCTGTAGGTGTTATCATTTCAGCTTCAGATGAGATTTATCATAATGAGCTGAAATACGCCGGCTCCTTCAGCTCCCGGATACCGGAAAACGCGCGGCATATTATCAAAAACGCCTCCCGCCAGATCTCCGCTTCAATGTTGTTAACTGCCCTGAAAAACGCGCAGCTAAAAAGCAGTGTTATTGACTGCACCTCTATAAACCTCAACCTGCGTAGAAAAAAAGTTACAGACCGTTTCAAAAATATAATAAGTTACCGCTTTAAAAAAAAACTGGCGCATAATGGTATCAATATTCTAATCTACAACAAATTCCCTTTTCAAAATAAAAAAATTCCTTCCTATTATCAAAACCCGGCTTTTTTTGCGGTAAACATCACCTCCATAGTTGCCTCTGCCAAACTTGATTTCTATATAGATAAAAATATTTTTTTCAAATTCATACCTGTCAAAACCTTGAAACGCAAAAAAAACTTCACCTATAATGAAATCATGGAGATATTTTCCAACTGTAAAACACCTTTTATTGAAAAAGATTTTTTTTATTACGCACAAAAGAAAAAAATTTCAATCAATTTCAATGATCTGGAAAACGGTAAAAAAATTATTTCCGTCAAAGACAAGCCTTATAAAAATAAAAAAGAAACTTCCAAAGATAAAAATATCAACAGCATTACAACCAGAAATTTTATAGCCAGAATTACACTACAGTTTAGAAGTATAAAACACTCTGTTGTTTCGGATATGCTCAATAAATTTTACGAATCCAAAATCAATTTTACTCATTTCCAGTATAGCACCTTTAAACAGCGCAATCCCCGGTTTTCCTTTATTATTGAGCAAAAGGACCTGGAGACTGTTCTGATGATTCTGGAGTATCACAAACCTGATTTAAAGTATACCAGGCTTGTTTCCGACACCCATGTAGCCCTGCTTTCAGTAATAGGCGAAGGCACCGGTAAAGATTCCCGTAATATTGTGCTCTTAAATGATGCCCTTAATGAAAATAAAATAAGTCATGAGTTTATCGTAACTTCACCTATAAAAATTTCCATACTCATTGAACGGGATCACATTAAAAAAGCTGTCCGTCTTTTACAAAAAATATTTACCAGATAATGTCCCCTGCTGAATATATAGGTATATTTGATTCCGGTGTCGGCGGTCTTACTGTAGCCCGGGAGATTAACCGGCTTTTACCAGGAGAAAAACTTTTATATTTCGGCGACTCCATTCATCTGCCCTACGGCAACAAAAGTTCCCGGTCGGTTATGGAGTACACCTTTTCCAGTATTGACATGCTTGTCCGCAAAGGAAGCAAACTGATAGTTATTGCCTGCAATACAGCCACTGCCGTGGCCCTGCCCCGCATCAGACGCTCTTATAAGATACCGGTAATCGGCGTAATTCAGCCGGGAGTTAAAGCCGCCCTGCGGAAATCAGATAACAAACGTATAGGTATTATCGGAACTTACCGTACCATTAACTCAAAAGCCTATTCCAAAGCGATAAAGAAAAAAACTGCCGGCTGTATTATCTATGAAAAAGCCTGTCCCCTGCTGGTGCCGGTTATTGAGGAAGGATTTAAAAACAGAGATATAATAGACGCCATTATCCGTGAATATCTGGACAAACTCATCCCCCGTATTGACACCCTGGTACTGGGCTGTACGCATTATCCGCTTATCAAACACCGCTTGAAAAAAATATATCCCGGTATCAACATAGTTGATTCAGCCCGGGAGACAGCCAAAGCAACCAGGCAGGCGTTGCAAAAAAACAGCCTGCTCTCCAGGAAAGCCGCACCTAAAAAACAAATTTTAATACAAACCAATGATCTTAATGAGATTTTTGATAAAATTGCCTGTAAAATTTTTAAAAAAAAAGATATATCACTTAAAGAAGTTAAATAAAGCCAGCCTTAACCCCTCTTTGCGGCTGCTTTTACATTATTAAGATTGCACACGGCTGGAATTTTATATTTAGCTTTATTATTTGGACTGGACCGGTTCCCGATATTTCTCTTTAACAAAACGTGAGAGTTCTTCATTAGATACTACTGGTGAATTGATTGTCGATTTTAGATAGAATATCAAGAACATCTTTTTTTCTAGATAACTGAGAAATAAGATTTGTATCACCCAAATGTTTTAGTAATTCTTTAAAATTATCTATCGATATACTGGAAAATGAATCTTTTATACAAAGTTGGTTATAAAATTGATCTGCAAGTACTCCTTTCAAAAAATGACTTTCCGCCGAAAAGGTTAATATTTTCCCTATCAATATTAGACATAAATTTGTAAATCAGTGCAAGAGTTATTTGCTCAACTTGTCCGGCAGGAGGAGGAGCGGGGAACTCAATAAAATAGGCAGTATCCGGATGTTTGTAATAGTTTCCATCTTTGCTGAAACCGATTTCTGCAAGGTCAGCTTCAATTTTTTTATGATTTACAGTGTTTCTGGCAATAAAATCAAGGTTATAAGACTGATATTTATTATCAGTGTAAATACTTTTCAAACTCTTCTTCTGCAAGTCCTTCTTTATTTTTAAAGGTGGAACCTCTTAAAATGTGGTCAAGTATTTCTCTGATTGAAAGTTTACGGTCGATGTCATAACTTTGCCGTATTCTGTCAAGATTAAAAAATTCTTCCGGCTTATTAAACAGGTTTCCCTGAACATATTTAATGACTTGATTGATATCACCGCTGTCCCAGGCTTCTTTAAATCCGGATACCTCTTCGTAAAACTGTTTTATTCTTTCTTCAACCTTTTTAGCATATAACGGCCCGCGACTATGAGAAGTTGCCGTCAGGAACTTACGGCCAAAGACAATTTGCATGGAGCCGAAGGCGGAATCTCATATTCGCTGTTATAGGCTGTACCGCGCCATCTTCAGGTCTCATTTTCTTAAAATCCCCGAGCCCTGCCGCCGGAGCACACGATGTGCGGAGGCGGTTCTTATGCTGCCGGATTGGCATATAGGTATCTCTGGAAAGCAATAAAGGTTTCCTTTATCTCTTCTATTCCGCCAAGTTTTTCTGCCGCATCTGTTATTGAATAATATTTCAAAGAGAGCAGGTCCGGCAGTTTTTCCTGATCAAGTTCATCTACGCCGGTTTCGATATATTTGGAGAGAACAAAATCAAGGAATTCCTTCTGATTTTGATCCAAGTCTTTAAAAATAAAGGGCCTGGCTTGTGTAACCCGTTCCTCCCGGCTCATGGGTTTTACTGCAAATGATACATATTCAAGTACATCAAATATGTCGCTGTTTTCAGCGTTCACAAGTTTCTGCAAAGTGGCGAGTTCATCTTTACCGTAACCTGCTTCTTCCAGACTTTCAAGCAAGCTCTTACGCGTAGACGGTACTGACCATATTTTTCGTAACTCTTCTTCATCTTGAAAAAAATCAGGAAGTTTGCCAAACAGGTTTTCCAGAAACTCCTCTGCTGAAATGGGTTTCCCGTCGGCACTCCAGAATGAAGTGGCTATCATGTGCTGAATTTCCCGTTCTTTCCCGTCTTTTAGTTTGATTTTCAGCTTTTCCGGACGCTTTGTTTCTTCGGACTCTTCCAGAACGACCGGTTCTTCTTTTAGCTCCAAAGGCTCTTTTGGTTCCGATGGCGAATAGAGTTCAGGTTCCAGGGGCTCGCCATCCCATTCCGGATCCAGAAAATGGTGATATGCACCGACATAATCATACAGGATGAAATAGTCCTTGCCTTCAAAAAGACGGGTTCCTCTTCCGATAATCTGCTTGAATTCAATCATGGAATTTACCGGCCGTAAAAGTACGATATTCCTGATGTTCCTTGCGTCAACACCGGTTGAAAGTTTCTGTGATGTCGTCAGTACTGTGGGTATGCTCTTTTCATTGTCCTGAAAATCCCGAAGGTGTTGTTCGCCAAGCTTTCCCTCATTTGCGGTAACACGATGGCAATAATTGGGGTCATTACTTTTCTTATGCTGGTTTATCAAATCACGAACAGCAAGGGCATGTTCCTGATTGGCACAGAAAACAAGGGTCTTTTCTTTTGGGTTTACTTCATCAATGATTATTTTTACCCGCTTCTCTTCACGCTCTTTTATCTGAATAATCCGGTTAAAATCCTCTTCTCCATACACTCTGCCTTCTTCAATCTCACCTTCAATAACAGTATCATCCGGGGTATAGATATATTCATCAATGGTCGTCTGTACCCGTTTGACCTTGAATGGGGTAAGAAAGCCGTCATTTATCCCCTCTTTTAATGAATAGATATACACCGGCTCGCCGAAATAGGCATAGGTATCAGCGTTATTCTTCCGTTTCGGAGTAGCAGTTAAGCCAAGCTGAACAGCTGGAGAAAAATACTCCATGATTCCCCGCCAATTGC
>CAZFAK010000090.1:2777-10973 GCA_964517045.1 uncultured Spirochaetia bacterium | reverse complement strand
TGTAATGATTATCTTTTTTATACTGGTCGTGCTCTTCCGCTCCCTGCTGCGCTCGCTTGTGGTACTGCTTGCCATACCCTTCAGCATCAATGGTATGGTTTTTGCTGTTCTCAGTCATAACATGACTTTAAGTTACATGGCTCTTTTCGGCCTGGTAGGCCTCTGCGGGGTAGTAGTTAATGATTCCCTGGTTATGGTCAGTTTTATTGACCGTACGCGGGAGAGATATCCTGATAAACCCCTGCGGCAAATAATAGTGGAGGGAGCAGCTACCCGTTTACGGCCGGTTATACTTACTACTTTAACTACGATCGCCGGGCTGCTGCCTACAGCCTATGGTTTCGGCGGTATCGATCAGCTTATAAGACCTACGACCATAGTCATGGCCTGGGGGCTTTTATTTTCAACCTCCCTGATTCTGACTGTAGTCCCTGCCTTTTATATGCTGGTGGAAAATTTACCCCTTGTATTTACAAAAAATTAAAAATGTATAAAATAATAAAACTTGTTTTTTTAATTATTTCCTTGTTGCATGGCCGGGATAAAATAATCAGCATACAGGATTTTGCAGCAGCCTGTCTGGAAAAACATCCTGAGTATCAGCAGGAGCTTATAAACCTTGATCTGGAGAAGAATCTCGGCGAACAGTTAAAGAGCATCTATGATGTTTATCTTACCGGTCAGCTGTTTTACAATTACAAACAAAACGAAATGATCAAAATGGAGAATCTGCAAAGTTCCGTTTCCAACAGCATAAAGGAAAAGGAACTTACCAATCTCGGCTTTAATCTCAGTCTGCAGGGGCAGCTGCCTTTTGCCGGAACCCGCTACAGTCTGGGTTATACTGTTCCCAAAACCGTTAGTGTAAACAGGATCTCCCCTTTTAAGCAGACTACCAATTTTACCGCTTACAATCCCTATCTCTCTTTCCGTCTCAGCCAGCCCCTGCTTAAAAACTGGTTCGGCGTACTGGACCGCCATCCCCTCCGCCAGCAGCAGCTTGACCGGCAAATAGCCAGCATTACAACCAGTGAAGCAGCCGAGGAGCTTTTGAGTACTATATATAACATGTATATTGACTGGTACAGCCTGCATAACCGGGTCAGAATTCTGACTGAAAGCTTAAGCAATTCCTACCAGCTGCAGAAAAGTTTCCGGCAAAAACAAGTTGACGGTGTAGCGGAAAAAAGTGAACTTAGTGAAGTACGGGAAATGGTGCTGGAGTATGAAAAAAACCTGGTCTTTACTGCAGCAGAGCTCAAATCCATGCAGCAGCGCATTTATGCTTATTATACAGGCCGGGCAGAGGCTGCGCCGGCAGCTATAAAACCCTCTGCTCTGGTTGAGCTTCCCGGACTGCCGGAGGAGATCATACCGGCTGCCGCCAGACAAATGAAGATACTTGAATTAACACGGCGCCTGCTGACAAATGAATACCAAAAAGAGCTCAATGCCATGCTGCCGGAACTGAATGCTTTTCTGGATATTAAACTGAGCGGTTTTAACCTGAAAAGCGAAAGTGACCGTAAATGGGGCGGACTGGAATATAAAGATTTTAAAACCGGTTTGAACATAGCTTATCCCCTGGGGAATAAAAAGCAACGTGCTCAACGCCGGGCTGCCAAAATGAAATTAAAAAGATGGGCGCTTGAACAAAAATATTTTATTTTCTGTTTTATACTTAACGCAGACCAGCTGAAACGCCGTATTACTGCCTGCCGCAAAATACTGCAAATAGATAAAAAACTTATAACCGAACTGGAGCTGCAGATTAAGGAGGAGAATAAAAAATATAAACAGGGGCGCGGTGATCTCTATTTTATTATTGAAAAAAAGAACAAACTTTTAAACCAGCAGCTGACCGCCTTAGAGGATAATATCCGTTTGCTGAAACTTAAAATTGAGTATCTGGCCATGGGTGATAAACTGTATAATAAATAAAACTATGTTAATAAAAAAAATTATAATCAGCTTCTTATATATATCAGGCTTGTTTTTATTATTTTCCTGCCAAACCTCATCCGGAAAATCCGGTAAAGAGAAACCTGAGTATCACAGCAGCCATGAGCAGAACAAACAAGTTACCGCCCTGCTTAACGGTTTCTATGCGCGCAAACCGCACAACGAACCTGATCTTGGTAAAAAAGTTCTTATTTTTAACCCTTCTATGAATATGAATGTTGTTCAAAAAATTTTGACTGCCCTCCATAAACAACAACAATATAACCAATTCGGGCAGGAACGATATGCTTTGTTATTCCGGCCCGGCGTTTATGATCTGCGCATTACAGTTGATTACTACATGGAAGCAGCAGGACTGGGCGCAACACCTGCAGCAGTTGTTATTAACGGTGTTGTACAATCAACAACCACTACGGCTAAAGGCAATGTAACCACTATGTTCTGGCGGTCTGCTGCCAACTTTCAGGTTAATCCGACCGGAACTTTATACTGGGCTGTTTCCCAGGCTGCGCCTTTACGGCGTATGTATATCAAAGGGGATCTGCACCTGGACAAATCAGGCTGGGCCAGCGGCGGTTTTCTTGCAGACAGCATTATAACCGGTAAAACCGGAACCTATTCCGGCCAGCAATGGTTTTCCCGCAACACCAGGTTTGGTTCCTGGTACGGGGGAAACTGGAATATAACTTTTACCGGCTGTCAAAACACGCCGGCGCAAAACTGGCCGGACAGGCCGTATACCAAAATCAAGGCAACACCTGTTATACGGGAAAAACCCTTTTTAACTGTAAACCAAAAGGGTAAATACAATATTTTTATTCCTGATATACAAAGATTTACCAAAGGAGTGTCCTGGCAGAGAGAGGCGCCGCCCGGTTCTCTGATACCGTTGTCCGCCTTTCACATCGCTCTGCCGGATAAAGATAACGCTGCCTCGCTTAATAAAGCCCTGGACAGCGGCCAACACCTTTTCTTTACTCCCGGCATATATAAACTTGACCAGCCTGTCGTTATTAAAAATAAAAATACGGTTATCTTCGGTCTGGGGCTGCCTACCCTTATACCGGCGCAGGGAAAACCGGCGCTCATAACAGCGGATAAAGGAGGCATTATAATAAGCGGTATTGTTGCGGATGCCGGACCGGTCTGTTCACCTGTGCTTATACGTATCGGTCCCAAAAACTCATCCGGGCGGCATGAGCATAACCCCTTAACTATGCACGACATTTTTGTACGGGTAGGAGGGCCGCAGCCGGGCCGGACAAAGAGTGCTGTTATTATCAACAGCAGTGATGTTATTGCCGATCATTTCTGGCTCTGGCGCGCAGATCACGGCACAGGCGTAGGCTGGCAGAAAAACACATGCGCCCACGGTCTTATAGTAAACGGCGATAATGTTACTATCTACGGTTTATTTAACGAGCATTTTCAGGAATATCAAACCCTCTGGCATGGCAATAACGGACGCACCTATTTTTATCAGTCAGAACTTCCCTATGATCCGCCGTCCCCGGCAAAATGGCGGCCTGATCATAACAGCAAGGGATATGCCTCTTACAAAGTCAGTGACCGGGTTAAAACACACAAGGCCTATGGTCTGGGTATTTACAGTTTTTTCGGCGTAAGTTCCGGCCGTGATTACGGCATACGCGCAGATAACGCGGTTGCTGTACCTGCAGCAGCCGGTATACTGATTAAACATATTGCTGTTTTTTCCGCAGGTTTCGGCGGTTTTGATAATATAATTAATCAAAAAGGGCCGTCTACAAAAAGCGGTGAAGTAAAATGGTATGACCAGTTCCGGCCGGCACCTGACCCCTTCAGCGACAGGTATCCGCCTTATTAAAAAAGGAGTAAACAGCCGCGGCAGACTTACTCCTGCATATTACCGCTGGTCAACTGCAACACTAAGTTCAATCTTTAAGCTTGTTTTTTTTTATAAAAATCATGCAATAAAATAAAACCAGCGCGGCACGGAGGCCGCGCAACCTGCCCTGCATCGGTTTCAGGATGAAACCGTAAGCAGGGTGCTTTTTCTTGCTTCTTCTTTGGCAAACAAGGAAGAACGAATACAAACGCAAGCGTCCCTGAAAAAGCGGATGCCGGTTTCTGGGCAGCGTTTTGGGATTTAAGAGAAAACCGTAAATTTATCATTCAGTTACCAACCTTGGGCGCATTACTGATATATGATATAATTCAATCCTTAGATTGAGAACAGGTTTTAATATGGCTGACATAATACCACCGCGGTATAATTTTACTACAATAGAAAAAGAGATTTATCAAAAATGGAAAGAGCATAACTGCTTTGCTGCTGCTGTTAATCCGGACGGCACTGTCAGAGACCAGAACAGGAGCCGGGCCAGGCCCTTTGTTATGGCTATCCCGCCGCCTAATGTTACCGGCAGACTGCACATGGGACATGCCCTTAATAATACCATCCAGGATATGCTGATCCGCTACAAACGCATGGACGGCTATGACGCTCTCTGGGTGCCGGGTACTGACCATGCCGGTATTGCCACCCAGACTGTAGTAAAAAAAATGCTTGATGCCCGCCAGATTGACTACCGGGAACTGGGACGGGAAAAATTTGTAGAACGAATATGGGAATGGAAAGCAAAATTCGGCGATATTATCCTGCAGCAGCTGGAAAAAATGGGCTGCAGCTGTGACTGGCAGCGTACCCGGTTTACCATGGACAAGGGACTTTCCCGGGCTGTAAAAAAAGCCTTTAAAAAGCTTTATGATCAGGGACTTATCTACCGCGGCGAACGCATAGTTAACTGGTGTCCGTTTGACCGTACTGCCCTGTCTGATGATGAAATAGAAACCAAAGAGGGAGGCGAACCTGGTTATCTCTGGTATATCAAATACCCTTTTCCGGACCACAGCGGCGCGGTTACTGTAGCCACTACCCGGCCGGAAACCATGTTCGGTGATACTGCCGTAGCTGTTAATCCGGACGACAGCCGCTACCGCCATCTTCATAACCGCAGTATAATACTGCCCCTTATGGAAAAAGAGATCCCGGTCATAACTGATTCCTATGTAGACCAGAGTTTTGGTACCGGCTGTCTTAAAATAACCCCGGCCCACGACCCGCATGATTTTGCGATTGGCCAGCGCCACAAATTAGCGGCTGTAACCATCATGAATGAAGATGCCACTATGAATAACAGGGTACCGCCCGCTTTCAGAGGCATGTCCCGGGAGCAATGCCGGGAAGCAGCTGTAAAAGCACTGCAGGAAAAAGGCCTGCTCCTGAAAACCGAAAAACGCATGACCCCGGTCGGTCGTTCCTACCGTTCCAAGGCAGCAATAGAATACCGCCTTTCCAAACAGTGGTTTGTAAAGATGAAACCCCTGGCCGAGAAAGCATTACAGGAACATGATCAGCTTAATATTCAGCCCCGCCAATGGGAAAAAGTTTACAAGGGATGGCTGGAAAAGATACAGGACTGGTGTATCTCCCGTCAGATCTGGTGGGGACACCGTATTCCGGCCTGGTACAATAAGCAAACCGGCGCTGTACTGGTAGAGGAAACAACTCCGGAACCTGTAAAAAAAGAACCGGATAAATGGCAGCAGGAAACCGATGTGCTTGACACCTGGTTCTCCTCTGCACTATGGCCTTTGTCCATTCTGGGCTGGCCGGAGCAAACCCCTGACCTGAAACGCTACTTTCCCACTAGTACTCTGTCTACAGCCAAGGATATTATTTTCTTCTGGGTAGCGCGTATGAATATTATGTCGCTGCGCTTTAAAAACTGCATGCCCTACCAAAATGTATATATTCATCCCACTGTCATGGATAAAAACGGCGAAACCATGTCCAAATCCAAAGGAAACGGTATTGACCCTCTGCATATTATTGACGGCGCCGGCACTGAAGAGCTGAAAGGTCCGATCCTGGACGCCAGACCTGCTGATATGCAAAGCCTGCTTAAAGGCATTGAAAAAAATTTTCCTGACGGCTTTCCGGGTGTTGGTGCCGATGCTATGCGCTATACCCTTATCTCGCTCTGCTCTTCAGGCCAGGAATTAAAAGTAGCTCTAAGCAGTTTTACAGAGATCGGACGCCGCTTTATCACCAAACTCTGGAATGCGGCCCGTTTTCTGCTGCATAATATGGCTGCTTTCCCTGATGATGCAGCTGCTGATTTTTCGCAGGAGCCGGCAGATGAAGATCTGTGGATACGCCATCAGCTGCAGCATACGGTAAATGCTGTACGCCGGGCGTATGACGAGTATGATTTCACCCATCTGGGCCGGTATTACTATGATTTTGTCTGGCATGACTTCTGTGACTGGTATATAGAGATATGTAAAATAAGACTGAATGCTGCTGATGAAAAGGAACGGGGTAAGGCTCTTTATCATCTCGGGTATATACTCAGCCGGGTACTGCAGCTATTGTCACCCCTTATTCCCTTTACCACGGAAAAACTCTGGTCTGTACTTAAACCCCTGTTAAAAGAGAAAAGACTTACAGCCGTAGATACGCCGGCCGGAGACATTCTGATGCTTACCGCTTTTCCGCAGCATAAGCAGCTTTCCGGTGACGCTGCCGCCACTATAGAGAAGTTTGCCCAACTGCAGCGTTTTGTCTCCCTGCTGCGCTCTTTTAAAACCAAATACGGCATTAAGCTGAGCCGCAAACTGCCGGTGAAAATCAAAGTTAAAAACCAGGCAGCCCAAAAACTGCTGCAAAAAAGCAGTGTTATCCTTAAAGAACTCGGCGCAGTCAGCAGTCTGGACACAGTTACGGACCAGCCTGCCGGCACTGCTGCCTTAATCGATCCGGCTTTTATCATATATATACCTCTAAAAGGAATAATAGATATTGACAAGGAAACAGCCCGTATACAAAAAGAGATCGGCAAAGTAAAACAAGATCTGGAGTTTGTTAATAAAAAACTATCCAATCACGGTTTTATTAATAACGCCAGAGCGGAACTGGTACAAAAAGAGAAGAACAAGCTAACGTTTCTGAAAAATAAACTCTCCTCTCTGGAGCACAACCTGGATGAGCTGCAGTAGCTATCAGATTAAAAACTTAAAATATATTTCTCTCTGCTTTATCCTGGTTTACATACTAACTGCCAACTACAGTTATTCCCAGGAAAAAACAGTTCCCACACCACCGGCAGTAACAGCCCGCAGCGTTTTACAAAAAAAGTTAAACTTTCTCTCCCTGACTCCTGAGGAAATAACCATTCCGGTTAATATTTTAAACCGAAACCCTGATTATCCCCTTACAGCGCTGCCGGTTCTGCAAAAACCCTGCCGCCATTTTTTAAAACTGGAACAAAGCAGTATAAGCAATCGGTCCCTGCTTCCGGCTCTGGGCTGGCAGCAGCAAAAACTTGCTCTTTTTCTTGAAGAACAGCTCAGGGTGTTAAAGCACAACACCCCTCTGGTACAGAAATTTCTCAAAACTTACCCTGCTGCGAGCATAATAAAATTGATAACCGAAAACAGGATACCGGGACCGGATAAAGCAATCAAAATTGCTTCCCAATACAAGCGGCTGCGCCGTTATCTTAAACAGGAAAACAATCATTATAAAGGCGAGCGGTTTTACAGTAATTTTTATAAGCTGCAGCGTAGCCTGCAAAGAAAAGCCTGGCTGCCGCTTCTGCCGGCTGACACTGCCGCTTTGGTTTCTGCAGTAACCAACCTTGAACTGCCGCTTATTATTGGCAGCAGCAATAATGATATAGTAAATGTTAAAAATAAAAGCGCTGTCTATTATGATCCCGGCGGTGATGACCTCTACCGTTTCCGCAGCCGGCCTGATCCGGGCACGGTTATCATTGTCCTGGACTGCCGGGGCAATGATCTTTATACTGCCTCCGGGGGCGGTATTGCTTTCTCTTTTTTCAGCATGGCGCTTGTTTTTGACCTTGGCGGTAATGACGTTTACCGGGAAGAAAATTTAGGTCTGGCTGCCGCTGCCGGCGGTTATGCCCTTTTATATGATAAAAGCGGTAATGATATTTACCAGGCTTCTCAGTATGCACAAGCCTATGCCTTTAGCGGCACTGCCCTGCTTTACGATGCTGCCGGCGAGGACCGGTATCTGCTCGGCTCCCACGGTCAGGGACTGGCCGGAGTAGAGGGCATGGCCCTTTTATATGACTGTAAAGGCGATGACCTTTATTACGCCCGCGGCGGAGCTGCGGATAATCTGCGTTATGAAAACCGTACCCTTTCCTTTGCCCAGGGCGC
>CAZFAK010000090.1:0-2767 GCA_964517045.1 uncultured Spirochaetia bacterium | reverse complement strand
GCCCCCATGCCTGCGGCGGCCGGGGGGCGCTGCTGGATAAAGATGGCAATGACATGTACACTGCTGATAATTTTGCCCAGGGCTGCTCCTACTGGCTGGGCCAGGGCACTCTTATAGATCTTGAGGGAAATGATATTTACAATGCACACCAGTATGTGCAGGGCGCGGGCATTCATCTCGCTGCCGGATATTTACTGGATCTAAAAGGTAATGACCAGTATAGCTCTTATGCGGTTGCGGCCGGCTGCGGCCATGACCTGGCTGCCGGTTTTCTCTATGACCGCCAGGGCAATGACCAATACCGGCTTTTTGACCTGGGCCTGGGCGCAGGCAGTGTCAACGGTTTCGGCTTTTGTATAGACCTTAGCGGTAATGACCAGTATAATACTGAACAAAAAAAGAAAACACCGGGTTATTGCCACTTCCGGCGCGGTTTTTCCTCACCAGGTCTGTTTGTAGATCATACCTCGGACGGCAGAGCCGCTATAAACCGCTATAACGGCAGAATCCAGCATCATATCACAGGCCGGGGCGTGGCCGGACTTGCCTTTAAAGGTACTAATTTTAAAAAAGGTACATATTACCAGCCGGCTGCCGCACAAACCAGTAAGCAAGAAACAAACCTGCTGCTGCGGCCTGTTTTCAGTAATATAAAATTAACCGCTGCGCACAAGGAACTCTATCTTAAGGCCGGTGACCGCTCCTGGAAAAACAAGGCGCAGAGCAAAGAAGCTGTTAAAAAACTGAAGGATAACCCCAACCTTTTATTAAATCTTGTCTTCCGGTTTTTTTCCAGTCACTCTCCTGCTCTCTCCCAGTACAATGCCCGGTATATGGAGATGTTTGCTCCGGAAGCGGTTTTACCGGCGCTGGAGTTATTAAAGATTGATCAAGCGCGGGATAAAAAAAATTATGTTAAAAATTTTCTCCGGGCCCTGCGTCAGACCCGGGCCCCGGCGTTTAAAAAACATATTTTTAAAATATATGAAAAACTGACACCTGAACTGCGGCCGGCTGTTTTATTTCCCCTGGCGCAGCTGGGCGGTGTAACCCGCGCCGAATGGCCGCCTGTCGTAACCTATCTTACCAATACAAATCTTTTTATACGTAAAAACAGTTTTACCGCTTTTATCCCTGCAACGGAAACTGATTACAGCTTTTTTAAAAAGGCTCTCTCAGCTGACAGTTTTCCGGTAAAAGACGGGATCTGCCTTAACCTGATCGGCCGTCATATATCCCTAAGCAATTTTACAGCTGATAATTTTCATATGCGCCTGCTTAAGCAGGATTTCAACAGTTTTAAACTGCCCGCGCCTGTCATGCAGGGGTTCTACCAGGCTTATAAACAGCAGTGGGAAAAAAATTTTACGGAAAAAGATAAATAAAATACTATTATGTATTGAACCGGTTTCAGTCAGCTTTGAAATAAGCTATTATATCCTGAAGTCTGATATAATTGCCCTGCGCCGGTATGTTTTTAACAATTTTTTTAAACTGTTTAAAATCAACATTAGTGTCAACTGTCAGGCGCAGTTGAGGAGCGCGCAATAAGGGCTCTGCCAGGGGAGTATATATCTTAAAACAGGACTTGTTTTTGTAAAAATACTGAGTAATGTGTTCCCGCTCCGGAGCGCTGGCCGCTCTCTTCCAGGCCTTTTTTAAAGCAGACCAGGAGATTATCTCACTGCCGCTGCCGTAGGGCAGCTTTCGGTAATAGGAGATGTCTGCTTTTTGCAGTATATGTTTGGCCTGCAGACTTTTTATTGCTGCCACACAAGTAAAAGGATTGTCAGCTGTTACTCTTATAATAATCTTTATATTGTATTTGGCGGCCGCCTTGTAGTATCTGTCCAGTACATTCTCTTCACTGCCGCCGTAAATTTGCAGCTGCTGATATTTGCTTTTTAAAAAACGAAAATGTTTTAATTCCCGGCTTGGTACTGCGAGAATATTCATAAAACCGGAATCAGCAGTACGGTCCAGTAAATATTCCAGCATTGTTTTGGAACCAATTTTTTTTAAAACTTTTGCCGGTAATCGGCTGGAACCTGTTCTGGCCTGTATGATTATTGCTGTTCTCACACCTTTAATGAAGTCTGACGGCGGCGGGTTTTCCGTACCACCGGATCTATCTCCTGTTTAAGAAACTGCTCTGTAAGCTCTTTACTGCGGCCGGTATACTTAGCCGGTTCCATTAATTGTTCCAGCTCGGCTGCGCTAAGGTCAAAAGCAGGATCAGCTGCGATCAGCTCAGTCAGATTATTGGAACGGCCTTTTTCCTTTACCTCTCTGGCAGCCTGCATGGAAAGTTGACGTATTTTCTCATGCAGTTCCTGCCGGTCCCCGCCCTTTTTTACACACTGCATCAGTATATTCTCGGTAATCATAAAGGGCAGTTCCGCCGCTATATTACGGCTTATTATTTTTTTATACACAACCATGCCGGAAGTAATATTACTGTAAATATCCAGTATCGCGTCTGTTGCCAGAAAGGCCTGGGCTACGGCAAGACGTTTGTTGGCGCTGTCATCCAGCGTGCGTTCAAACCACTGGGTAGAAGCTGTATAAGCAGTACTGGCCGGCAAAGCCATCACAAAACGGGCCAGGGAGCCGACCCGTTCACTGCGCATGGGATTGCGCTTGTAAGCCATGGCTGAAGAACCGATCTGTTTTTTACCAAAAGGCTCTTCCATCTCTTTTTTATGCTGCATAAGCCGCAGATCATTGGCAAATTTGGCCGCGCTCTGGGCTACAGCCGCAAGAAGAG
>CAZFAK010000089.1:0-11018 GCA_964517045.1 uncultured Spirochaetia bacterium | reverse complement strand
ATAGATCATCTGCTGCTCAATATTTTTATTTAAATTATATTTTTCTATCTGTTTTCTGGTACGGCTTTTTTCAGTAAAAGCCTGGTCCAGCCGGCTTTTAAATTCCAGGATATCTGTTTTGCTGATAAGGTGATTTCCGGAAAAGGAAGCTGCTTTATTTATCTCTGCCAGAGCATTGGATATTACCCCCAGTTTATAAGAAGCGGTAGCCATGTAAAAATATATATCTCTGTTATAAACACCTGTATTGGCTTTGTGCAGGCTGCGGCATTCATAGTAGGCAAGTCTGTATTTATGCTCCTTAATTAATTTGCGGATGAGGTCCAGTTTATGTTTTATCTGTCTGGAACTTAGAAAACTGTTTTCAGCTGCAGCAGGTGTAAGTTTATATTTTTTTATTTCGTCTCTGTTGAATGCATAGGGGGAGAGTTTTCTGTTTCTGTTGCTTATGATCTTTTTTATACTGTGCAGTTTATAATTCAGGGGTACAGTATCAGGATTAAGAGTGTAGGCGTATTTATAATAACTTAAGGCTTTTTGATAGTGGTGGTGAGCTTCCTTTATAAGCCCGTAGAGGTAATAATAATCAGCTGTATTGAAATTATTGGTTTCATATACAGCTGCCCGCCCCAGGCTCTGAACAGCCCGGCCGGCAGTATCAGTATGGTAAAGCAGGATAGTTTTTAAAAGATGCAGGCTGTGGGCAGCGGGAAATCTCTGCAGAGTTTTAAACAGCAGGCGTTTAGCTGTATTGGTTTTTCCATGTTTATAAGCGGCGATTATTTGATTAAGCCTGGCAAAATGCGCAGGCGGTTTTAACCTGCTGTAACTCATTTGAAAATTTTTTTGCGCGGTTTCATAATTATCAAGCTTGTAGTTACAGTATCCCTGCAGATTGAGACAGTAAGCCGAGGGATTGGTTAAACCGGAAAGCATGGTAAGCGCCCGGGGATAATTGGAACAGTTAAGGGTATAATACCGGGCAATAAGATAGACTGTTGCCTGGTTGGAAGCTTTATACTGATGCCGTCCCAGGATATCAAGCACTCTCTCTCTGCCGGCAGTCTCCTTAAGCAGATTAAAGGAGTCATAGTCCAGTATGTGCTCTCCGGCCCGGCTCAGGGAGATTACAAGCAGGATCGTTATAATAACTTTCATCAGCCTATTATATCCTTTTTACTATATTATTGCTTAACATGATAAAATATTCGGTATTTTTTAAAAATATGTGAATATTTTTCTTAAAATTGACGATAATATAATAATTATTTTATTTTAAATAAACATGTTCTGTAAAAACAAATTTATTATTACTTGTTTTTTACTGCTTGTTACAGCAGTCTTTGCGGCCCGTGAGTTTAACCGCATAAAACCCCACCGGGTATGGCGCTTGAAGCGGGTATATCCCAGTTATACCAATTTACAGGGTTTTAAACTGGTAAAAGTCAATGCTAAAGTAATGAGCAACTTTGAACAAAAGCTGCTTACGATTGATAAAAAAGTAATAGATTATGATCTGAGTTATACTGGTGAACACTTTGCTTTAATTATCAAGGAGGGTAAGGACAGCCGTCTTTTTTACTGTAATCCGGGTGAGGTGGAGTTGTTTGAGTTTTCCCGTTTTGAAGGCTGCCGGGACAGTTCACCTGCAATGACGAAAAACGGTAATGAGATCTTTTTTGCCAGTGACCGTTTCCGCAATTATGAAATTTTCCGGGCCAATGTAGCGGATTTTAATCAGGATCCGAAATATTTTATTCAATATGAACTGCATAATATGTCGGATAATCTTAATCCGGCTGTAGATTATAACGGCCGTATACTAGCTTATGAATCCACCAAAAGGGAACGTAAAAACCAGATATATGTTTTAAACCGGAAAACCGGTGAGGAACTGCTGGTATCTGATCCTTTGTTTTACTGTAAACGGCCCCGGGTTGCCGGTGACGGCAGCAGTGTGGTTTATGAAGCGGTTGATAAGGGTAATTTTGAAATTTATACTGCTGATCTGCAGAATAAATTTATGATAAATATCTCGGATAATTCAGCGCGGGATATCCACCCGGATATTGATGAAACCGCTAACCGGATTGTTTTTCAGTCAGACCGTAATAATGATATATATGATATTTATATGTTTGATTTTCAACTGAAAAAAATGTTTAACCTTACGCATAATATAAAATCAAAAGACAATCTGCCTTCCATATCAGCTGACGGGCAGATAGTTGCTTTTGCCGCTAACGAGAAATTTATTAATGACTGTATTAAAGTTATAGATTTTAATCTGAAAATTATATTTATTTTCTGGGATAATGACTATATCCGCAACCGGCCGCAGCTGGCAAAAGATGGTAACTCACTGGTATATTACAGAAACGGTGAACTGTATAAAGTTGATCTGGTAAAAACAAGACAGCAATACGGCAGCGGCGAACTGCCGACAGAGAGACAGGATGTATTTCAGATTAATAATGTTAGAGAGTAATAATATAATTCCGGTTTATACCCAAACTCTGTAACATTTGCTGATAACTATTTTAGATCAGCTCAGCTAAACATGGATGGTTGCATATGAGCGGTAAAATGAACAGGGATGTTTTTTACAAAGACAAACAGGGAAAAGTCAGCTTTGCTCCTCCCCGCTGCGCCTGGGGGTTTAATATCAGACTCAATACTTCAGTGAGAATTATAGTAAAAAAAGCTTTGCTTTTACAAAACAGTGTCCTGGTCAGTGATATTATCCGCTGGATTGATTACCGGCGCACCTATGAAATGTATTTTTTAAATTGAGATGTTATAATTGCCTGATGAAAAAAATACTGTTTTTATGGTTACTCTTTTTTTATCTTCCGGGCGGGGTTGTACATTTAAAATATAAAGTAACCGGAGAGATTCCCCATTACGGCCGTAATTTTACCCAGGGGCTGCTTTATACTAACGGTTTTTTCTATGAAAGTACAGGGCTTAAAGGCCGTTCTTCTTTAAAATGCATTGATATTAATACAGGCAAGGTTATCAGGCAGTATCTGCTTGAAGAGAATTTTGCCGAAGGGCTTGCCTTAAAAGACAACCATTTGCTGCAGTTAACCTGGAAAGCGGGAAAGGCTTATCTTTATGACATCAATGATTTTAAGCTGCAGGATATTATTTACTACCGGGGTGAGGGGTGGGGGATTACAACAGCTCCGGAAGGATATTATATGACTGACGGCAGCAGTTATGTATGGCTTCGTTCTTTTGCCGGTTTCAAACTGCGAAAACGTATCAAAGTAACTCTGCACAATATACCGGTCAAATATCTTAATGAACTGGAATATATAAACGGTTACCTTTATGCTAATATATGGCGGTCCGACCGTATTGTGGCAATCGATCCTGAGGACGGTGTAGTGGTAAAGGTGCTTGATCTTGAAAAACTTGCGCAGAAAGAAAGAAATAATGACAGGGATGCGGTTTTAAACGGTATAGCTTATAATAAACAGAAAAAACTGTTTTATATTACCGGTAAAAAATGGAAGTATATTTATAAATTAAAAATCATGTAATAGCTGGTAACTACTCAATAAGCAGTTGTTTTATGTTATTCAGCAATTCTGTAGTATCTTCTCCGGTTCCCTTTTTAAAATATTCATCACTGATATTAAGACATACCAGTATTAATAATTTTTGGTAGGGAATGGTCGGAAACATGTCAGCAAACTCTTTGATTTTATTGTCCACATAGGAAGCAAGCTTTTTAATATATTCCGGCTGCTGGGCGCCCAGTTTTATCTTGTATTCCTGATCATGTATTTTAACACTGATAACCTCAGAAGACATATTTACTCATCCTTATCTGCCTGCAGATTACTGAAAAAATCTTCATCATCATCCATATCGTCTTCATCCGCAAAGGGATCTTCCTCTTCTTCCTCTTCTTTTTCTTCTTTTTCTGGTTCTTTTTCTTCTTCTGCTTCTTCTGCTTCTTCGGTATCCTGCTCTTTATCCGCAGCAGATTCCTGTTCAGTCACAGCAGCATTATCTGCAGCATCTGTTTCCTCTTCATCTTCCTCAGCCGGCTGCGGGGCTGTTTCTGTTTCTTCCTGTGTATCGCTATCTTCTTCTTCCTCTTCTGCAGCAGCTGCTGTATCACTGTCATTTTCTTCTTCTTCTTCTTCCAAACCGGCTGCGGGACCGGTATCTTCTTGCGGCGCAGCACTTTGCCGGTTTTCATCTTTTAAAACCGCCAGTATGGAATCAAGTTTCTCCTGCAGTGAGCTGTTTTCAGCCTGGGCTTGAGTTAATGCTTTTTTGGTCTCTGCCAGCTGTTTTTTCAGGTTATCAATCTCACTGCTGGAAGCTGCTTTTTGCAGTTTGGATTCTAAAGCATTATTGCTTTCTGCCAGCTGCCTGTTTTTTTCTTTCAGTTGTTCAATTAAAGTTCTGATCTCATCATAAGTAGCATTTGTTTTTTCTTCCATTGCCTCTTCTCCCTTTTATATTATCTGAGCTCAACCGGATGTGATGACAGTATTTTATCACATATTTGCTTTTCAAGCCAATCAACATCCTCTTTTAACAGTGTTTTTTCCATAGAGCAGTATTCTACTGCAAAAACAACTGATTTTTTACCAGGTCCTATCTGCCGGCCGCTGTAGATATTGCTGATAGTTATATCAACAACCTCTTTACTGCTGTTTTTTATCAGGGAGGCTACTCCGGATATGTCATAATCTTTTGCCGTAACCAGTGCAATATCGCGGTAAACAGAAGGATAGGGGGAAAAAGGGGTAAACCGTTTTACTTTATGCGTACGGACAGCCGGCAGAACAAGATCCAGTTCCGCAAAGAATATGTTATTTCTTTTTATATCAAAATAGTCAAGTATATTTTGTTTAACCTTTCCGGCAATTCCTATTTTTTGTTCAGCATATATAACTGCAGCGCTCCACTGCGGCTCAAACAAGGAGTTTGGTTCCGGATTTAGGGTTAGCCGCTCTTTATCATTGATAAAAGCTGCTATATCGCCGCTGAGATCATAGAAATCAAAACTTCGTTCCGGGGTAGTCCAGTTAGGTTTTTCCACCGGACCATAACCCAGAAAGCCAATTGTTTTTTTTTCTGTATGTTTTTGCCGGTGATCAGCCCGGGTAAAGACCCTGCCTATTTCAAAAATTTTGCTCTGTTCTTTTACCTGGTGGTCAAGATTGGTTTTTACATTACCCAGCAGACCGTAGAGAAGATCAGGGCGCAGGTAGGCAGTGTTGCTGTTAACCGGATTAGCTATTTTTACCAGCTTTTCCGTATCCGGCAGCGCTTTTTTTATATAACTGTTGTCCAGAAAAGAAAAATTTATACATTGGTTGTAGCCCAGACCGGCTGCCGCTTCCTGAAAGCTGTTTTCAGCCTGCGCTTCAATCTGCATAGTGGAATTGGAGATATAGGGCAGTTTTTCCGGCAGTTTATTATAACCGTAAATTCTGCCTATCTCTTCAATGACATCCCATTCATAGACTACATCATGCCGGGAGAGAGGCGCCAGCAGCTGTACCTGTTCTTTGTCATTATGTTTTATTTTAAAATCAAGTCTGGTAAGGATATTAATAATTTCATTTTTATCAAGGGAACAGCCCAGATAACGGTTGATTTTACTGTATTTTAAAATAATTTCCCGGCGTGTATGCTTTTGGGGGTATATATCTTTTACACTGCTGACTATCTCGCCGCCGGCAAGCTGCCGGATAAGGCCTGCGCAGTAATTGAGAGCATCAGTAACTTTACTTATATCCACGCCTTTTTCGAAACGGATAGAGGAGTCGCTGCTTATTTTATGCTTTTTGGAGGTTTTACGGATAGTAAGGGGATCAAACCAGGCGGATTCGATCAGAATGTCGCTGGTGTTGTTGTCAATACCGGTGTTTTCACCTCCCATTATACCGGCCAGTGCTATGGGCCGTCTGGCATCACAAATAACCAGGTCTTCATTGTCCAGGGTGTGTTCCTGTTCGTCAAGGGTTTTTATAGATTCACCCTTGTCAGCAGTCCTGACATTTATTTTTTTGCCGTTAATTTTATTATAATCAAAGGCATGCAGGGGCTGGCCGTATTCAAGTAATACCAGATTGGTAATATCAACTACATTGTTTATGGGTCGTATATTGTGCAGGTAAAGCCTCCGTCGGAGCCATTCCGGTGAGGCGCTGATCCGGACATTTCGCACCAGCCTGGCAGTATAGCGGGGACATTTTTCAGGAGCTGTGACTTTGATATTAATATTACCCGTGCGGTTGGGATATTTTTTAGGCTCTTTATATGATAAATAATTTCCGGTTATAGCTGAAAGTTCACGCGCTATACCGATTATGCTTAAACAGTCGCCCCGGTTGGAAGTAAGATCAATGTCAAAAATATAATCAGGTTGACCAATATACTGGGCGGGAGAATCACTGAGCTGTGCTTTTTCCGGCAGAACCCAGATGCCGCTGCTTTTTTCCTCCAGTCCCAGTTCTTCCCTGGAGCATATCATACCGCTGGATGCTACACCGCGTATTTTGGTTTTTTTTATTTTAAAATTACCAGGCAGCACTGCGCCCGGAGCAGCGAGCAGTATTTTTTGTTTTTCCTGTATATTGGGAGCGCCGCAGACTACGCTGTATTGCTTCCGGCCCGTAGTTACTGATACAAGTGATAGTTTATCAGCATTGGGATGTTTTTCTATTTTGTCTATAATGCCAATATAAAGTTCTGCTACAGGCTGGTTAACCGGAGTAACAGAAGTGACTTCCAGACCGGCGGCTGTAAATTTTGCCGCCATAGTATCAGGATCCAGTTTGCTTTCACAATATTCTTTTAACCAGTTATAACTTGCTAACATGTTTGCCTCAATTTAAACGAACTGTTTTAAAAATTTGTAATTGTTGTCAAAGAAAAGCCGGATATCAGGTATGCTGTATTTTATCATAGCTATCCGTTCTATTCCCATGCCAAAGGCCAGGCCGGAATAAACTTCAGGATCAATACCGGAAGCGGAAAGTACTTTAGGATTGACCAGACCGGCTCCCAGTATCTCTATCCAGCCTTCATTCTGGCAGGTAGAGCAACCGCTGCCCTTACACAGAGGACAGGAGATAGCTATCTCGCAGGAAGGTTCGGTAAAGGGGAAATAGTCCGGCCGGAAACGGATCTTAACATCCTCACCGAACATACTTTTACAAAAATGGTGCAGCAGTCCTTTAAGATCAGCCATGCTGATATTTTTATCGATAAAAAGACCTTCGATCTGGTGAAAAACAGGGGAGTGGGAAGCATCGACAGTATCCCGCCGGAAAACCCGTCCCGGACATACTACTGCTATAGGCGGTGGTGTTTTTTCCATAATGCGGGGCTGTACCGGCGAGGTCTGGGTTCTGAGCAGGTAATCGTCCTGAATATAGAAAGAATCCTGGGTGTCCCGGGCCGGATGGTAGGCCGGAATATTAAGCGCTTCGAAATTGTAATACTCTTTTTCTATTTCCGGACCTTCTACTGTTAAAAATCCCATTTTGTTAAAACGGCTTATTATTTCATCTTTTATAATAGTCAGCGGATGAATGGAACCCCTGCTGTGGGAGCGCCCGGGCATTTTAATAGCAGCAGTATTGCCGGAGGGAGTTGCAGCACCGGCTGTTTGCAGATTGTTCATTTTATCTTTAATGAGGGTTTCAGCTGTTTTTTTTATTTGGTTAAGTTTTTGTCCGGCGTCACGGCGTTTTTCCGGCGGAAGAGCACCTATTTTTTTAACGGCAGCAGTTATAGTTCCTTTTTTTCCCAGAAAGCGGGTTTTTACTTGTTGTACTGCTTTAACGGAGTCTGCTTTTTGTAAAGCATTTTTTAAATTATTTATGACAGTATCAGTTTCCAGTATCATTAGTAGGCCACCCTTAAACTCAGGAAAAATGATTGTTTATAATTATAACCTTTTTCCGCATAAATTGTTTTGTGCAGTCCGGCAACAAACCTGAACCATTTGGTTACTTTAAGCCATACTCCCGGACTGATAACCAAACGTGTTTTTTCCAGGCTTTCTTTGCTAAACCGCTTGAAAAAAGCAAATTCTATATATGGTTTAAAAGCAATTATAATTTTTTTATTATTTATATAATAATCTGTATTAATAAATGTGTCAATAGAGCCGGTAAAAAGCAGGTAGTCATTTTTTTTATCATACCAGGGGTCACTGCCGTTCTGTCTCCAGAACCAGTTTTTAAACATTGGTATGAACCCGAAAAGGATAAAAGATTTGTTGGTTACCTGGGTCTCGTTACCGGCAGTATCCCGGCTGGTAATTATTTTTTTTCTCGTCCATCCTCCTACCGGAAAAATATTGGTCATAATACCGTTTTCTTCTGCTGTTGTAAAGGAGTAATTGTAGCGGAAGTTAAACTGTATAGTTGATTTTTGCGATATTTTTTTAGCGTACATATAACCTATGTCATAATTAAAGCGCGCTTTTACAGCCGGATAAAAATCAGTTCCGTCTTCTATTCCGGGTGCTTCAGCAGTAAAATTGTTTTTATAATAGCTCCGGCCTTTATTGGTCAGTACGCTATCCTCATAAGGTGATTTAAATTTAAGCATTACCCGCAGCATAACCCCTTTGGTAGAGTTGTACTCAATGTCGTCCCAGTTAAAGTTCAAAGCCAGTATTGGCTGTCCGGCCTGGGATGAATAACGGTTTTCCTTATTGAGCAGATAAAAAGCAGCTATAGTCACGGGCCAGGTAAATCTTACCTGAAAGTTGTTAAAAAAAGAGTGTTTAACCCCGACAGGCAGGGATACGAGACTTTTGTAGGTTTTACCGAAAAAATTGCGGCCCAGCATACGGTTGTAATTTACAAAAACCGCGCCATGATTACGGGTACGGAAATAGGGCGAGACTGTATAGTGGAAATCAGTGGCGTAGGCAAACAGGCTAAGGCATAGGAGTGCGGCTGTAAGATAGCGCACCATGATATGATTTATTGTGACGCTTTTACAGCATTGACCACAGTAGCAAAAGCTTTATTGTCTTTGGCAGCGAGAAAAGCCAGTGACTTACGGTTTAGCAAAATATTGTGTTTTTTAAGAGCTCCTATAAAATCAGAATAGGAGAAGCCATACGGCTCCAGCGCTGCAGCTATACGTATGTTCCATAATTGCCGGAAGCGGGCTTTTTTCTTGCGGCGGTGAGCAAAAGCGAACATGTTGGCGCGTAAAGCGCTTTGTTTGGCCAGTTTGTAAGTATTTTTTTTACGGCCGTAAAAACCTTTGGTTTGTTTGAAAATTTTTCGGGCGCGTTTTTTTTGCGCTTGTATATTTTTACTGCGTGGCATTGTTTTTCCTTAGTTGTATTGTGGCACCAGTTTTTTAATTTTATTGCTTTCTTTATTTGTTAATTCGAAAGCCCCTTTTTGCCGTTTGTTTTTACGGCTTCTCTTGGTAAGAATATGGCGGGCTCCTGAATTATTAGCTCTGATTTTGCCTTTGCCTGTTTTTTTAAATCTTTTTTTAGCACCCCGGTGTGTTTTAAGTTTAGGCATATATTATTCCTTTTAATAATTTTAATTATTTTTTTCTGGGGACAATAGTCATAAATATATTGCGCCCTTCCATTTTGGGTTTGGAATCCACTATTGCAACTTCATTCATATCTTCCATAATTTTATTTAATTTGGTGAATCCGGTTTCCGTATGGTTCATCTCCCGGCCGCGGAATCTGATCGTAAACTTAACCCGGTCTCCTTTGGCAATAAACTCTTTGGCATGTTTTACTTTGAAGTTGTAATCATGAATATCGGTTTTAGGCCGCATCTTTATCTCTTTTAAATGTACTATTTTCTGGTTTTTTTTAGCTTCTTTTTTTTTCTTTTTTTGTTTATAGATATATTTACCATAATCAATTATCTTGCATACAGGAGGATTGGCTGACGGTGATATTTCTACCAGATCCAACCCCTCATCTTTTGCTCTGGATAAAGCCTCTTTAACGGGCATTACTCCCAGATTGTTACCATTGTCAATAATACAGCGCACGTTAGGTGCTGTTATTTTTTCATTAAGCCGGGGTCCTTTTTCCCGTTTGTTATTTTTTTTTGCCATAATTCTCCATAATATTGCCACGTATTCTATAATAAGCGCGTTAAAATGTCAATAACTTTGAAAAAACCGGTCAGCTTTTATTATTTTCAGCTGCCTGGTTGTTTTTTCATAAAATAAAATTATGAGTTATTTCTTTTCAGAGGGGAGTATTTTTTTTAAAGCAGCTGCTACTTTGCCGGAATTGGTGATTTGGTAAAGAGTGAAAAAATTAACTATACTGTTTATATCATCAGCATGCAGTTTTTTATGACCATTGGTTATATTATAGAGCCGGCCGATAACATGACCGTCATTGGTTCTGATAGTGAGATACCTATCACCGGAAACAGCATCTTTTTTGTTTCTGTAAAAATTTATATCCTTTTTTTTATGATAGGGCAGAAAAGATGCCTGATAACCATATTGATTTAATTTTTTCTTGACTTCTTTAAGCATGATTATTTCCTTTATTACATACTCACCCGGAATCCCGTTTAAGGGAGTTCCGGATGAGTATGATTATATTTATTGTAGTAACCTTAAGGCAGATTCACCCTTCATGTTAGCCTGGGCAACCATTGCCACCCCGGCCTGCCGCAGTATCTGATTTTTTACAAATTCAGACATTTTCATGGCCATATTGGTATCCCGAATACGGCTTTCAGCAGCCTGAAGGTTTTCAGCGCCAATACTGTTACCTGCCATTACATGCTCCAGTCTGTTTTGGTAAGCACCAAGATCCGCTCTCTGTTTATTTACTTTTTTCAGAGCTTCATCTACAACACCGATGGTTTTATTAGCTTCATCAGGTGTACTGATGGATACCATTTGCCCGGTCATGTCAGTGACACCCAGGGCTTTGGCAGTCATAGTACCAATATAAGCTTTTTCACGCTGGTCCATATTAGCACCTACATGAAACCACATACTCGCTGTGGGTG